>SKVW01000200.1 GCA_007129255.1 Bacteroidales bacterium
GGGTCTCAGCCCTCCGGGCTGAAGGGAAACAATCCTCAGGCTCACATATCGCTCCGGAATATAAAATCAAATGATGTTGAATCTTGTCATAAAACGGTCAACGCCATTTAGGCATCGTCAACTTTAAACTCTAAACTCTTAACTTTAAACTCCAAACTCTCACTTTTCCTGAATTAAACAAAAACCCTTACTTTTGATAAAAAGCTACGGATGATCATTATTGGCATAACGGGCACTTTGGGTGCGGGCAAAGGCACAGTTGTAGAATACCTTGTAAAGAGAAAGGGATTTGCCCATTTTTCGGTGCGGGGATTCCTTACCGAAGAGCTCAGGCGCCGAAAGCTGCCGGTAAACCGCGACACCCTTACCGCAGTGGCCAATGAGCTCAGAGCCAAAAACACCCCCTCTTACATTATTGAAAAACTTTATGAGCAGGCTGCTGCAGTCGGCAAGGACTGCGTGATTGAAAGCATTCGCACACCGGGCGAAATTGCGGCTCTCAGGAACAAACCCGGGTTTTACCTGCTTGCAGTGGATGCCGACCCCAGGGTGCGTTACAACCGCATCCGCAAAAGAAATTCGGAAACTGACAATGTTTCCTTCCGTACCTTTGTTATGAATGAGGAAAGGGAGATGCATTCCGACAACCCCAACAAGCAAAACCTGGCAGAATGCATCCGTCAGGCCGATTATACCCTTTTAAACAACAACAGCATTGAAGCCCTGAACCGCCATTTGGCCGTAATCCTGAAAACCATCTACCGGAAACAGAATTCCCAAAAACCCAACGACACATGACCCAATCTTCTTACCGCCGCCCTACCTGGGATGAGTACTTTATGGAAATTGCCCATACCGTGAGCAAAAGGGCCACCTGTGACCGGGGACGCAGCGGTTGCGTCATTGCCCGTGGCCGGCAGATCCTGGTTACCGGTTATGTAGGCTCTCCCACCGGATTGCCGCATTGCGACGAAGTAGGACATCAAATGAAGAAGGTTTTGCACGAGGATGGAAAAACCACCATGCATTGTGTGCGTACGGTGCATGCCGAGCAAAATGCCATTTGTCAGGCCGCACGTCTGGGTATCGGCATTGAAGGGGCCACACTTTACTGCCGCATGACTCCCTGCCGGGTTTGCGCCATGCTCATTATCAACTGCGGTATCAAAAGGGTGGTTTGTGAAAAAAAATACCACGCCGGAACCGAATCCGAACAGATGTTTTCCGATGCAGGCGTGGAACTGGAATATTTTACGGGAGAGATCTTAAAATACGAAAATCAATAATTCCCCTCCTATTCAAAAATCATTACGCCGGTTTCGCCGGTTGATTTCACATAGCCGCGAAACATGCCCGTGGTGTTGAAAGGCATGGAAATGTTGCCGTCTTTATCCACGGCAATTACGCCTCCGTTAACCTCCATTTCACCCAGCACTTCATGAATAAGAAGCATGGCGGCTTCATCTATTGAACGGTCCAGGTAAAGCATCTGGGCAATGATATCGTATGCCACCACGTGTTTGATAAAAAATTCGCCGTGTCCGGTGGCAGATACTGCTCCGGCTCCGTTGCGGGCATAGGTTCCGGCCCCTATCACGGGACTGTCGCCAATGCGTCCAAAACGTTTGCCGGTCATTCCGCCAGTGGAGGTGGCAGCGGCTAGGTTGCCCTGCATGTCAAGGGCAACAGCACCCACGGTTCCCAGGGAAGGATTGTCTTCCAGGGCACCCCGCTCCTGCCGTCTTCTAAGGAAGTTTCGGTACTGCTCCCAGCGTCGTTGGTCAAAGAAGTAAGACGGATCCACAATGTCCATGCCCTGATCGTAACAAAACTGTTCTGCCCCTTTTCCGGTAAGCATCACATGGGGCGAGTTTTCCATCACCTTCCTGGCCCCGGATATTGGATTGCGTATGGTGGTCACCCCGGCAACAGCTCCGGCATCCATTGTGTTTCCGCACATGATGGAGGCATCCAGCTCATTTTTTCCTTCATAATTAAACACCGCTCCTTTTCCGGCATTGAACAAGGGAGAGTCTTCCAGAATGCGCACGGCTGCCTCCACAGCATCCAGGCTGTTTCCGCCTTCCGCCAGTATGGCTTCTCCGGCTGCCAGGGCCTCATTCAGCTTATCATGGTATTCTTTTTCCCTTTCTTCCGAAATATTTTCGCGGGCAATGTTTCCTGCACCTCCATGGATCACCAGGGTATAGGTTCCTTCCTGTCCAAATGAGGCAATGGAAAAGGTGATCAGCATCAATCCGATGAGCAGATAGTTTAAATTTTTCATAATTAGACGGCATTAAAGAATTATAAAACAAAAAGACTAAAAGTTCTGAAAAGGAGCCAGCGCATTTCAATTTACAATTACAAAGAACTTACCTGGAGGCTTCGTAGGCTTCATTGAGGCCGGTGAGCACTTCATCGGTAATGTCATGTTTTTCTTTGGCGAACAGGATGCCTCCTCCCCGGGCAAAACCAAGGATAAAGTCATAGCCGGCTCTTTGGTTATACTGTTCAAGATAGCCGGTGATTTCATCCATGAGTTCGCGGTTCATTTCCATCTCTTTGCGGTTAAGGCGGTCGCGATAAGTATCAGAAAGCTGGTAGAGTTCCTGTTGCATTTGCATGAGCTCCTGTTCCTTCATCTGGGCCTGATCCATGGGAAGGGTGCCTGCGGAGATTCCCCGTTGAAATTCTTCCAAATCTGTTTGGAAGGCGCGTTGCCGGCGGGTAAGTTCCCGTTCCAGGCGATGCTGCTCTTCTTCAAGTTCTTCTCTCATTTTAACGGCCAGTTGATAATCGTCCATCAGGCGTTCTGAATTTACATAAGCAATGGCGGCAGTGGCATCCGAAACTTTCTCAGCAATAATCTCTTCCTGTTGTTCGCCAACCGGTTCATCAACTCTTTCTGTGCCCGTGAAGTAAAGGACATACAGAACAACAAGGCCGGCCAACAACACCAGGTTAATAATGGTAGGGGTTTTGATCCCTGAGGATTTTACGGGTTTTTCACCGGAAGTTGCATTGGCTTCCGGTGTGGAGTTTTCTTTTGTCATTGGTAAATTGTTGAAAAAAATTGTGAATAATCAGCCTGTTTCTCCAGGCCATCAAAGGTTAATTCAGCAGCGATCAATTGCCCATTTCCGACATGAACCGGATACGCATCAACCGGATCTCTTCTTCGGTGAAATCTTCCTCACCAAGTTCATCCAGGGCCATTTCATAGGAGTCAGATTCAGCGGTTTTAAAATAATCAAAGATCTCTTCCTGCTTGTCCATATCAATCACCTGGTTGATGTAATAGCGTATGTCAATTTTGGTACCGGCCGCCACGATACTTTCGATTTCATGAAGCAGATCTGCAAACTCAATCCCTTTGGAGGAAGCGATGTCATCCAGGGAGACTTTGCGGTCAATGTTCTGAATGATAAAGACTTTCATACCCGACTTGTTGATCACCGATTTAACCACCATATCCATGGGCCGTTCGATCTCATTTTCGTCAACATACCTGCCAATGAGCTCAACAAAAGGTTTTCCGAAGCGAACTGCCTTTCCGGAGCCCACCCCGGTGATCTGCTTCATTTCATCAATGCTAACCGGATATTGAATGGCCATATCTTCCAGGGAGGGATCCTGAAAGATCACAAAAGGCGGTAAATTGTTTTTTCGGGCAATTTCCTTGCGCAGGTCTTTGAGCAGGGCAAAAAGCACCTTATCCGTGGCACTGGTTTTCTGGCCGACTCCGCTCACCCCTGCTCCTTCATCCGGATTATCGTAATCATGATCCTTGCTCATTTTCACGGATCTGGGCTTTTCAAGGAATTCTTTCCCCTTTTGGGTCACTTTCAGGGTGCCATAATCCTCAATTTCTTTTTCCAAAAGCCGTTCAATCAGGCTTTGCCGCAGTACAGCATTCCAGAACTTCTCGTCATTATCTGCACCTTTTCCAAACACCTCCAGCTGATTGTGCT
Source organism: Bacteroidales bacterium (assembly GCA_007129255.1). Taxonomy (GTDB): domain Bacteria; phylum Bacteroidota; class Bacteroidia; order Bacteroidales; family UBA7960; genus PUML01. The sequence goes on from SKVW01000200.1 coordinate 3,975, forward strand.
TGCAGGACTTGATGTTGGCGGTATTCTTTCCCATAAGTACGTTAATTACATGTTTGGGTTTAAAAATCTGCTTAACGGCAAGTACCGTTTCTAACAGCTGGCAAATATATTCTTTTCCTTCAAATTTTTCTTTAGGATTTAAACAATTATCACAAGAACCACAATTTTCTTTATTGTAAATTTCGCCAAAATAATTGAGCAGGGTTTTTCGGCGGCAAATGGAGGACTCGGCATAGGCGACGGTTTCCATCAGCAGCTGCATCCCGATTTCCTGTTCGGCCACAGGCTTTCCCTTGAGGAATTTTTCCATTTTCTGAATGTCCTGGTAGGCATAAAAAGCGATGCAGTTCCCTTCGCCTTCATCCCTGCCTGAACGGCCGGTTTCCTGGTAATAGGCTTCCAGGCTTTTGGGGATATCATGGTGGATCACATAACGCACATCGGGTTTGTCAATACCCATACCAAAAGCAATGGTAGCCACGATTACATCGGCCTCCTCCATCAGGAATTTATCCTGGTTGGCCACCCTCACCGCAGAATCCAATCCGGCATGATAAGGCAGGGCTTTAATTCCGTTCACCACCAGGGTTTCGGCAAGCTCCTCCACTTTTTTCCTGCTAAGGCAGTAAATGATTCCCGATTTGCCTTCCTGTGACCTGACAAA
>SKVW01000062.1 GCA_007129255.1 Bacteroidales bacterium
AATCTCCTGCGCATCGGTTGAAACCTCTTCCAACCATTTTACCAGTAATTTTTCCCTTGCAAGACTGCCGGCATGGTCGGGAATGCCAAAATGACAATCGGAAACAAAGTAAATTTTTTTCCCTTTTTCTAAAGGCTGCTTCATGCTGCCGCAAAATTTATAATTCCGCAAACCTAATGGAATTTTCCCAATTACGCAATATTGCAAGGAGCTTGTAATCGGGAAAATCAAAACATTTTCATTAAGTGTATTCATTCTTTTGTTAGGACATTTCAGGGGGAAGTCGTATATTTATCATCTGAAAGAACAGGAAGTAAATTGTCGAAAAAAAGGGCAAACCTAACGAAATATAATCAACAGTATAAAACGATGAAAAAAATTTTAAACGCACTTGAAGGGTTAAAAGGGAAAAAAATTGATCACCGCCTGGTCAGGGAAGCATTGAACTCACTGGATTTGAAAAAAGACATTTCTTACAAAGAATATTTAAAGGGGGTTAATACCAATGAATACAACCGGATTTTGATTGCCGAAGATCCCATGCAGGTTTTTTTAATGACCTGGCCCCCACAGTTTTTCCTGCCCATACATCAACACAATAACTTCTGGGGATTTGTTATTCCCGTTGAAGGGATTGTTTCTGAAACCATATACGGCTACGACGAATTAAAAAAGAAAGTTTTTGTACATCCCACAAAAACTTTCAACACAGGTGAGGTGATTTACGAAGCATTTAATGTGATCCACAAACTTCAAAATTCATCCCCCCTGGAAACCAGCGTTACCTTACACATCTATCATCCACCTATATATAATTACCAGGACACCAAAATCTTTGATGCCAAAAACCGCAGACTGGGCATACTCAACGAAAAATCCTCCATGATCAGCTGGGATCTCCCAAAAGACCATTACAAGCTCATTGAGGAAGATGCCTATGAGGTGGAGAAATTATGGTAAGCTAACGAAAGGAAATTGCAAAGTCATTAAAAAGGGAATAGCTGCAAAGGCTTTTTCTTTTTTTATTGCACCACAAACTGCAGGTCTTTGAGTATATCAAACGGGTTGAGCCTTTCCAGGTAGATCGAAAAGGTAACCCTTTGCCAGTAATTATCCAGGCTTAAATCGGCCACATTTTGAAGATCGGAAGAAGTGCGAAGGGGAAAGTTAACTTCCACCATATTTTGGAAGAGAGACACCTGCAGTCCGGCAACCCATGGTATTCTTTGTGATCCGAAAAATGCACCGGAAGCACCCTGGTAAGTGCCCGCATCGAAATAGATGTTAAAGGGGAGGTTTGGAATATCGGCCTTCAGGTTGAGGGCCGTTAGCCACTCACCGGTTTGCCCAACAGGAGTGGGGAACTTGAACCCACCATCTTTTTCGCGGATCATATTGCCCCAAAAACTGCCAATTGGTTCATTCCTGGCAAAATGAGCATGATCAAAAAGATAATCATGACTACCCCTGTGGCCACTCAACCGGAAGCGAAAATCAGCGCCCCGGTCATCTCCGGGGCCGCTGATAAAAGCCCCGGCAAAAAGCCTGACTGAAAACCCGCCGGGTGGCCTCCCGTAATCAAAAAAGAAGCGCCCTTCCCCGAAAGCTTTCACAAAACCATTACCCTGCTGAATGCTTGTATTGAAAGAATAGGAGTTAAAAGGAAGGCGATTGTTCCAGGAAAATGACAACTCATTTACATAATATCTTTTTCTTTCGGGAACCATTTCCTGACCGTCAAATGAAAACACATCCCGGGAGATCAGGACATTCCTCAATTTCAGGCTACGATTAAGCGAACTTCTTGGGAAGGGAGGTAAAAACCTGGCTTCAATTGAACTTTCCAGGCGGTTATAAAACCATCCCTGTCGTCCGGGAAGGTGACTGAATCGTTGCACCGAAGCCCCGGTTTTAAAGTATTGCAACCGGCTGTTTTGCGGGAAAAAAGAATGGTAAAGCCAGGCTTTGCCGGTCAGTCCGTCATTTGCCGTTGCATACATGGGCATAATAAGCCATTCTGTGGGCCGTGACGGAAACAGGTAATTATAAAAAGCCATGCCCGGCATAAAACCGTTATAATCATTCCAGCCCACCACCGGTGCGAAGAAGATCTGGGTTTTTTGCGGATTTTCTATACTTCCAAGGGGTTGCAATTCGAGCAGCGGGATTTTCCTGAATATTCCGCTGATGCGGATCCTGTTATTGCTGCGGTCTATTTCCGGCACCACTGCCCGGGCATCAATCATCAGGGCATCGTAGCTGCCACTGGGAAAGCGCAGTTCCCTGCTGCCATCAAACCCTTCATACCATATGGTTTTTATTTCCTCCCCGTTTTTCATCCCGGAAACGGGGAACGGGACCGAAAGACCTCCCTTGTTTTTCACCGTAAACAACAGTTGATCCTGCTCCTGCCCGCTGCCGGGTTTAACTTCCACAGCCTGGTAGTTGATCTTGCGGTTGGTCAGGATCAGGTCTTTAAAAAACCAATCCAGGTTTTTTCCGGAAATCTCTTCAAAAACTTCCTGCAGATCATCGGGGTAGGGATGCTTAAAAGACCATCTTATAGCATATTCTGCCATGATCCTGTCAAATACCTCCCGGCCCAGGTACTGCTCCAGGTAGTAAAATGCCAGGGCCGCTTTGAAATAGGTCATCCCGAAATAATTGATCGTAGTGTACTCATGGGCGGGAAGGCCAATGGGCTGATCAAGGTTGCGCCGGGCTTTGAAGAGGTACCAGAGCTCATAATATGTGCGGTGGGGAACTTCTGAGAGGTGAAAAAAATCGGCAATATCTGTGGATGCCAGCTTTCCCACCAGCTTATAGTCGGGATACTTTATGGAGAAGTACCTTTTTTCGTAATACTGCGTAAGTCCTTCGTCCATCCAGGGATGGAGGCGCTCATTGGAAGCCAGGACGGCATAAAACCAGTTGTGACCGGTTTCATGCACCAAAGCACGTTCCAGATCAAAAGCCGAAGGGGTATTGCCGATAAGGGTCACTGCAGGATACTCCATCGAAGGGGCAGAAGGTGGCCCCTGCACGGCCGATTTGGTTTCCCAGGGGTAGTCACCCAGGTAAAAAGAAAAGAAATAGAGGGCATCGTTCAGAAAAGTATTGGCCCGGGTCCACTGGGAAGCATTCTTATGGAAAAAAGCCCATGTTTCGACCAAAGACTGGCTGTGTGGCAAAAGCATACTCCTTTTGCGGACATAAAACCTTTTATCGGCAAACCATGCAAACTCGTGCACATTTTCCTGCCTTAAATGAATGGTTTTTTTCCGGGAAGCCGATTCAGGGAATTCCAAGCGGTCAGGAAGTTCTTCCGGCTCTTTATTTCCATATTTTGAGGCAAGGGAGTCCAGCCACTGTCGCTCGGAAGGGTTCATCACTTCCCCTGTAGAGGCCACCACATAATTTTCGGGAAGTGTTAAAAACACATCCACCGAGCCGAATTCCGAATAGAATTCTCCATAATGCAGGTAAGGCATGGCATGCCATCCTTTCTGATCATAAACAGCGGGTTTGGGATACCATTGTGAAGCATAATACGCCTGCCCGTTATGCCCGATCCTGGAAAAATGCGCATGAGGAAAACCCACCCTGAAAGGAGTGGAAATGAAAATGGTGTCGCCGGGAAGCAGGAATTCCTCCAGGTACAAAATGGCAATATCGGGATGTTCGGGATGAAACCCCCAAACCACAGGATTTTGGTTTATCCTGAAGTCCAGGCTATCAATAAAACCTCTCTCCTCTTCGGTGGCAAAATAAAAATCACGATCTCCGTTCTCCAGTTTTTGCCTGGCAAAAGCCGTTTGGTTCCCGGAATAGGCATTGGGCCAAAGATGGAAGTACAATTCGGAAAGGGTATCCGGGCTGTTGTTGATATATTGGGTATTGATGGCTGCATTAAGCAGGTGGTTTTCGTCATCCAGGGTAACATGGATCCGGTGATTGACCTCCTGCTGAAAATAACCGGCAGCGACCGGGGAAGCGGCAAAAACCAGAAGCAGGAATGCAACGGTTAAAAAAGGAGAGGTTTTGGATACCATATGAAGCAAAGGTCTGTGCAGCAAAAATAACACAAATCCTTTACCCAAGTATGTCTTTTAATTTTTCTTCCAGTTCGGAAAGGCTGAGCCCTTTGTCAATGATTTGGCCTTGCTGGTCTATCAGCACGGAAAAAGGAATTCCCTGAACGTTGTAGAGGTTGATTACCGGGGAATTCCAGAAACGCAGGTCACTCACCTGGGTCCAGGTGATGCCGTCTTCCTTGATTCCCTGTACCCATTGTTCGCGGGTTCTGTCAAGAGAAACCGCATAGATCTCAAAGCCAAGCGGATGGTATTTTTCATATATTTCTTTGAGTTTGGGATTAGCTTCCCGGCAAGGCGGGCACCATGCTGCCCAGAAATCAATCAATACCACATTGCCACGAAAAGAAGAAAGTGCCACCGGATTCCCGTCGGGGTCAGGCAATACGATGTCAGGGGCTTCATTGCCGGGGGCAAGGTTTTCTTCGGCTATCTGTCTTTGTAGCTGGTTGCGTTTGTATTGGCTCACCCTGCGGTTCAAATCCCGAACATGCCGGTTTTGAGGATATACTTCCGACAGGTTTCTGCTCAGCATTTCAAAATATTCGAAATGCTCGCTTTCCCTGAGCAACAGCTTATTTCCAAAGTACTGGTAAAGGGCAATGACGGAAGCAAGTGATCCTGGATTATCGCTGATAAAGTCCTTAACAAACTGCTGTTGCTCTTCAAAAATGCGGGTGTAAACCATATCCAGCTCCTGACGTCTTTCAAGGAAATCATCTTCATATTTAATTTCCCGGAAAACTTTGCCCAGGGAATCCACCCTTTTATAGCTTTCTTTAAGCCGCTGGTTCAGCATGGCAAGCAAAGCGGAGCCTTCAGATCCCTCTACCTCATAGGAAAGGGGAAGGTTTTGGGCATCTCCTTTAATGCGTATGGTTTCTCCGGGTTCTATGAGCAGGGTAACGGTGTTCTCGGCATCAACCCTCAGGATAAAAAAACCGGCTTCTTCCAGGTTTTTCCTGAAGGCAAAGTTTCCATGGGCGTCGGTGCGGGTGCTGTCCAGGGGAGTGAGATCGCTGGTAGTGAGTTCATCCAGCTCAATGGAAATATTTTCAGCATTATTAAAGGATCCATGGATTACAAATTCCTTCCTGTCTGCCTCTCTGGGAGTTTGACAGCCCATGGCAATAAAAAGAAATAAAATGGGAAAAAGGATCTTTCGCATGATCTGTTCGAACAATTTAATTTTGCGATTCAAAGATAAAGTTTTTGGATGTGCCCTTCTGCCTTTTAAGATTTTTTAACCTACGGGAATAAGACTTATAAGATGGCGGCCGGGTAAGTTTTAACAAAAAATTATCGCTTTTGCCTGAGTGAATTGTCCAGGAAAAAATAACCGATCATCACCAGTAAAAATGTAAATAATGAACTCAATGCAACCCTTGAGAGGGTTTGCCAGAATTCGGAAAAGCTGAATATTTCCAGAAAGAACAAAAATGCGTGATGCAGGAAAACAAGCAATAGGCTGTAAATCATGATCCAGCCAAAGCCCATATTGGAGATGGCCGGCATGGTTCCTTTTTCAAAGTCGGCTTTTACCGAAATAAGGCGGATCACGCCGGGGCGGCAAAACGCCATAAAAACCGTGGCGGCCGTATGCATCCCCAGGGTATCCATAAACATATCCAGGGCAAGCCCGACAAAAAAAGCAGAAACAAGCAAAGCCCATCCTTTTATGTCTACGGGAAGCAATAAAACAAAGAGCACATAAATATAGGGATTGATATATCCACCAAGGCGAACATTATTCAAAACAAGCACCTGCAACAGCAGCAGGGCAGCAAAGTACCCAAAATATTTTAAAAAGCCAGGTGTCATAATCGGTAATCCATATTTACTGAGCGGTTAAATCATTTTCCTCCAGGTTTTCCAGTTCTTCGCGCATTAGATTTTTTACCACATGCACATAGGAAAGCTTATTGAAATCTTCGGCCAGCTCAATGGTGGCTGTATAAAAGTTGTCGCCCCGGCGGATCTCAAAATCGCTGATGGTGCCCACCAGGATCTCCCCCGGGAAAATGCGAGAGAATCCACTGGTAACTAATGTATCCCCAATTTCAAGATCCACATGGGGAGGTATGTATTGCAGGGTGGTTTTGCGGTAATTATCCCCTTCCCATATCAGGGTGCCCATGTGGTTGTTTTTTTTAAGCCGCACACTGATGTGGGTATCACTATGCAGCAAAGAGATGACGGAACTGAAATTATCGGAAACATTTTTCACGATGCCGATGATCCCGTTAAAGGTGATCACCCCCATATCGGGCTCTATTCCGTGCCGCCTGCCTTTGTTCAGGGTAAGGAAATTGTTGCGGCGATTCACCGAATTATTGATCACCCGGGCATAGACATAAGAAAACTGCCTTTGGTAGAGTGTGTCCTGAAATTCAAAAACCTGGCGGTCGGTCTTTAAAAACGACCCGTTGGTTTGCTGCAAAAGTCCGGTGTTTTCTTCAGCCAGCCGCTCATTGGTACTTTTAAGTGAGAAGTATGAGCTCAGCTCTGCACTTGTATTGTATGCAAACCCTGACAAGGCATTGGCCGAATGCACAAAAAAAGAACGCTGATAGTGCTGGTCTGTGATAAGCAATATCATGGCCAGTGTTTGCAGTAGCAAAAACAAAAAGAAAAAATAATACCTGATTATGAAATTAATTAAGTTACGCATAATCAAAAGGCTGATATCCAGCAGAGGTTACCTGAACTGATAACGGCCCCGTTTGGGAAATTATTTGATGAGGAACGGGAATTTATCAAAGTTCTTCAGGGCGATCCCGGTGCCTCTGGCCACAGCCCTGAGGGGATCTTCGGCCACATGCACGGGAAGTTTAGTTTTCATGGCGATGCGTTTGTCGAATCCCCTGAGCAGGGATCCGCCTCCGGCCACATAAATCCCGGTACGGAAAATGTCGGCTGCCAATTCGGGGGGTGTCATTTCAAGTGCATGAAGCACGGCGGCTTCAATCTTGATAATGGACTTATCCAGGGCGTGGGCCACCTCCTGGTAGCCAATGGTGACCTCTTTGGGAATACCCGTCATCATATCACGTCCATGAACGGCCAGATCGGTTGGGGGATTTTCAATTTCGGTGAGGGCTGAACCCACTTCAATTTTTATTTTTTCGGCGGTACGCTCCCCGATCAGGATGTTATGCTGCTTACGCATAAACTCCATGATGTCGGTATTGAAGTCGTCACCGGCAATACGGATGGATTTGTTACAGACAATGCCACCCAGGGCGATCACGGCAATTTCGCTGGTTCCACCCCCCACGTCAATCACAATATTACCGGTGGGTTCCAGCACGTCAATGCCAATACCAATGGCGGCAGCCATGGGCTCATGGATCAGCCTCACCTCCTTGGCTCCGGCCTGCTCGCAACTGTCGCGCACCGCCCTTTCTTCCACTTCGGTGATACCCGATGGGATGCAGATCACCATCTTCAGGGATGGAGGGAATAAAGGTTTTTTTTTGTCTATCATCTTGATCATGGCCCTGATCATGGCTTCTGCGGCCTGGAAGTCGGCAATAACCCCGTCGCGCAAGGGACGCAGGGTTTTGATGTTCTCGTGGGTTTTGCCATGCATCATCATGGCCTTTTTGCCCACGGCAATAATTTTCCCGGAAACCCGGTCGATAGCAACAATCGAGGGTTCTTCCACCACCACTTTGTCGTTATGGATGATAATGGTATTGGCTGTGCCAAGGTCTATGGCAATTTCTTTGGTCAGAAAAGAGAATAATCCCATTTGTAAAAAAAAATTAAAATAAATGAACGTTAGCGCTAATGTTTAAAATGTCTGATACCGGTAAATACCATAACCATCCCGGCCTTATCACAATATGCAATTGAATCCTGGTCTTTAACCGAACCACCGGGTTGTATTACCGCACTGATGCCTTCTTTATGGGCTATTTCCACACAGTCGGCAAAGGGAAAAAAGGCATCCGAAGCCATGACCGCTCCCGCAAGGGAATGATCAAAAGATTTGGCTTTCAAAACGGCCTGTTTCAGGGCATCTACCCTGGAAGTCTGTCCCATTCCGGTTCCGATCACCTGTTTGTTTTTTATCAATGCAATGGCATTGGATTTCAAATGTTTCACCACTGTATTGGCAAAAACAAGGTCGTGCACCTGTTTTTCATCCGGGTGGTTTTTTGTAGCGACCTGCCACTGTCCCGCTTTAACGATCTTCTCATCCGGGGTTTGCCACAACACCCCGTTAAGGGCTGACCTGAAGCGACTTTCAGGATTTTCAAAAGGTTTTGATTTCAACAGGATACGCTTTTTCTTTTGAGAAAGAACATCCAGGGCTTCATTGTCAAAACCGGGGGCAATCAGTACTTCAAAGAACAACTCATTGATAGCATACGAAATTTTTTGGGTAATGTTGCGGTTGGCGATCAAAATACCGCCAAAAGCCGAAACGGGATCGCCTGCCAGGGCAGCTTTCCATGCTGCCTCCAGGGTGCTTTTACTGGCCACCCCGCATGGGTTGGTATGTTTAAAAATGGCAAACGAAGGGCCATTAAGGTCAGCCATCAGGGCCATGGCCGCATCAATATCCAGCAGGTTGTTATAAGAAAGCTCCTTTCCCCCAAGCTGATCAAACATGCCCTTCAAGTCTCCGTAAAAGTTGGCCGACTGGTGGGGGTTTTCCCCGTAACGTAAAGGGTGGGTTTGCGGGATGCTGCATTTAAATCCATGGTCTTCCTCTTCGTCATTGAAGTAATGGAAAATGGCGGCATCGTAATGTGAAGATACATCAAAGGCCGCAGCAGCAAAACGCCGACGGTCTTCAAGACGGGTTTTTGCATCCCTGAGGTTAAGCAATTCCAGGGCTTCTTTAAAAAGTTGCACTGAAGGAACAACCAATACGTCATCAAAATTTTTGGCCCCTGCCCTGATCAGGGAGATCCCCCCGATATCAATTTTTTCAATGATGTCAGCATGGCCAGCTCGTGAGGCAAGGGTTTCCTCAAAGGGATAAAGGTCAACCACTACCATATCGACGGGGGCAATGGAAAACTCCTCCATCTCTTCCTGGTGTTTTTTTACCCCCCTTCGGGCAAGGATACCCCCAAATATGGCGGGATGCAGGGTTTTTACCCTTCCGCCGAATACCGAAGGATAACCGGTATACTCCTCTACGGGCGTAACCGGTATGCCTAAGCCCCTGATAAAGTTCAGGGTCCCACCGGTAGATATCAGTTTAATGTTTTTCCGGTGTAGGGTTTCAATCAGTTCCTGGGCAGGTGCTTTGTGATATACGGAGATCAGTGCACTTCTGATTTTCTTTTCGGTATTTTTTTTGGCCATGAAAAAAAAAACAACTAACTATTTGTTAATAGGATTCTTTTATTAAGGAACTAAAACTCTTAAAATCAGTGATCAAAAAGCAGGTTCACATAATTAAAAACTGATTATCTTTGCCCCCTTAAATTTCGCACGAAGTTAATTTAAATTTTTGAGCCATGTCTTTTGTAACCAAAGAAAAAATTTTTTCCCGGAAGTGGTTGATTTCCTACAGCCTGATCGTTCTCGGCGCGTTTATTTTGGCAGCCGGATTTGTATTGTTTATTACCCCATACAAGATTGTGCCCGGAGGGGTTTATGGTATCGGGATCATTTTATATCACTTAACAGGTATTCCTGTGGGTTTAACAGGACTTGCCATCAACATTCCCCTGTTTTTTATCGGTATACGGGTGCTTGGGCCGCGTTTCGGAGTAAAGACGGTGGTGGGCTTTGTCCTGGTCTCTTTTTTTATTGACGGGTTGACCTACCTATGGGGCGATGTACCCCTGGTGGAAGATGACGCCTTACTGTCCAGTATTTTCGGAGGTGTTTTGCTAGGTCTCGGATTGGGCCTGATCTTTAAATCCAGGGCGACTTCGGGAGGGACCAGCATCGTGGCCATGATCGTGACACGCTACACCCGCATGCCCCTTGGGCAAAGCCTGATGCTGGCCGATGCCGTGATCGTGCTTTTTGGCCTGGTTTCCTTTGGCGACTGGACCATTCCCCTGTATTCACTCATCGTGATATTTATTACCGGAAAAGTCATCGACCTGGTGCTGGAGGGCGTTTCCTATGAGAAGACCCTGTTTATCATTTCGGACAAATACGAGGAGATCGCCCAAAAGATCCTGGTTGACCTCGACCGTGGCGGCACCTTTATCGAAGGCAAGGGCATGTATAAACAGGATGAGAAAAAGATCATTTTTGTAAACGTTACCCGGCGCGAACTGGCCATATTGCAGGATTTCATCAACCAGGTAGACCCACGGGCCTTTGTTACCGTAATCGAAGCCTCCGAAATTCTTGGAAAAGGATTCAAATCTCTGGAGGAAAAGGTAAATGATTAATTATCTATTACCTTGATTTCTCATTTAAAAAGTTAATTAGTGGAATCCCGCAGCCAAAGCTTTCGTCCGAAGATAAGAATAAATATCATATTCAGCAGTACCACGGCCCCTACGGCCAGGTGGATGTGATCGAAGGTAAATTCCCTTTCCAGGAAAAAGCTATATACCACCGGCCCCATTGCGGTGCTGACTACCATTACAAATGTGAAAATACTTCTTATGGCCCCGAGGCTTCGGGTGCCGTATACCTCGGCATATAAGGCCGAGGTGATGGGGCCGTTCACTCCCCCGGTAATACCTACCAGAAACCAATAAAGCGGGGCAATACCCGGGTGGGTGAACAAACTGAGAACCAAAACCCCGGCCCCCAATGGAAGGAGGGCAAAAGGGAAAAGGCGACGGGCAGATAGCTTATCGATAAGGGGCCCGGCCAAAATGGCACAGGAAAATGAAGCCAATGCATAGGCCGTGATGCTTCCTGCCATCCATTCCATTGCCCATCCTTTATATTCCGCTATGAAAGTTTGAAAAAAGAACAGGGCTGTTTGCAGGAAGCCCACCAGGAAAACCGTTGGTGCAAAAAGATAAAACCAGGGATTTGCGATAATCTTCGATTGCCGCCAGACAGGCTGATCCTCTTCTCTGTCAGGGTTATCGCGGGAAGGGACGTAATCTTCCACAATCCGGGAGGAAGAAAAACCTTTCATCAAATAAACAGATAAAGGGAGCAGCACCACGAAGATTAATCCGGCACTCAGCAAAAAAGTCTGTCTCCAGCCAATGGCGATAATAAGGGTGATCACCAGCACGGGAAACAGGGCTTCTCCAAGTGGAAAGCCCAAATAGGCAATACTCAGGGCTTTGCCCCTGGCCTTTTTAAAATAGCGCGCCATGGTGGTCATGGCGGTATGTCCAAGCAAGCCCTGCCCAAAAAACCGCAACAAATAAATGGCCAGAAACAACATGAGCAGGTGAATGGAAAATGCAGCCACAAGACAAGCCAGCATGATACCAAAAACAACAAAAAGCGTAAAATTTTTCAGGGGAACGTGGTCGATCTTTTTACCGACAAAAATAATGGTGGCCGCACTGCCCAGGGTAGCTACAGCATACATACCGCTAAAAAAAGAACGGCTGATATCAAATTCTTCTATAAACCAGGGTATGTATAAGGAAACAACAAATGTTTGTCCGAAGCTGGAAAAAAACACCAGCATCATCCCAAAGAACAGGATCTTTTTGTTTGCCAGAAAAAATTTCAGGTAATTCACGCCGCAAAATTAAGAATAATAAATTGGCGGCAAATAAGAAAGGTTTTTTACCCCGGGCATATGATTCAATCGGACAGCCTGTCATGGCAATAACTGAGGTAATGATCCGTGAGGTCATCCAGGTTATTGCCCGTAACCTGCAGCAGTCCTTTTTCGAATTCTTCCCGGGAAAGGCTGAACAGGCGGTTGATGTTGGTTATTCCAAAGTGCTTCCAGAGGTATAGCACAAAAAACCCGGCATTGGGGTAATACACATGCCTGGCCCTGCCGGTATTGTGCAAAAGCTCATGGGGTGTCATTAGTTGGTCGTTGCGGTATAGTTCCTCCATAAGAAAAAGGATGCGGTGCCCGTAGATTTCCCCGTCAAAACCCTCATCGCGCCCCATGGTGCCGGTAAATGCCATGGCATAGCCCACGTTCATCATTTGGGTAAAGGGCTTTCCGAAAGCCTGCTGGGTAATGACCTGCACCATTTCAAAAGGACCGATATAAGCAATTCGGTCAAAATTATCCCGAAACGAAGGGCGTTTAAAGGTATAGTAAATAGAAGAGCGGTCGGCAACGGCATGCCCGCCCTCATAAGTGCCGATGGAATTTATGGCTTCATCCAGGTTGTAAAGATAGATCATCACTTTTTCCTGGAAATTCAATCCCAGAGAATCTTTGATGGTTTCATAATAAAAATGCTGGTTTTCGAGAATGGTAAAAATGGCATCATCATCGGGAGAAGCTGTCTGGCTATGATTTTCGGGACGGGAATAAAGGATAATGTTGGCATATTCGTGCACCACCCATTCATCGTCTTTTTCTACCCTTGGAAAAAACTCCGAACAGGATGCCATAAAAAAAACCAGCAACAAACAGGTAATTCCGGAGGTCCATCCGGAAAAGATCCTGATTCCCGGGGAAAAGCGTTTTCGGTGAGAGTTGGTAAAATTATTTTCCGGCCTGCAAAAATTCATTGTTCAAAGATTTTAAAGGTCAAACCGATAAAGAATTCATGAAAACGCTCCAGTTTGTAGGTCACCATCTCATCGGGGGAAAAAGAGGGGGTAGGATTTCCAAACCCAACCTGGTCCGTCAGGCGATACCCCATCTCCAGGCGGAAGGTTTCCTGTGTTTGAAACTGCAGGGTGGCATTAAGAAGCGTCGAGAGGGTAAAGGGAAAATATTTGGTTGTGGAGACAACCCCATCCCTGTTTACCGATTCATGTCGACCCATGGAGACATAAGGCAAAAAAACCAGAAAGTGCCCACCGGTTTTTAACGTGGCAAATGGAGATAATACCAGGTCAAAAGAAAGATGGGGTCCGATGCCCGGCCCGAAGTCCCATTGATTTTGCCGGCTGCCGGAAACAAAGGTCAAATTTCTTTTTTCATATAAAAGCATGGAGCTGAAACCGTAATATGCATCAAACCCTGACAGGGAAATAAAGGGAATTTGAAAAAAATATTCAAGCTGCAAACGGTAAAAAGTGCTTTTGCTAGCATTCAGTAAAAAATTGTTTCCAAAACCATTGTCAGATGTAACGTTTGAGGAAGGTGCCCATCCGAGGCGAAAAAAATGAGCCGTTCGGTCTCCCTGCAGTTCCAGCCTCAGGTCAAGGGAGATCATATCGGCCAGAAAAATCGGGTAACCGCCCCGGTAAGGGAAATCAGGGTTGGTTCTGCTAAACGACTGGTAAGGGTAATATTTGATATCCACTCCGAAAAAGCCGTCCATTGGTTTTTTTCTTTCGGCAACGGGCTCCGTTTCGTTGGGTCCCTGCCCCCAGAGCACCGGAAAGGAAATCATCCAAAGCACCCAGTATACCATCCCCAATTTACTGTACTGCATAAATAAAGATTTTGAAAAACCAATGCAAAATCAGATAAACAAACTGTTCATTGATTTAAAAATCAAATATAATACAATAAAAAGAAATCTGAAGGAAAGATTTTCATTTTTGGCCGGGAAACAAAAAAAGGAGCAGGTTCGTACCCTGCGATCGGGAAGATTTTAAACCGTTTGTAAAAAAATGAGGTCATTTAATCCATCAATAAAAGTGGGTTTTCACCACCGGATGCCAGAGTTGGCTGTAGGCATCGTCTTTTTTTCCGGGACAGATCTGTTCAAAAATACAATGGTCATGGGGCCCAACCCGGGCCATGAGGGCGAAGGTACAGGGGACTTTGGCACATACCCTCTCCCTGCAAAGTGTGGTTTCATTGCAGCAACTGCGTCCGATGGACCAGAAAAAGTCATTCATTTTGGTGACTGCATGTCCGGATTGAGCCGCCACTGCTTTCAACACCCCAATGCAGGCGCTTCTAACCGGCTCGTCCGTATTGAGCACTTCCCGCTCCAGCAATTGTTTCCTGAGCTTCTCATCCAGCACCTCCACACATCCGGTGCGCAGCAAAACCCTTTGCATATGGTAATCCATGATGGGAATCAGGTTTTCGGGATCGACCAGATCCAGCAGGCCCGACTCCATTACCAGCTTCAGGAAAAAAGTGGACTTTTTACGATGGGGGTCGGCAAAAGCCTCAAATTCGTCAAGCAGTTCATAAAGTCCCTTCCCTGCCCTTACCAAATAGCCTGCTGAAATATCAAGCAGAAAAGAAACTTTTCCCTCGTATTTTTCTTCCAGCACGCCTGCGGCATCCTTCATCAGTTCTACCCGCTCCTCCAGGCGGTCAAGGGTGGAACTTTCCGGTTTCCCTTCATCAGAAAAATAGGCAGCCAGCACTTCGGCAAGATCAGCGGTTTCGGAATGGTTGATATTTGAAGGATCCAGCAGGGGGCTTTGGTCATTAAGCATCTGCAGGAAACCATGTTCCAGGTAGTCCCATCCCCACAGGTTATGGCGCTCACTGTGCAAAAGATGGGTTTGATGGCAAATGGCCACGGAAAAAAACAGCATGCGCAGGCGGGATTCCCGGTCCGCATCAAAGTTTAAAAAAGCACGCCGGTAAAAATCGGGGTTCAGCCTGATCTCCTTCAGTATCCCGGCAATGGCGGCTGCCTGAATGGAATTGGCCCTTACTTTTGGCTCGGCTTTCATACAGCAATGGTTTTAATAAGTGAAATTACTCAATTTCAGGGAAGGATAAAAATTTCCGCTTTATGAAATAAAAATCCCGGCATTTCAAAAATTCACAGCCCGCTAAAATTCAGACCGGCTTTTTTTATTATTATTGAAGTAGATTTAATAAGAAAAAAATGACCCGGGCCTTCGTGTTTTCCATGCTGCTTATTTTACTGCTGATTCCGGCTGCTGAGGCCCAGCGTATTTACGACCGCTCGGGAAGGTATATCGGCCGGGTAAGCAACGACCGTTACTACGACCGCAGCGGACGCCTGATGGGGCGGGTAAGCGACGACAGGGTGTATGATGCCTCGGGCCGATACCAGGGCCGCATCCGCAACAACCGCCTTTACGACCGCTCAGGGCGCCTCATCGGGCGCACCAGCAACAACCGGCTTTACGACCGCTCGGGGCGCAATATTGGCAGAATATCCAATGGCCGCATTTACGACCGCTCCGGACGCCTGAAAGCCCGCACCCGTGATATGGATCACGAGCAGATCGTGCTGTTCTTTTTCTTCTTCTACGACAGGTAGTGATTTGGCAAACTGGAAATTATCATTGCTTTTTTGAACAGACGGATTAAATTCTTCCCTATATTTGATTATGCCTTCCCGTTTTTAACCTTTTTATAAGAAACCCTTAAAAAACTCATCATGGGAAGAAGATTCACCATTTACAATTGCCACATCCACACCTTTAAAAAAGAGGATGTACCCCGAAGGTTTGTAAAATTCTGGCTGGTTGCCCTCCTGGGCACCAGTGTGGGCTATAGCGCGGTTTCATGGGTGCTGAGAAGAATGAATTTTCTTTCCCGGGAAAATAAGTTTCAGAAGTACCTTAAGTTTGTCGATACCGGAAAACTGCCTTCCCAGGAAGCGATCTTTCTTCAATGTGCTGCCCAATATCCCAAAGGCACAAAGTTTTTTGTTCATGCCATCGATATGGAGTTTATGAATGCAGGAAGGATTCCCAGGGCATACAAGGGACAGCTGGAGGAACTGGAAGACCTTCAAAAGAAATATCCTGAAGAGGTGCTTCCGTTTAT
>SKVW01000100.1 GCA_007129255.1 Bacteroidales bacterium
CCTTCATGCCTGAAGCATAAAAAGCTGGAACACCCCGACCTGCATTTCTTTTTCCCGGTTGCCCGCACCAAAGCCTTCGAAAACACAGACTACGAAAAGGTTAACAGCACAGATTTTTACACCCCCTGGAGAGAACTGTTGCTGCAGTCCCCATACTTTACCTATTCTCAATTTATTGAGAAAATGGGAGTTGAAAACAAGCAGCTTTACATCAATACAGAAAGCTGCAACCAGGTTATTCGCTCCCTGGGATTAAAAACCTATGAAAGCGAATACAAAATTGTCATCATGTGGATGATTGAGAGCTTATTCCATGCAGCTTCTCCAAAACTGCTGAAGGTGCTGGAAGAGCCCCCGGAAAAAACCCTGTTTTTGCTGGTTTCACAAAACAAGGATAAAATCATCAGCACCATTCGCTCGCGCACTCAACTGGTAAAGGTTCCTCAACTAAGGGAAGAGGAAACAGAAAAGGCTTTGGTGGAAAAATACCGCTGTGAGCCTGGTATGGCAAAGCAAATTGCGCTTCTTTCCGAAGGAAGTTTTTCTAAGGCGCTGGAACTTGCCAAAACCGGAAATGAGCCATTGGCCGATTTTGACACCTTCAGATACTGGATGAGGTTGTGCTACAGGAAAAACATCCCTGAACTATTGTCCTGGGTGGACGAAATCAGCAAAGCAGGTCGGGAAAAACAGAAAACATTTTTACAATACGGCTTGAAGATGTTCCGGTTTTGCCTGCTTAATAACTACAAAGCCCCTTCCCTTATGCAGCTGGATGGGGAAGAAAAGGAATTTATCCAGGCATTCTCCCCGTTTGTAAACCATCTTAACGGACTGCAGATCGTGGGGGCTTTTAACGAGGGACTGTTCCATATTGAGCGCAATGCCAATCCAAAGATATTGTTTTCCGACCTTTCTTTTAACCTGTCCCGGCTGTTGACCCCTTTCAAAAAGTAAGATATTTTAGTAACTTTGCAGGCAAAATAAACGGCAAAAACATTGGATACCAAAGATCGTCAGGAATTTCTTTCCCGCGGGTGCAAATGCGCTCCCCAGCCCCATGCCCGCCAGCTAAAAGTATTTGAACACTCCTGCAACAAACTCGATACTTTTGACTGGCTAAAGGACATCAAGCCGCCTGACGGATATCCTGTGTTCGACATTGCAGAGGTACGTTTTAAAAACAGCCGCAAGGAATTTTTCCGGACCACTCCTGATCTGGAAATAGAAACCGGGGATATTGTAGCAGTAGAATCTTCTCCCGGCCACGATATAG
Source organism: Bacteroidales bacterium (assembly GCA_007129255.1). GTDB lineage: Bacteria > Bacteroidota > Bacteroidia > Bacteroidales > UBA7960 > PUML01. Next base: position 1,277 of record SKVW01000100.1, read on the forward strand.
GCATTGTTACCCTTACCGGGGAGATCGTCAGACTTCAGCTTAAGAGTAAAAACATTAACCCCAGAACCACTGAGTTTCGCAAAATTTACCGGAGGGCCAAAATATCGGATATTGAAAAGTGGGTAGATGCCGTAAGGATTGAGGACGACACCATGCTCCGCTCAAGGCAAATGGCCTGGACCCTTAACCTGAAGATGAAGATCAGCGATGTGGAATACCAGGGCGACCGCACCAAAGCCGTTTTTTATTATACCGCAGATGAACGGGTTGATTTTCGTGAACTGATCAGGGTGCTGGCCGATGCCTTCAATGTGCGTATTGAAATGCGGCAAATTGGTATGCGCCAGGAAGCCAGTCGCATTGGGGGAATCGGCTCCTGCGGAAGGGAACTTTGTTGTGCAACCTGGCTTACCAAATTCCGTTCGGTTTCTACCAACGCGGCAAGAACCCAGCAACTCTCCCTGAATCCCCAAAAACTGGCCGGACAATGCAGCAAATTAAAATGCTGCATTAACTATGAAAACGACTGCTACCTGGATTATCTGAAAGACATGCCCGATACTTCCCGGGAACTAAAGACCAAGCGGGGTAAAGCCACTTTCCAGAAAATGGACGTGCTGAAAAAAACAGTGGGCTATGCTTATGAAGAAAGTCCAAATCAAATAATCATGGTTCCTGCAGAAAGGGCAAAAGAAATTATTGCTTTGAACGAAAAGGGAGAAGTACCTGATGATCTTTCTTCAGACGCTTTTGAGACTCCCGAAAACAACAATGCCATTGACCGTGAGGCATCTCCCGAACTTGGCGACAGCCTCACGCGCTTTGACAAACCTTCGAAAAGCAAGAAAAAACGCAAAAAAAGAAAGCCCCGGGGTCAGCGCCAATCCGGAAAGCAATCAGAAAAAAACTGAGCAAGCATTTACTTCATGAAAAAACTTCAAAGGTCCGCAATCTGCTTATTGATTTTAAGCCTGGCTTTTATTTCGGCCTGTAACCCCGATTTGGTTTACCAGGATAGCAAAACCATTCCCGAAGAGGGATGGCACTACCAGGAAAAAATTTCTTTTTCTGTGGAGATAGAGGATACCACTTCCTTGCACAATCTTTATCTGGACGTCAGGAATACAACTAATTACGAATACAGGAATTTGTTCCTGTTTCTTGATATAGAATTTCCAGGCAACCGTGTATTGCGCGACACCATTGAGTGCATTCTGGCCGAGCGCTCCGGAGAATGGACCGGCAAAGGTTTTGGCAGGATAAAATCCAATCGCTTTCTTTTCCGCACAGACGTTTGGTTTCCCCGGATGGGCACCTATACCTTTACCTTTGAACAGGGAATGCGCGAGGAAGTTTTACACGGGATAAAAGATATTGGCATACATATTGAGAGAAAATAAACCTGTTGTGCAAGCGTTTTGATTAGGTAAATAATCCACACCATCGTTTTAAAATGAGCAAGAAGCAAATTAAAAGCAAACGAAAGCCATTCCTGTATTTCTGGATAATATTTTTTTCGCCGGTAGTTTTGCTTTTCCTTTTATTTTTCACCATAAACATTGGTTTATGGGGTTTTATGCCTTCTTTTGAAGAGCTGGAAAACCCCAAAAGCAACCTGGCCAGCGAGGTTTATTCGGCCGACGGCGTTTTGCTGGGTACATTTTATATCCACAACCGTTCCAATGTCAATTATGAAGATATTTCGCCCCAAACCGTTGAGGCCTTATTGGCTGCAGAGGACATCCGCTTTCATTACCATTCGGGAGTTGATATACGCAGCGTATTCCGGGTAATATTCCGAAACATTATCGGGGGCCAGCGCAGCGCAGGGGGTGGAAGCACCCTCAGCCAGCAGCTGGCCAAAAACCTTTTCCCCCGTCAGGAAGATCCATCCCTGGCCCAAATGGTTATTATTAAACTCAAAGAATGGGTAACAGCTGCCAAACTGGAAAGAAACTACACCAAAGAAGAGATCATCGCCATGTATCTCAACACGGTTGATTTTGGCAGTCATTCTTTTGGAATTAAGTCGGCGGCAAAAACCTATTTCAATACCTCTCCCGACTCTCTAAAAACGGAAGAAGCAGCCCTTTTGGTGGGGATGTTGAAAGCCCCTTCCTGGTACCACCCGGTACGCAATTCCGAAAGGGCCTTTCAGCGCAGGCAGGTTGTACTCAACCAAATGGCACGTTACGAGTACATTACCCGGGAGGAATTTGATTCCCTGAGCATGGTTCCCCTGGATATGACCAATTTTCAGGTGCAGGATCAATATACGGGCCTTGCCACCTATTTTCGTGAAAAGTTGCGTAAAGACCTGGCCGAATGGAGTGCTACCCGCACCAAGCCCGATGGGACCAACTACAATATTTACCGCGATGGCTTAAAGATTTACACCACCATAGATTCCCGCATGCAGCAATACGCTGAGGAAGCGGTGGAAGAACACCTTGGAGGATACCTTCAGCCGGAATTTTTCAACCATTGGCAGGGATACACCACGGCACCCTTTGATACCGATCTGACCCCGGAAGAAATTGACCGCATTTACAACAATGCCGTCAGGCGCTCCGACCGGTATATCAACATGAAGCTGGAGGGCCTGGCAGAAGACTCCATTCAAAGATCTTTCAGGACCGAAGTGCCCATGCGGGTATTTTCCTGGGAAGGAGAAGTGGATACGGTAATGACTCCAATGGACTCTATCCGCTATTACAAGCATTTTCTGCGTACCGGTATGATGGCTGTTGAGCCCCAAACCGGACATGTGAGGGCCTATGTCGGCGGCCCCAACCTCAAGCATTTCCATTTTGATCATGTAACCGGCAGCCGCAGGCAGGTCGGATCAACATTTAAACCATTTCTTTACACCCTTGCCATGCAGGAAGGAGAATTCGGACCCTGCACCCAGGTACCCAACACTCCGGTCACTTTCAGGTTGGACGACGGGGATACATGGACCCCTAAAAATGCCAGCGATCGCAGGGAAGGGGAAATGGTCACCCTTCAATGGGCGCTGGCCAATTCGGTCAATTACATTTCGGCTTTCCTGATGAAAAGGTATTCGCCCCTTGCCCTGATCAAGCTGGTCAGAAGAATGGGCATTGCCAGCCATATCGACCCGGTGTATGCTATTGCCCTTGGCACCCCCGACCTTTCGGTATACGAAATGGTAGGGGCAAAATCTACTTTTGTCAACAAGGGGGTATATATTGAACCGACCTTTGTCACGCATATAGAAGATCAAAACGGCAACCTCATCGAGGCCTTCTCACCAAATCAGGAAGAGGCCATGAGTGAGGAAACAGCCTACCTGATGGTGGAGTTGATGAAAGGGGTTGTGGAAAGCGGAAC
>SKVW01000025.1 GCA_007129255.1 Bacteroidales bacterium
CTTGTTCGGATGCTTCTTTGATAATCTGAAGCTTTTCTTCTTTGGTAAATTTTCTTTTCATCGTCATAAAGTTACAGTTTTTAATCTATAATTTAGTCCGATGATTTAGGGGGCCATTACACAATGCAATTGGCCTGTAAATTTCATAACCAAAAATTTTTGCATTTTCAGCCTCCCATTTTTCCGGAAAACTTCTTTATAATTATTCAGAGTTTCCAGATAAACCCAATGGCAGCGGAATTTATCAGGGTAAAGTTATAGACATCGCTTACATCGGCGCCGCCTTCCAGCAGGCGGTAACCGGCTTTCAGGGCCAGATCTTCCCTGAGGGGGAATAGTCCGCCAATAATATAATCAAAAGCCCTTCCGGGGCCGCCGGCCAGCCCATCCCCTTCCAGAAACAACGACCAGGTTTCAAAGCGGTATTCTGCAAGAATATGCAGCAAGGGTACAAAACCAAGGTCATCTTTTTTATCGGAAAGGTCGCCTGAAGTAAGCTGTACACGGGCATCCCTTATTTTTGCGGTAAAACCCAGACCAAGGGTCCAGGTTTCAGTTTGAACAAGGTCTCTGCGGTAGGTAAGCCGGAAGCTGTTGAATTTATAAAACCCTTCTATGGTCTGTCCTTCAGGAAAAATAGTCTGCTGAAAACTGATATCCTCCGGGGCTTCTCCTTCATAATCAATGGCCAGGGGAGCGGCAAAAGCAAAAAGGTGGTTTTTTTCGCCAAAAGTAAAACCAACGCGAAACCGCAATGGTACCAGGGTTCCTTCCTGACGAAAATCATCGGTAAAACTGAATGTTGTACCTGTTTCATTGGGAATACGCACATCATTGTAGCTTTGAAAGGCCAAACCCGATTCCAGGTCAAAGCTCCACTGGGCACTTGCCTGGGAGAGTACCAAAATAAGACCAAATAGTATTATCAGTTTTCTCATGTTTCTATGTTTTTAAATTAAATGAATGCAATCCCAATTTACATAATTTCTGGGAAACTTTTCAATTACCGGGTTTATTTATAAGAATTTTATACATTTACATAAAGGCTGGTGTTTTTTCTGAACAGGGTGGATAACAGCCCCTCTTAAATGACAAAACTTCTTTACCATGATAAAAATACTCAAGGAAACCAGTGCGGATTTATTAGCCATCAGAATAGAGGGAAAAGTAACCGGTGCGGATTTTGAAACCCTGAATCCGGTTCTTGAAAAGGTTATCGAAGGGCAGAAAGCACCTGCGGCCTATATTGAACTGCTTGAACCCGAAAAAGTTACTTTGGGGGCTGTAATGGAAGACCTGATGAATGTTCCGAAATACAGTAAATTTCGTAAAATAGCCATAGTGGCCGAAAAAAAATGGCAGGATATGGCCGCCAACTTCTGGGGTGCTTTAATGAATACCGAAATCAGGTATTTTGCTTTTGAAGAGAAATCAATTGCCATGGAATGGTTGGGAAAATAATGCCTTCTCAAGGTTTTTCACTTTTCTTTCCTTCAAAATCAGGACCCTGTTAATCCTGTTATCTTTAAATATTTATAACGATAATATTTGTATGGCTTCAATAAAATTTTTAACTTTATCATAAAGCAACTGAAATATTAATTCAAACCTTAGAATTATGGACAGAAATAAACTGAAAGAAAAAGCAAAAACAGCCATTGATGATATTTTTGCTAAAGTGGATGAACTTGAATCCAAAAGAGGAGAAGTTCAGGAAGATCTTAAGGTTAAATATGACGAGCGGATTGCGGATTTAAAAACAAGGAGGGTTGAATTGCAATCAAGGTATAAGGAATTGGCTTCCGCTTCGGAAGGGAAGTGGGAAGAAGCCAGCAAAGCTTTTAACTCCAGTCTTGATTCCTTTAAAGAGGGCTTTTCCAAACTGGCTTCCATTTTCAAATAATGCAAATTTTTTTCTGTAAAACTTAAGATAAAAAGGCCGGCATTGGAAAATGCCGGCCTTTTTAATTCCAGAAATAAGGATATTGTTTATTGGCCCATCCAGGAATTAAACATCCAGACCAGTTTTTCCTGCTCGCGAATGTAGTCGCTGACCATGGCATTGGTGCCTTCATCCCCGCTTTCGTCAGACAAGTCCAGAATAGCCCTTTGCTTTTCCAGTAAAACGGTAAAAGCGTCCAGGATTGAACGAATACAGGCTGCCCCTTCACTTACGTTCTGAGCTGCTTTGATTTTGGAAGTTTTTACATAATCCTCAAGGGTATGCATTGGGGTGCCTCCCAAAGTGAGGATGCGCTCCGCTATCTCATCTATTTTATCCTGCAGATCGGTATAAAGTTCCTCGAATTTTGCGTGCAATTCAAAGAATTTATCCCCCTGGATGTTCCAGTGAAATCCACGGTTGTTTTGATAAAACACCTGGTAATTGGCCAGGAGATCATTCAACTTTTCAACCAGTTCTTTGGTTTTTTCTTCCTCAAGTCCAATTTGATTCATTTTACTCATAATGTTTAATAATTTTTAAAGGTTATTAATCGGATTATTTTTTCTCTTTTTCAAATTCTCCGACAATTTGAAGTTTAACGTCCTTCAGGCGGAATCCCTGGATCTCTTTGTTTTTGAAATAATCCTCAAGCAAACGATCCAACTCGGGATCATGAAAATCTTCCATACGGTCGGAACTTTCACAATAAAGGTGATGGTGATTGTCCGTAACCGGGTCATAACGCATGGCACCGGCATCGGTCTTTACTTTGTTCACTATCCCATTTCTCACAAAAGCATCCAAAACGTTGTACACTGTTGTTGGAGACAAGCCGGGAATGCTTTGAGACACCCTCCGGTAGGTTTCCTCTGCGGTAGGATGCGTTTTAGCTTCCAACAGGGATTGCAACACGGCAACGCGCTGTGGTGTGATCTTTAATCCGGCATCACTCAGTTTTTTTACTATTTTCTGCATTGGCTTCATAATTTACTCACCACGAAGATAACAGTAATTTTTAAATTGTACAAATTACAATTTAAAAAATAAAACAATTTAACAAGTTTTATAATTTTTCTTTATGAGAACAAAATTTCAGCACACGGAATTACCTGTCCATAATATGGGGAATATGGAGTGAAAGGATTTTCGGGATGTTTGGTTGCTGAAAGGAATAATCGCCCGCCTGGCTTATTGTTTGTCCAGCCGGAAAACTTTTTCTTTCCGGGATTCGTCGAGGATTTCCAGAAGGAAAATTCCCGGTCTCAGACTGTCAAGATAAATGATGTTTTCAGCGGAAGGCAGTTCACCTTTCAGCAAAATCCTTCCCTGCAGATCAAATATCCTGTAGCTGAGGTTTTCTTTGCCCGCATAAGTATCGTCAAGAGCAACGGTTACAAAGTTTCCGGCCGGGTTTGGATAAATCTTAAAGTTTTCAACTACGGGAAGTTTAATATTTACAGTGCTTTCAAACTCCGCATGAATTTCATGATCACCGGTCACATTTTCAAACATATAAGTGTATTCCTGCATCCCTTCGGCTTCTCCAACCGGAACCCCGTCCACGGCAATGGTTTTAATAAGGAAGCCCTCATGGGCAGTGATCTCAAAATCCTGGTTTTCTCCATAGCCCAGAACAATGGTCCCTTCAGGAATGATCTCACCGTTTTCGCCTGCACTTGCATAGATCAAGCGGTAACCTGCATCTGCGGTGATCTCAACTACATTGGATGGCTCTGATTCTCCTCCCGGGTAAACTGCGGTAACATAATAATTGTAAGTTGCCTCGTGCTCAATATCATAATCGGTAAACTCGGTATCTTCAACCACTGATTCACTGACGAGCTGTTCATCCCTGTAAACATTATATCCCAAAGGGTCGGCATCTTGGGGAGTTTCCCATTCCAGGAAAACACCCCCTCCCCCTTCCAGGTTTTGAGCCTGAAGGTTAACCGGAGGGCTTAACACCGCTTCAACCAACCATTCTACATCATCAACAAACAAAGGACGCATGTTTTCTGAGGCACCATGCTTAAAGCCAATATAAGTATGCTCTGCGGGGGCACCTTCAAAAGTAAAGGTATGCTGATGGTATTCATCCAATGAGGTAATGGTGGCTATTTCATAAAAGGATGCATGGTCATCATTTTCGGTCAGGGTGCCGATAATAAGCGGTTCGGGAAATACTGGGACTTTTGTCCAGAAGCTGATCTCCCCGTAACTCAGATCAGCCAGCTCGGGAGTGACCAAAATCACTACATCGCCTGCATAGCGGTTAAAAAGTCTTGCCGCCCTTATGCCGGAATAGGCGTGATTGTAAAAATCACCGGCTTCATAAATGGTAACACTGGAATTTCCTGTTGATTCTATGATAGAAGTCCAGCCATCGGGCAATTGATCGGAACCTTCAAAATCTTCAAAAAAGCCGCTCAGGGCTTCATAGGCCAAGCCGTGAAGGGTAAGGGTGTTGTTTCCTTCAAAACTTCCGTCAATTAAAAAAACAAGGTCGTCCTGAAACACCCCGGGTTCATCCGGCAGAAACTCCACCTGCATTTGTTCACTATGCCCGGGAGCAATGGTAGCACTGAATGCTGCATAAAATGGAGGTTCAATTTCCACCCCGGTAATGTTGAGGGGAGCTCCGCCGAGATTGGTAATTTCAAAAGTGGTTTCCGCGGTTTCGTTGATGGAAATGGTTCCGAAATTATGGCTTTGGGGATAGAGGCTGATCTCCGGGACAGGATCCATTTCAACCAGCAGGATGTCATCCATATATATATTGCCCTGGTTCCCGCCATCATATACATTCCATCCGAAATGCACCGTCAATTCTTCTTCCGGAGTAATAATGGCAAATCCTTCGGTGTGGACGGTATGGTCAATGTTTTCATCCAGAAACACCTGGGTGGTCATTTCTCCGGAGGAAGCCCCTTCTCCCATCTTAACCTGCATCTGCAAGGGTGTAGAAGAGGTTCTGTAATAAAAGCTCAGGCGGTAGGAAACCCCTTCTTCCAGGGTCACTGCCGGTGAGAACAACCACTCGTCTTTGGGCTGCCAGTCTCCGAAAACTGAAACGCAATTGGGGGGAGAGTGGGCAAAAACTGCATAGGTAACCCAGGTGGTGCCCGTGCCACTGGCATTTTCGGCAACCCATCCCTCCGGAAGCACAGGGGGAGTTACCCCGTCAAAATCTTCATCCAGCAAAACAGTTTGGCCGGAAATTGAAAATGGAAAAATCCAGAGGATGGTAATCCAAAACCAGCTTAAGTAAACTTTTGTCATCGGATTGGTTTTTATTGGTCAGTGGTTAATTGGGCAATTGCTAATACATTTTTATTTGAGTTTAGCCATGGTATGCCTTGCAATTTAATAAGAATTCCCATAAAAACCCAACTGTAAAAAAGTTAAAAACCGGATTTATTTAAACCTTAGGCATTTTTGTGTTGTTTAAAATTCAGGTAAACTTTTTCCAATGGATCTGAAAAAAATTAATTAAAAATGAAGAACATTATCCGATATACCATTCGGAAACGAAAAATTCCCGTTTTATTTGCTTTGATCTTTTTTTTGCTGGCATCTTGCGGAAGAAATGGCAATCCCGGCCAGGAAGGCCCTTTTGTTACCCGGGTTGACGGCCAACAGGTGATACCACAGGATCATTCGGTTAGTATCCGGGCAACAGGCGACCTTTTATCCTATGAAGAAGTGGAGTTAAAAGCGCCGGTATCGGGTAATGTGCTGAATATTTATTTCCGTGAAGGAAAATACGTAAACCAGGGGGATTTGCTGGTAGAGATCGATAACCGTTCCTGGACGGCCCGAAAAAAAGGTCTTGAGGCCCGGTTGGTTTCGCTTGAAAGTGAACTCAGACGAAAAAAAGACCTGCTGGAAATCGAAGGGGTAAGCCAGGAAGAAGTGGAGCAAACGCAGGCAGAAGCAGACAACCTGAAAGCCCAGATTGAGGAAATGGAAGTAAATATTGATCTGGCCCATGTGCGTGCCCCTTTTTCAGGCCGGGTTGGTCTCAGGGATTTCAGTTTGGGCGCCTTTCTGTCGCAGGGAGCCATCATTACCCGCCTGGTACAAACCGATCAAATCAAGGTCAATTTTCGCCTTCCTGCCAGGTATTCATCACTGGCCACCAACCACAAAGAAGTTAAAATAACTTCCGCTGCGTCCGCTGATACTGCTGTGGCCGTGGTTTATGCCGCAGACCCCATGATCAGCCCTTCTTCCAGAACGCTGCAGGTGAGGGCATTGATGGATAATAAAGATGGAAGATTCGTAGCAGGCGACTTTGTGCAGGTGCTATTTGAGGTGGAGCAATACCCGGATGCCTTGATGGTTCCTGCTGAGTCGGTTGTGTCTGAGCTCAACAATCAGGTAGTTTACATTGCCCGAAACGGCAAAGCCAAAAAGCTGGAAGTGGAAACGGGTTCACGGACCCGGGACATGGTGCATATCCTGAACGGGCTCACGCCCGGTGACACGGTGCTGACCACCGGACTAATGGAGATCCGGGAGGGCGACCGGATTGAAATTCGGGAACCAAAGGCGGAGGATACCCGATGACCCTTTCTGAACTCAGCATCAAACGACCGGTTTTGACTATCGTATTTGCCATTGCCATTGTCATCTTCGGCATTGTGGCCTTTTTCTCTCTGGGCGTTCGGGAGTATCCCAGTGTGGACCCTCCCATCATCACCGTCAGGACCGATTACAGCGGGGCCAATGCCCAGATCATTGAATCACAGATCACAGAACCTTTGGAGGAACAGATCAACCGTGTGGACGGGATCAAAACCCTGAGCTCGATCAGTTCCACAGGCCGAAGCACCATAAGGGTAGAGTTTGAACTTGGGATGGACCTGGATAATGCCGCCAACGACGTGAGGGATCAGGTTGCACAGGCCGTGCGAAACCTTCCGCCCGATGCCGACCCCCCCATAGTATCCAAAGCCGATGCCGATGCCCAGACCATCCTGACCATTACCTTGCAAAGCCGCCAAAGGGGTTTGCTTGAACTCACCGAGATCGCCGAAAATGTTTTTGGAGAAAGACTTCAAACCGTTGAAGGGGTCAGCCGGATTAACATCTGGGGACAAAAGCGCTATGCCATGCGCCTGATCCTGGATGTTGACCGCATGAATGCCTACAACATCACCCCTGCCGATGTGCGCAATGCCCTGAACGATCAAAACATTGAACTGCCCTCCGGACAAGTGGAAGGCGATCGCCGCTACCTGACCATCCAAACTTATGGCAGACTAAATACCGAAGAAGAGTTTGACAACCTGGTTATTGCCCGAAGGGATAATACCATTATCCGCCTGAAGGATATTGGGCGGGCTGAGCTAGGTGCTTTAAATGAACAGTCTATCTTAAGGGGAAATGAAGGCATCCCCATGGTTGGGGTGGCCATGCAACCCCAGCCGGGCTCCAACTACATCGAAATTGTTGACGAAGCTTATAATCGCGTGGAAATGCTCAAAAACGAGATCCCCGCCGACATCATTGTCGGGGTGGGCCTTGACATTACCGACAGCATCCGGCGCTCTATACGTGATGTGCAATATACCATTATGATCGCATTTGCCTTGGTGCTGATCATCATCTTTGTTTTTTTGCGAAACCTAAGAACCACCTTAATACCCATCATTACCATCCCCATTTCATTGATCGGCAGCTTTGCTTTTTTATATGCAGCCGGGTTTTCAATCAATGTACTTACCCTCCTGGGCCTATTGCTGGCAACCGGTATGGTGGTAGACGACGCCATTGTGATGATGGAAAACATTTTTTCGAAAATTGAGCAGGGAATGACGCCAATTCAAGCAGCATTTAAAGGTTCCCGACAAGTGTTTTTTGCTATCATTTCTACCACCATTACCCTGATCAGCGTGTTTCTGCCCATCTTTTTTATGATGGGACTCACAGGAAGGTTGTTCAGGGAGTTTGCCATGGTAGTAGCCGGAGCCATACTGATTTCCACTTTTATATCGCTTTCACTCACGGTAATGATGAGCTCCCGGATCCTGAAGGCCGAAAACCGGGAATATTCCTCCCTGAGGTTTGTTCGCAAACCCATCGATTTTATTCTTGGCAACTACAGAAGCTGGCTGACAGCTTTTATGCGTAAAAAATACCTGGCATTTCCCGTTGTTTTGATAACCGCCGGAATGATCTGGCTTTTCATGAGCATTTTGCCTTCGGAGCTGGCTCCCCTGGATGACAAAAGCCGCTTACGACTGGTTTCTACTGCACCTGAAGGCACTTCCTACGAAATGATGGACGAATACCAGATGCAGCTGATTGAACTTCTGGACACCCTTCCGGAAAAGGAATACCTTCTTTCGGTGACCTCTCCGGGTTTTGGTGCTTCCATATCTGTTAACTCAGGCTTTGTCAGGGCAAGGCTTAAGCAGCCCAATGAAAGGAGCAAAACCCAGATGGAGCTGGCAGCCGAATTGAACCGCAAAGTCAGGGATTACAATATGGCCCGGACCTTTGTAGTTCAGGATCCTACCATTGGCGGAGGAGGAAGAGGCGGGCTTCCCGTGCAATATGTGCTGCAGGCCCCCAACCTTCAAAAACTGGAAGAATTCATACCTGCTTTCATGAGGGCTGCTCGTGACCATCCGGCTTTTGATGTGGTGGATATCGATTTGCGCTTTACCCGCCCCGAGCTGGTGGTGGATATCGACCGTGATAAAGCATTTGATATGGGCATCAGCGTGAGAGATATTGCGGAAACCCTTCAGACATATTTCAGTGAGCAGAGGATCGGTTATTTTATCCGGGATGGGAAGCAGTATTTTGTACTGGCTCAGGCCGAAAGAGACCAGCGAAGCCGTCCGGAAGACATCTCCAATATTAACGTTCGTTCCGCCTCCGGGGAAATGGTTGCCCTGGAAACAATTGTTAGTAAGCGCGACGAAAGTATGCCCCCCCAGTTACTTCGTTTCAACCGTTATTCATCGGCAACCATCTCTGCCTCCACAGCCCCCGGCTTTACCCTAGGTGACGGAATTGACGCAATGGATGAGATTGCCGCTGAAGTACTGGATGAAACCTTTCTCACCGCCCTTACCGGCACTTCGGCCGACTATACCGAAAGCGCAGGAAACCTCATTTTGGTATTTATTTTTGCCCTGATACTAATCTACCTTACCCTTTCGGGACAGTTTGAAAGTTTCAGGGATCCCCTTACCATTATGTTTACCGTGCCACTGGCCCTGGCAGGTGCCTTATTGTCGTTGTGGATATTTGGGCAGACCCTCAACATTTTCAGCCAGATAGGGATGATCGTGCTGGTAGGCATTGTAACCAAAAACGGTATCCTGATTGTTGAGTTTGCCAACCAGAAAAGAGCTGAAGGTCAGGAGGTACTTGAGGCGGTGATCAATGCAGCCAACGACCGGGTACGTCCCATCATCATGACCACCCTGGCCACCGCTTTGGGTGCTCTGCCCCTGGCCACTTCCTTTGGAGGTGCCGCCAACAGCCGGGTGCCCATGGGTGTTGTCATTATCGGGGGACTGTTGTTCTCATTGATCCTGACTTTGTTCATTATTCCTGCTTTATACACTTTTATTTCCAGTAAAAAAGACCGAACCCATGTTGTTGAAGAAGAAGCCTGAAATATTCGCCCTTATCCTTTTCATAATGAGCTTTTCCGCTTTTGGCCAGCAAGAAGAAAGGTTCAGCCTGGAAGATCTGGTTGACCTAACCTTAAGAGAAAATTACCAGTTGCAGATCATCAGGAAGCAGCAGCAGATGGCTGAAAATATGGACACTCCCGGAAATGCCGGCATGTTGCCCATGGCCGGGATTGGTTCGCAGCGCTCCTGGGAGATCCGCACCTCTGAAGCCAGCCTGTTTACAGGGGAAACCCGCAGTGGCGACAATGCCCGGAGTACTTTTTTCAATGCAATGGTTGAAGTAGACTGGATGGTTTTTGATGGTTTCAGCATGTTTGCCCGCCGCGACCGACTAGGCTACCTGGCGCAGATGAGTGAACTGGAAACAAGGTATTTCCTGGAACAAACCGTTTCGGATCTTGCAAAGACCTACTATGTGCTTATCCGTGAGAAGCGCCTGCTGGAAAGCCTTCAACAGTCCAAAGAGGTTTCGGCCTACCGGCTTGAGCTGGAAGAACGCAAGCGGGCGGTTGGTTCGGGCAGTGCCCTGCTATACCATCAGGCCGTTGTAGATTATAATTCTGATAGCGCCATGGTGGTTGGTCAGGAAATGACTATACGTGATCAGCAAATCCAGATCAACAGGCTGATTAACCGTAACCCCCGCTTAACCCTGCAACCCGGAAATGAAACGATCGACTTACAGGGCATTGCTCAAACCGGGGAACTGATCGCCTTGGCCGTAAACAACAACAGGGATCTGGAGCTGGCCAAACTGGAAGAAATGCTGGCCGAAGCCAATGTGCGCATCGAAAAAGGAGAAAGGTACCCCCAGGTGAGCCTTTTTGGCAACTACGCTTTTTCCCATCAAACCAGCGAGCTGGGGATCATAGAGTCTTCTCAAAGCAGGGGGGCGCAATTCGGCATCAGGGTGCGCTTCAACCTGTACGACGGAGGCCGCCAGAATACAAAGGTAGAAAATGTTGTGCTGGAAAAAGAAAGTGCCGGAATTTACGAAAAAGACACCCATGCTTTCATAGAATCGGAGTTGATCAGGCTCATCAGCCGTTATGAGGCATTTTTGCAACAATATCGTCTTTTGCAGGAAAGTACGGATGCCGCGGAAAAATCATTGACCATCGCCCGTGAGCAACTCCAGACAGGAGCTATCAATGGCTATGAGTTCCGGCAAACCCAGCTTGCCGCCCTGCTGGTGGAAAATCAGCTCATTGAACTGAAATACGCTATGAGAATGATTGAAATCGATGTCTACCGTTTGAGCGGTGTATTGATGGAAAGGGTTTTATAATCCTGAAAAAATCCTTTAAGGAAACTGCCACCCTGAAAAAAATATTTTCTTACTTTTAATGCCAATATATAAAACCCCAAACCTTAACCAAAACCATAATATGAAAAATACTGCCTTTTCACTCCCCGCCCTGATTCTTTTTTTCCTTTTTTTGCCCTTTGTTAATGCACAGATCCCCTCTCCTGAAGATCATTTTGGGTTCACCCCCGGAGAGGACCGCATGCTTTTTAAGTATGAGCCTTTAATGAAATACATGGAAGAGTTGGCAGAAGCCTCTCCCATGTTGCATATTGAAGAGATCGGCCAAACCGAAATGAACCGACCCATGTACCTTATTTTTATTTCTTCTGAAGAAAACATCAATAACCTGGAAAATCTTCGTGAAATAAACCGGCAGTTGGCCATGGATGACATTCCCGCTTATACCGACAGGGAAAAACTGCTGGAAAGCGGCAAGGTTTTTTTCCTTTCTACTTTAAGTATGCACGCCAATGAAGTGGGGCCAATGCAGGCTTTTCCCCTGATCGCTTATGAATTGCTTACCGGAAAAGATCCACGACGGGAAAAGATCCTGGAAAATACCGTTGCCATGTTCATCCCGCACAATCCCGATGGAATGAACATGATTGTGGAGCATTACAACAAACACAAGGGTACACCTCTTGAAACCAGCAGAATGCCGGGAGTATACCACAAATACGTGGGACACAACATCAACCGTGATTTTGTAACCCTTACCCAAAGCGAAAATATTGCAGTGGCGGAAACTTACTCTACCCAATGGTTTCCCCAGGGCATGGTAGAAAGGCATCAGATGGGTTCCACAGGTCCCCGGTTTTACATCTCCCCTCCCCATGACCCCATTGCCGAGAATGTGGATGCAGGCATATGGAACTGGATGAGGGTTTATGGATCCCGCACCCTTTCGGAAATGACCGATGCCGGGCTGAAGAGTGTTTCAGTCAATTACCTTTTTGATGATTACTGGCCGGGAGCCACAACTACATCTATCTGGAAAGGGGTTATAGGCATGCTTTCGGAAGCGGCCAGCGTAAACATCGCCACTCCAATATATGTGGAGCCTAACGAATTGCGTACCATTGGTAAAGGACTGGGCGAATACGCCATCAGCATCAACCTGCCAAAACCATGGGAAGGCGGTTGGTGGAGACTTTCCGACATTCTGCGTTATGAAAAGGAAAACACCTTTTCTTACCTGCATACGTCTGCCATTCATCGGGAAGAGATATTAAAATTCCGCAATGAAGTGAGCCGCAGGGAAATTGAAAGAGGCAAACAGGAAGCTCCTTACTATTACATCCTTCCCAGGGAGCAGCGCGAACAGGGCGAGATGGCAGCCATGATCAACCTGCTTGACAAGCACGGGGTAAGTTCTTACCGTTTGAAGGAGAATCTGGTCTGGAACAACCGGAATTTTAAAGCGGGTGACCTGGTGATTCCTCTGGCACAACCCTATCGTGCATTTATCAAGGAAGTTCTGGAAGCCCAGAAGTTTCCTGCCCGTCATTACACCCCAGGTGGTGAGCTTATCCGCCCATACGACATTACCACATGGTCCTTGCCGCTTCATCGCGGAGTGGAAGCTGTGGAGATCAATTCCCCAATAGCCGGTATGGAAAATATGATCGAACCCCTGGAAATACCCTTTCACATTTTCCGCCCAATAGCTGAGGAACATGACTTTGCATTGTTTTCTTCCGGGCAGAATGAAAGCTACAAAGCAGCTTTTCTGGGAATGGAAAAAGGCTTGACCGTGGAAAGAGTAACGGAACCTTTTACCCATAAACAGGAGGAATACCCGGCCGGCAGTTTTATCATCCCGACCGGTGCCGGCTTTGATGCCATTGAACAGGAACTTTTGGTCAGTCCCGTTTTCCTGGAAACCAAACCCGAGGTGGAAGCCAAAACCCTGATCACCCCCCGGGTAGGCATTGTGGAAACCTGGTTTCATGATATGGATGGCGGCTGGACCCGGTATATCTTTGACCAGTATCATATCCCTTATACCGTTTTGCGCCCCGATGAATTGAAAACTGCCGATTTAAGCGGCAACTTCGACATCCTGGTATTTACCGACCGTCAGAAATCCGTGTTCATGAACGGAAGGTTTGAACGCAACGGACGGCCCATGCCTTCCCCTTATCCTCCTGAATATTCGCAGGGAATGGAAAAGGAAGGGTTTGAAAACCTGATGCAGTTCGTCAACCAGGGAGGTAAGGTAATGGCATGGGGCCCTTCTATTGAGTTGTTTACCGGCATGATTACCATTGGGGAAGGGCAGGAAAAAGAAGAGTTTATGCTGCCTTTCAGCAATATCGGAGATAATTTATCAGGCCAGGGGCTTTATGTTCCAGGCTCCCTACTTAGGGTTGATTTGCGCATCGATCATCCCCTGGCATGGGGTATGCCGGAGCAATCCGGTGTTTTTCACCGGGGAACGCCCGTATTCAGGACTTCCATTCCCGGAGCAGATATGGACAGAAGGGTGATCGCCACTTTCGCCGAAGAAAACCTGCTTATGAGCGGTTATGCTGAAAAGGAAGAGCTACTTGAAAAACAGGCTGCGTTGATCTGGTTGCAAAAAGGAGAGGGACAAATCATCCTTTCTTCCTTCAATCCGCAGTTCAGGGCCTCTACTCCGGCAACCTTCAAGCTGTTGTTCAATGCCTTGCTTTTGTAGTTGCAGGATATTCCATTTCTTTTGGTTTTTTAAAAAGGAGAATCTTCCCGGATGATCACCGGGCTTTTTCTCAGTGGGAGCAGGAATGCTGCCGATATATTGAAACGGTAGGAAGTGGTTAGCTGCAGCCCGCGTAAATTTCTGTAAACCGGGATGTCCCCATACATCCTGAAAGAAAGGTCCGGGAAAGGACTGATTTGAACGCCGGGAGAAGTGTAGAGCCAATGTCCTCCTGTTCCGGGCATTACCAGGTTATTGAAAAAATCTGTGGTTTGATACCGGTAACGGAAGTGATTAAAAATCTCAGTGACCCATCCTGCAAAAAACTGGTAGCTAAATCCGGAACTCAGCTGGAATTCATCTCCAAAGCGATAGGAGTTATTATTCAGGTATTCGCTGTTTTTACCCGATAACTTAAAAGTACTGATTGCCATAAAATTCAGGTTATCCATTAAAAAGTGATCCCTGGACAAATGCAACCACAAAAGGCCATCCCAGGAGCCTGTACCCGGTTGCATGTCAGCAGGCAGGCTCAATCCCTGGCTGTTTTTCCGCTGTGTACTTCCCAAAGGAATTTTGGGGCCGGCTCCAAAAATCAAATGCCATTCGTAAAAATGAGTTCCTGAAAAAACGCGGTATTTTAGCAAAAGCACCATATCACCAATGCCGCTGGCGGTTTCAATTTCGGTTTTCCCATTGTGGGTTATAACTTCTCTTTCCTGGCTAACATAGGGAAACAGTCCTCCCAGGGAAAACCTTTCATTGATCCCATAATTAAATTCCAGCAAGCCCGACCGGGTGCGCCTTTTACGATTGCTTTCGCCCAGGTTACTGGTTTCAGAAATCAAATGGTGCATGGCATTGTGGTCGTAGGTAAGCTGGAGTTGCAAGCTCCGGGATTCAACGGCTCCAAGACCCAGGTTTCCTGTGACGGGCACCCCGCCTGTACAGCAGGTTTGTCCGTAAACATGACCGGTAATGAAGAACATCAAGGCCAAAATTCCAATGGCAATTTTTCCAGGGTTCATAGCTAATCCAAATTTTATGATGACTTTTCCTTCCCTTTATATTTTTTAAAAAAGGGTTACATCAAATGCAGCAGAAAAGAACTTATAAATATGGACGGGAAAAAGTGAAAACCTGACGGGAAGAAAACCTGAAACAGGGGTAAAAACAAAGGCATTAAACTTTTTAAATTAAAATATACCTGGCTTTTGGATTAAAAAAACTCCTTTTGCCCTTCATTGCCGGCCTATTTATTCATGATATTTTTCCCATTGTTTTTTTTCGCCCTCCAGGAAACGGTTGAATTTTGGAGGAGGAGAAATGCTGATTTCCATTTTTTCACCCGATGCGGGATGATTAAAGGACAGTTGTGTGGCACAAAGAAACAGTCCTTTTTTCTTCAGGATGAACCCCTCTTTCCCATACAATTTATCGCCAAGAACAGGAAATCCTTGACGGGATAAATGGATGCGAATCTGGTGAGTACGACCGGTAAGCGGTACCACTTTCAATACGGATAATGTTCCGGAGATCAGGGATGGTATGGTTTCCAGGCGGCGGAAGGTAGTAAGGGCTTCTGCTCCCTCAATCGGGGTTTGGATATTGCCGGAAAGGGGTGTTTTTCCAATAACTACTGTATGATAGGTTTTTTCAATTTCCCGTGCTTTCATGGCTTCTCCTAAAGCCAAAAGTGCCTGCCGGGTTTTGGCAAAAACCACCAGTCCGCTGGTGAGGCTGTCCAGTCGATGCACCGGGCGGGGAATTTCCAGGGCATCCTTCGCAGCTGAAGTTTTAATATGGGCGGGAAGGGCATTTTCAAGAGTCCTGAACCG
Organism: Bacteroidales bacterium; assembly: GCA_007129255.1. Taxonomy (GTDB): domain Bacteria; phylum Bacteroidota; class Bacteroidia; order Bacteroidales; family UBA7960; genus PUML01. The sequence continues at coordinate 15,431 of SKVW01000025.1, forward strand.
GTTGCCGCTTACCACCAGTCCGGAAGGTTTATTTACTACCACCAGGTGATTATCCTCAAAAACCAGCTCCAGGTTCATACGGTAAACCGGCCGGGTATTCTTTTTTTTCTTCCATTCAATCCTTTGCCCCGAACCAACCCTGACAGAAGAAAGCACAGGCTTTCCATCCACATACAATTCTCCCTTTTTGACGGCCTTTTTAACAGCAGATTGGGTTTCCAGTCCGGGAAACAAACCAATGGCATAATCGCAAAGTGAAACCTCCTGAACTTTTTCCGGAACATTATGGGACAAAACTTTTTCCATAGCAATTTCAAACTTAAGAAAACAATTCGGATGTTTGAAGTTATCACATCAAAACTCCTCATCTTTTATTGTGCGGCATC
>SKVW01000121.1 GCA_007129255.1 Bacteroidales bacterium
ACAAGGGGTTTTTCCTGGTAAAAACTTCCCGCATAAAACAAAACCTCCACCTTTACGATTTCTTCGGTTCCTCCTTCCAGGAAGTAAACGGGCAATCCATTGTCCAGCAATATTTTCTCCGGGTTAATAAAAGGTATTTCTGTGGGTATAACGGCTTTGGGTGCTTTGCTGCGGTCTGTCATGCTTCCTCCTTGCTTTTCTTGTCTGTGGTTTCGTAGTCAACGGCCTTGTAGTAAAGGGTATTGGCTTTTTCTTTCCTGAAAAGTGAAGCTGCTGTTTTTTGCAAATCCCCGGCTTCCAGGCTCCAGTATTGGTCTATTTGCCGGTTCAAAAAATCAGCATCGCCGATAAATTCGTAATAAGCCAGATTCATGGCCTTGCCAAGCACATTGCTTTCAGAAAACACATGGGAGGCTTCAAATTTGTTTTTCACTTTTTGAAGTTCTTCTTCGCCCACTTCCTGATTTGCCAGGGTATCCAAATGTTTCCAGAGGGCTTCTTCGGCTTTTTCCAGCGGGGTTTCGGGATGCAGCTTCCCGGTAACCACAAACAAACCTTTGTCCAGGCTGCCGGATACATAAGCATTGGCCTCGCTGAAGATTCTTTGCTTTTTTACCAGGTCCTGCAGCAGGCGGGAAGAGTTGCCGTTGGCCAGCACATCGCTCAACAGGTCGGCAGGAAAAAACTCCGGATGGTTGCGGGGGGCCATGTGAAAGGCAATATAAATCTGGCTGAAAGGAACCTGCCGCTCTGCCACAAGCCTTCTTTCTTCTTTTTGCTCAGGCTCACGGGGCAATTTCTTCCTTTGTCCGTTGAATGCTTGAATTTCTCCAAACCATTTTTCTGCCATAGCAAAAACTTCCCGGGCTTCTACATTACCCACAACCGTAAGAATGGCATTGGCAGGATGGTAATACTTCCTGAAAAAATCTTTAACATCCTGAAGTGAAGTATCCTGTATGTGCTGAATGTTTTTGCCGATGGTGGCCCATTGATAGGGATGCACCTTGTAGGCCAGGGGGCGCAAAAGCAACCAGAGGTCGCCGTAGGGCTGGTTCAGGAAGGATTGCCTGAACTCTTCGGTTACCACATTTTTTTGAATGCGGAGTTTTTCTTCAGAGAACGCCAGGCCCTTCATCCGGTCCGACTCAAGCCAGAAAGCCGTTTCCAGGTTCTCCACCGGCAGGGTGAGGTAATAATTGGTAATGTCGTTGGTGGTAAAGGCATTGTTTTCACCACCCGCATTCTGCAGCTGATGGTCAAAATCCTTCACATTAACCGAACCCTCAAACATCAGGTGCTCAAACAGGTGGGCAAAGCCGGTTTTGTCCGGGTCCTCATCCCTTGCCCCAACACCGTAAAGCAGGTTCACTGCGGCAATGGGTGTGGTCTCGTCACGGTGAACGATCACCCGCAAACCGTTGGGCAGCGTATGCTTTTCAAATTCAACCATATTTCTTCCAGACTATTTCTGCCAAATTAATTTCACTTATAATATACAGCAAAATAACAGAAAAGTTTCCGTGAAAAAACAAAGAATTCCCGTGTGGCAGAATAAAATTAATGAAAACAGGGTTTTACGGCCAGATAAAGATGTCGGCTTTTGATCGGGGGCGTATATCCTCCAGCCAGTGAAAATCCCTGAGCAGGCGCTCTTCCCGGCTGATTTCTTCAGGGGGAAAAAGGTTGGCGTCGGGGTTTTGCAAAAAACGAATACCGGTCACCTGCCGGTCTTCTACAAAAATAATGATATCGGAAGCCAGGGCTTTATTGATGCCCACCATGCTGCCGTCTTCCTCCCGGACGTAATAAAGGGTTTCTCCATTGCCAAAAACATCGATCTGTCGCAGCTCATTCTCCCTGAAATGCCCCACCAGCTTACGGCCCTTCACCTGGTTAAAACCCAGGGTATCTTCCTGTGAAATAATAAAGGCGGCATCAAAAAGACGGGCCGACTCCACCCGATTGTCGCTGGTTTTTATCTCCATGCGGCGGGCAGTCAGCTGATGCTCATCCGACCATACCACCGGATTATGGAAAAGGTATATGGTGGAATCGGCAAAATTGTAAACGATAGAGTCGCTTTGTCCCTGGAGGTCATCCCGAAAAAACCGCCCCCGGTGGTAAGCAAAAACAATGCGTTCATCCTTGTCTTCATCATAGGTTGATTTCAGGGTATCAGCATGCATAAACAGTGAATCGGTTTCTTCAATGATGATCAGCATGGCTTCTTTGGTTACCACCGAAAGGCCTTCCTTTTCAAAATGTTCGGCCAGGTGGCCGGTGATCAGGGTATTCTGCACGCTGTCGCGCACCTGTATGTTACGTTCAGCCCGGCCAAAGCCCTTGTTGCGGTCGTAAAAAAGGCTGTCGCCGGTAAGGGATTGCTCGTTGTTGGTAAGGAAGGCATTTTTGCTGAAACGGGAAATGTCGTTGCGGGTGTCGTACCAGCCATTTTCGCAATAAATACTGTTTTCATCGCTGATAATGGTTGTGGGGCCAAAGAAATAGGCCACCTCATTCAGGGTGTTGTATTTCAGGGTGTCCGAACGCATCACATATTCAGGATTCACCAGCTTCACGCTGTCTTTGAAAAAGAAATGTTTGTCGTCGGCATAGTAAAACCCCCAGATGCTGGTCAGGTCGTTTTCGGCATCCACAATGCGCCCTCCGTTCACGTATTTGGCCGTGTTGGAGTTCATATCGTAAAGCAGATGGCCGGTGGTCAGGGTCATCTGGTTGTCGATCATTTCCACATTGCCGGTTAGTTCGGCTTTACGGGTATTTCCGTTGTAATACAGTTCATCCCCGAAAATACTGACGGTATCGCTCACCTCTATGAAGATATTCCCATAGGCCCGGATGCTGTTGGTGGCAGAAAAAAGATAGGCGCTATCGCAAAACATGTTGGTCTCCTCATGCCGGAAATGCACATTCCCGATGAGGCGGCGCACATCTTCACCAATTCTGCGGTCAAACATCATGCTGTCCGATTCAACCAGCTCAATGCGGGTGGGCTCATCTGCCGACAATAGCATAAATCCTGATATGCCGAAACATGCCAGGATAAAAAAACGCTTTATGCTATGTTGAATAAAATTTTTCATCACCTCAGGAAGAAATAAACCAATGAAGCCTTCAATAAATAAAAGGAATGAAAGCGGCGTTTATTGTATCAAATTTTATGCCCCGGATATTTTTCTTCAAAAATAAAAACAGGGGTGGAGTGCGACACACCGGGTTCTCCACTCCACCCCTGTTTTTTTCCGATCAATTAACCCATTCAATAGGATTTTTCATCGGGATGGTCCTTTTTAAAATCGACCCAGTATTCTTTGATGGTTTCTTTGATCTCTTTGCGCAAAAGCAAAATACCAACAAGGTTGGGGATGGCCATCAGGGCAATGGTGATGTATGAAAGCGCCCAGATGATGGTGGTATCGGTAAAGGCAGCGAAGAAAAAGGCAATCACATATAGCATGCGATAGTGGAACACATATTTGGTTCCAAACAGGTAAGTCACCGAACGGTCGCCATAGTATGACCAGGAAATGGCCGTTGAAAAAGCAAACAGCAGCAGTCCGATGGAAACTATATATTGCCCGAAGCCGCCAAGGAAACTCCGGGTATAAGCCTCGGCGGTCATGGGGGCACTGTGTATCAGCGAAAGTCCGCTAAAGTCAACCGGAGGATTGCCTTCGGCAAGTCTTCCATTTGCCACCACAAGGGTTCCGGAAAAGGGTTCTCCGTCAAGGGTAACGGTAACATCTTCGGCAATGGAGCGGGCGTGCAATATGGTGATCTCCCTGTTTGCTTTCTCAGTGATCACTCCGTCAATTACCTCAAGGTTTCCGGAAAAGCGGGGTACTTCCGAACGTCCATCATAGAACCTAAACAATTGTTCCACATCCTCCGGGTCAGACTCATCATAATACTGAGCCAGGATATACTGATCGGCCCGCTGAAAATCGTTTTCCACCTTGTCCTGCCAAACACCTGAGGATAGCAGTACCAGCCCGGTAAGGGTGCAAATGCAAATGGTATCAATAAAAGGTTCCAGCAATGCGACAATCCCTTCTGAAACCGGCTCGTGGGCACGTGCAGCGGAGTGTGCAATGGGTGCAGATCCCTGCCCCGCTTCATTGGAGAACAAACCACGGTTTACTCCCCGGTTGAAGGCAAAGGCTATGGAAGCCCCAAGAAATCCACCGGTAGCAGCGGTTCCGGTAAATACATCGGAAAAAATGGAAACTATGGAAGGAATCAGGTTGTCGTAATTATAAACCAGCACGGCCAGGGCTCCGAGCACATAGATCAGGGCCATGGTGGGCACCAAACGTGAAGTAACCTGTGCAATACGCTTGATACCCCCCAGAATCACAAAGGCCAGCAAAACCGCCAGAACCGCCCCAACAATAATATGGGGAATACCAAAAGTGGCATGCATGGCCCCGGCAATGCTGTTGATTTGTGGCATGTTGCCCGTACCAATGGAAGACAATATGGTGGCCCCTGCAAAAAAGGCTCCCATCCAGGCACCAACATTCAATACCTTTTTGTTGGGCAGGGTAATGTTCAGGCGCTTTTTCATATAATACATGGGTCCGCCGGCAATGCGGCCCTCACTGTCCAGTTCACGGTACTTATGCGAGATGGTCACCTCCACAAATTTGGTGGTCATCCCCAGCATACCGGTAATGAGCATCCAGAAAAGAGCCGCCGGCCCGCCCAGGTGAATGGCTAAAGCCACCCCCGCAATGTTACCGGTGCCTACGGTACCCGAAAGGGCGGTTGTCAAGGCCTGAAAATGTGAGGTATCCCCAACATCCGTCAGGCGGTCGTATTTACCCCGAACCACCCTTAAAGAGTGGCCAAAAAAACGGATCTGCGGAAAGTTGAGATACAAAGTAAAGAACAGCCCGGTAAAAAGCAGCAAATAAACAAACCAGGGGCCGCCCCCAATGTATCCGTCAAGAATGGTTAAAAAATCATGAACCTTGTCCATATTTTCTTATTTAGTGAGTGAATGGTTAAACTTCTCTGGTAACCGATCAAATGATCCCTAAACTATCAAACAGTACAATGGCAATGGCCACAGGTGCAATAAAGCGCAAAATAAACCGCAGGGCAGCAAACAGGCGTACCTTCAGGCGCCCTTTGTTGGAAACCTCATCCCTCACATCGACTGCCTTCATATACCAGCCCACAAACACCACGATCAGTAAGCCTCCCAAAGGCAGCAGCAGGTTGGAGGCTGTAAAGTCGAGCAGCCCGAAAATGTGCAAGCCGCCAATGGTAACCTTCTCCAGCGCCCCGAAAGACAAGGTGCAGAAAACCCCAACGAACAGGGCAGCTGCGGCAGCCATAATGGTGGCTTTGCGACGGGTAAGTTTCAGCTCTTCGGTAAGGTAGGCCACCACCACCTCCAATATGCTGATAGAAGAGGTAAGCGCTGCAATGGTCAGCAATACAAAAAAGATAATGCCAAATACATACCCCCCGGGCATTTGCTGAAAAATGTTTGGCAATACCGTAAAGATCAGGCCGGGTCCGTCGGCAGGATCCAGGCCAAAGGCAAACACAGCCGGAAAAATAGCCACACCGGCCAGCAAAGCGATCAGGGTATCGGCCAGGGAAACCTCCACGGAAATATTCCCCAGGTTGTTTTCTTTACGAATATATGAGCCGTAGGTGATCAAAGCCCCCATGCCGATGCTCAGGGAGAAAAAGGCCTGCCCAAGGGCGGCCAGCATCACGTCGGAATCCACAACGGAAAAATCCGGCCGGAACAAAAACCTTAATCCCTCCATGGAACCCGGAAGGGTAACTGCCCGAATGGCCATGATGATCAACAGCAAAACCAAAAAAGGCATCAGCACTTTGGCATATTTTTCAATGCCTTTCTGCACCCCTGAAAGGATGATCCAGGCGGTCATGATCATAAAGATCACCTGCCAGATCAGGGGCCATAATGCCTGCGTATGGAAGGAAACAAACAAGGCGGTGATCTCATCGGAGGTTTTACCGGCAAAGGCGTTGGTAAGCGATTTTACCACATACTCCAGGGTCCATCCGGCAATGGTGCTGTAAAAAGCCAGGATCATAAAGGCCGCCACAATGCCCATCACCCCCACCAGGTACCAGGATTTGCCCGGGGCCAGGCGCTTGAAGGATCCCAGGGCATTGCGCTGCCCGCGCCGACCGATCACAAACTCCGAAAGCATCACCGGAATACCGAGCAAAATAATGAACCCAAGGTATATCAACAAAAAGGCGCCTCCCCCACTCTCTCCGGCTACGTAGGGAAAACGCCAGATGTTTCCTAAACCGATGGCCGAACCGGCCGCGGCACAGATGATCCCAAACCGGCTGGTGAAGCCGTCACGGATCTCTCCTCCTGTATTGGACATATGTATTGGTTGTTGGTTTGGTTAATTAAAAAGAATACCCCAAGTGGAAATCCTTTTTCGGAAAGGCCAAAAATATAAAAATATCAGGACAAAAAAATCCTCCATAAGGGTTTTTTATGCAGGTGGAAAAAATCAGGGTTTAAAACCGGTTCCGCGTTTAAACATGCAAATAAAAAGTATAAAGTCAGTAAATATTCCAGCCTGGGAAGATACCTGGTTATAAAATTTGAAATACTTGTTTAATGGCAAAAAAATTCCACATTATTTAATATGCCAATCGTTTTGATTTTTCATTGGTATTTATTAGTTTTATAACGAAATTGAAACCCGGCCGGTCGCAATTTGCATTAAGTAAAATTCAGCCTCATCCGTTATTTCCGGCCAAATAAAGTTTATTCGCCTCCCCCACTTTGTTTGTTTTGATTTGATAAAACGCAAAGCATGCCCTGGAAAGATTTTTTCTATTTCAGCCGCTCGGAGCGCAACGGCATTGTGGTGATGCTGCTGCTGATCATTTTGGTGTTGTTTGCCCCTTTGGTTTACCAATGGGGGCGTTCCGATCCCGTTGTCGATTTTTCGGCATTCGAAAAAGCCGTGCGTGACTTTGAGCAGCGACTTGAGGTCATGCAACAGGAAGCCGATGCGCAGCGGACCGCCCATTTCTCTTCCCGGGAAAACCAAAGGGAAAGGAGTTCGCAAACCGTGGAAATAGTCCCCGTGCCTTTCAACCCCAACAATTTAGCACAGGAAGCATGGGAAGCCATGGGAGTGCCTGCACACATTGCCCGCACCATTAAAAACTATGAAGCAGCCGGTGGCAGTTTTCGTTTCAAAGAAGACCTGATGCGCATTTACCTGATGGAAGAGGAAATTTACCATGCCCTGGAACCCTATATTGAACTTCCTTCCCGGGCAGAACAGGGACTTGCCTTTGAGGAACGCCCCGTATCCAGGACCCTGAGGGATGCGGGAGAAAAAAAAGATCCCGACCCGGTACTGGAAAGAACTTTTGAACCAACAATGGTGGACATCAACCTCGCCGACACCCTTGAATTAATAAAATTAAGAGGAATTGGCCCGGTTTTTAGCCGGAGAATATTTCATTACCGGGAACGGCTGGGAGGATTTAATTATGCAGGGCAACTGCTGGAGGTGTTTGGTATGGACTCGGCCCGCTTTGAACAGATCCTTCCCTACATCACCTTTGACTCCCTTGCTATCCGGAAAATTGACCTGAACCGGGCCGGGTTTACCGATCTGATCCGCCATCCCTATATTGACCGTAACCTGGCAAACGGACTGATCGCTTTCCGGAACCAGCACGGCCCTTTCAAGGAAATCGATGAAATTAAAAATTCCTTCCTGGTGAACGATACCATTTTCAATAAAATCGCCCCTTACCTTGCGGTGGAAAGCCCCTGAAAAAATATTTCAAAAAATATCTGATCCATTAAACAAAACCCAAACATGCCTGTTTATTTTAACAAAGTCTAAATAAAAATAATAAGACAACACTCAGAAAACCCCAAAAAATTTGACCGCTATGAAAAGGTTAAAAAATTTTACCCTTATTGCTGTAATCGCTCTGGTCGGATTTGTTGCCTGCCAGCCTGCAGTTCAGGAAAACGAAACAAACGATAACGAAAAAAAAGAAAGAGTAACTATGAAAGATTTGAAAGGACCACATGCACTTGGAGATCTGCCGTACAGTCATGATGCACTTGAACCTTATATCGATAAACAGACCATGGAAATACACCATGGTAAGCATCATCAGGCATATGTGAACAATTTGAATAACGCCATAGAGGGGACGGACCTTGCAGACAAGAACCTGGAGGAAATATTCAAAAACATGAGCCAGCACCCGACTGCCGTGCGCAACAACGGCGGAGGACACTGGAACCATACCCTTTTCTGGGAAATTATGGGTCCCAATGGTGAGGGCAAACCTTCCGGAGACCTTTTGCAAGCCATCGAAAACCGGTTTACTTCTTTCGAAAGTTTTAAGGAAGAATTTGAAAAAGCTGCCCTGACCCGTTTTGGCAGTGGATGGGCCTGGCTGATCGTTGACGACAACGGAGAGCTGCAGGTAACCAGCACCCCCAACCAGGACAATCCCCTGATGGATGTTGCCGACATGGAGGGAATGCCCATCCTTGGTATTGATGTGTGGGAGCATGCTTACTACCTGAAATATCAAAACAAAAGGCCCGAATATGTTGCCAACTTCTGGAATGTGATCAACTGGGATGCGGTAGCTAATAATTATGAAAAAGTAAGAAAATAATATTTAAGATCACGGGTGATGAGTGATGGTGACCGGCAGTGTTCCTGTTTCAGGGCCTGCCGGTCTTTTTTGTGCCCGGCCTGGATCTGGTATTTCCCCGGGCATTGGTTTTGATTTCGCCCTTTCAGGGCTTTTTTGGCTCGTCACCTTTCCTAACCACAGGGCTGCACCCTGCGCTGTTGATTTTTCCCCTTCGGGGATTTTGTAATTTGGTTTTTTAATAACTTTAAATCCCAAATCCCCCTTTTCCCTCATGAGCGCTGAAACCATTCCTTCTTATTTGCTGCTGTTCGACGGGGTGTGCAACCTGTGCAATGCCAGTGTGAACTTTGTGATCCGCCACGACGTAAGGCAAAGGTTTTATTTCGCTTCCCTGCAATCGGATTTTGCCCGGGGAACCTTGTCTTTGAAGGCCCCTTCCATAAAGGATATGCGAACGGTGGTTTACATAGAAAAAGGAAAAGTGTACACGGAAAGCACAGCCATTTTGCGAATGATACGCAAACTTCGCTTTCCCCTGAACCTGCTTTATGCTTTCATTATCATACCGCGTTTTATCCGGGATCCCTTTTACCGGTATATTGCCAAAAACCGCTATATCTGGTTCGGAAAAAAGGAAGCCTGCATGATCCCTTCACCGGAACTGCAGCATCGCTTCCTGTAAAACCGCAATCCCCCAAATATCTTTATAACAATGCTTTCCCGAATAATTGCCAATAATTTCCGGCCACCTTTAAAACTAAATTGGTCATAAACCCCGATTGTTTTGTCTAAAGATTTAATTTACAGAAAAATAAGAAAATGTTTTTATTTTTTTATCCTGCCTTTTTAGCTATATTTGCCGCAAATTTTCCAACAAACCAACAATCAAAAATATATTTAGTCCAATAACCCATTTAATAAAGGAGATTTGATATGATCACGACTGACAAGATTACTTCCAAAAAGGCCATTGAGCTGGAAGACAAGCATGGCGCACACAACTACCATCCCCTGCCGGTAGTACTGGAGCGTGGTGAAGGCGTTCACGTATGGGATGTGGAAGGAAAGCGCTATTATGATTTTCTTTCGGCCTATTCGGCAGTAAACCAGGGCCATTGCCATCCTAAAATTGTGAATGCACTGGTAGAGCAGGCCAAAACCCTGAACCTTACTTCCCGTGCCTTCCACAACAACGTGCTTGGTGTTTTTGAAAAATACATCACCGAGTACTTTGGGTACGACAAGGTGTTGCCCATGAATACCGGTGCAGAAGCTGTGGAAACTGCCATCAAGCTTTGCCGCAAGTGGGCTTACAAGAAAAAAGGCATTCCGGAAAACCAGGCCAAAATTGTGGTTTGTGAAAACAACTTCCACGGACGCACCACCACCATCGTATCTTTCTCCAACGACCCTGACGGTTACGGCGATTATGGCCCATACACCCCAGGCTTTATCCGCATTCCCTACAACGATACCGATGCACTGGCCGAAGCCCTGAAAGATCCCCACGTGGCAGGTTTCCTGTTTGAACCCATACAGGGTGAAGCAGGAGTTTTTGTTCCCGACGAAGGCTACCTGAAAAAGTGCTATGAGCTTTGCAAGGAAAATAACGTGCTTTACATTGCCGACGAAGTACAGACCGGTATTGCCAGGACCGGCAAAATGCTTGCCTGCGATCATGAAAACGTAAGGCCCGACGTGGTGATCTTAGGAAAAGCCATCAGCGGAGGGGTTTACCCTGTTTCTGCCGTTTTGGCCGATGACGACGTCATGCTGGTGATAAAACCCGGACAACACGGATCAACTTTTGGCGGAAACCCGGTAGGTGCCCAAGTGGCCATGGCTGCCCTTGAAGTAATAAAGGAGGAAAAACTGGCTGAGCGCTCCATCGAACTCGGCGAGATCCTGCGCAGGGAACTCCGTGCAATCAAGTCTGACATGATCACCCTGGTAAGGGGCAAAGGCTTGCTCAATGCCATTGTTATCAAACCCAAAAACGGAAAAGAAGCATGGGACGTTTGCGTTAAAATGGCCGAGAACGGACTGCTGGCCAAGCCCACCCACGGCGACATCATCCGTTTTGCGCCACCCCTGGTTATCACCGAAGAACAACTGATGGAATGCGTGGATATTATCCGCAAATCAGTGCTTTCTTTCGAATAATTGATTAAATCCCTTTTAGCATAAACAGAAGAGGTTGTCTCTAAATCCTGAGACAGCCTCTTTTTTTACTGTTAGTCCGAGGGAAGAGTAAAACTGCTGATCCGGAACTTTGGATCCCTGCCATTTTTATTTCATATTCTGCAATTATAGGAAATCATTAAAACAACCGAAAATTAAAAGAACCAAATAATTTTAATTATTGGCTTTGCGATAGGTCATAAACCATATGAGCTGGTAAATATCAGAATCAGGTTCTCCGAGCTTTGCCTTTTCTTCCGGCCCGATATAGGGGACCAGTACATCATCGCCCGGCATCCAGTTTGCAGGAAGATGCGCCATGTTATCCCGGTAATGGGTTTGCAAAGCCGCCAGGGTTCTTTTTATTTCGTCAATATTTCTACCAACTTCGTTGGGGTAAAACTGAAATGCCCTGACAATGTTGTCCGGGTCAATAAAAAAAACACCCCGTAAATTGCGCCAGGGCGATAAGTTTGAATCCAACATGCCATATTTGTTGGAAATTTTGTAAGCCGGATCTGCAACCAGGGGAAATTTAATTTGAACCTGCTTTTTGTCCTCTCCGATCTTTACCTCTTCTATAGCCTTTTTCCAGTCATTATGGGAGCTTAGGTTGTCCGTAGATATTACGATAATATTTGCTTTCATGCGTTTAAACTCATCCTGATTTTTTGCCAACTCAATGATCTCTGAGGAGCAAACAGGGGTAAAATTCCGGGGGTGCGCGAAAATAATTTTCCAGTTCTCCCCAAAATCTTCAGGAAATTGCATCTGACCATGGGTTGTCAAGGCCTCGAATGAAGGTGCTTGAGACCCAATTAAGGGTATCTGCCGGTTTATGCCTGGCTGTGCCGCGGCATAACTCAGCGAAAGAATGATTACTCCGGTAATTAAAATTAGTTTTTTCATGATTTCCAGGTTTTAATTAAAAAATGCCGGGAAAATGGGAGGGTTCAAAATTTTTTTTGAATATTTCGCTCAAAATGGATATGTAGCCCCATATCCCGGATTATGATTCTAAACAAAAAGTTACATTAAGTTCTTTTCCCAAAACCGATCCATGTTGATGGATACAGATACCGGATTGCGAAGCATGTCCAACACAGGAGATGTCTTTTGAACGTATTCACACAATTCGTTGATCTTCTCATCGGGCGCATCAGACTTAACCTTGTAGGTCAGCTGTATGTTTTCATATCCTGGCCGAATGTTTTCCGAGAGTCCCAGGAATCCATGCAGGTCTAAATTGCCTTCCATTTTCATTTCCAGTTTTTCCACATGAATATCCCTGGCCGCGGCATTGTAGACAAAACCCACGCTAAGGCAGGATGCCAGGGCATGCAGAACAGTTTCCACCGCATTGGGTGCCCGGTTTTCCCCCAAAAGCACCGGTGGCTCATCTCCTTCCAATACAAAGGGTTTGGTCCTGGAAGTATCTTCCTGACCCCCACCATAAAACGATTGAATGGTGGTTTTCGAATAGCCCCCTTCAACCCAATGGTTCTTTGCCCGAAACTGAAATTTTGCAATACCGGGTTGATCTTTAATGGCACCGATTGTTTCTACCAGTTGATTTACATTTACTCCGTTTAATAAAGTTTGTGTTGCCATAATTACCTCCTTTTTTTTATGGTTTAAAAATTACCTTTTACATTTTCCCCCAAACCGCCATCCCTGATCATTTGCTTAACCTTTTATTTTGCTTACCCCTCATGATACTTTTCATTTTCAGGAAGGATATCCTGAAGAGTAAAGTTGACCAACTGAATTATTTTGGCTGAGGGGCGGTAATAGGGAGGAAGAACATACATGGCTTCTTCCTTGCTTTCTGCCTCCACCACAATCCAGGCTTTGTGTTCGCCGTCGGCACAACCCCAGTCGGCATGGGTAAGCAAATGGGTGCCGGTCTGCAGAAAAACACGAATGGCCTCTGTACAGGATTTTTTATCGGGTCCATGCCGGGTTTCGATCAAAAATTTTTTCATGATTTTCTTAAAGTTTTTAAACAGATTTTTTGAATTAAATGCAAAGCGGTTCGTTAAAAGAAGCCGGACAGCAGACCAGGAAACGGGCCGGGATGGCTAAAAACCGTTGTTGGTTTTTCCATTTAACACCTGTAACCTGACTGCCATCAGGCACATTTTTTCCGGTTTACTAATCCGACGCAAGGCGGGGATCATCCTCCGGGTTTACATAGTTGATCACCCAGGGTCCAACCGAAGTCAACTGTATAATGGTTTCCCCTTCGGCAATAGCAAAATGGCGCATGCCCGGGGGCATGGATGTGTAGCTTCCGGGGTCGAGTATTTTTACATTTTCCTTGTCCATCTTATCTCCCGACCCAAGCAAAAACCTCCCTGAAAGCACTGTTACCCGCTCTACATTAGGATGCCAGTGGGGAGAAATGTAACCCCCATCAGGAATCCTGATGCGCAAGGTGAAGACACCGGGCTCTGAAGGGTCTCCTTCCAAAACAGCCACTTTTAATTCCGGTTCCAAAACGGGGGATGACTGCCAGTCAAGTTTTTCATGGGCAGGATAGATCAGGTGATGTTCAGGTCCGTGATCCATTTCACGCATATCCATCTGGGCAAGGACCATGGATGGGAAAAATGCAAAGATTACCGTTAACATAATTAAAAATTGTGATTTCATAATTTGCCTCCTTTTTATTATATTGGTTCTAGATTTTCCAATTAAGTGCAAAAACTTCAAACCTTAACCAGGTTATTTTCCTGATTAAATCAAATCGGTTCTTAAGTTTATAAGCGAGAAATCAACGCGGAATCTATCAGGCATTTTCATTTTTTTTCAGGGTGTTGTTTTTCAATGCCTTAAAAACCTGTTTTACGAACTCAACGAAAAAGAACTTCCGCATTATGAAAGCTGCCAGAATAACCCAATTGCTCCACGCCCATGTTTCGGGTGATCCCGGGGCCCTGAATCAGTTAATGCCACTCATCTATGATGAAATGCACCGAATGGCAAAAATGCGGCTTAAGGGGGAACGTGCTGAGCATACCCTGAATACCACCGACCTTATTCATGAGGCATACCTTAAACTTCAAAACCTGGATCGCATGAATTACCAGAACAGGAATCATTTTTTTGCCATTGCCTCCCAGGCGATGCGCAATGTGCTGGTAGATTATGCGATTAAACAAAAAGCCCAGAAGCGGGGAGGAAATAACCTGCCGGTCACTTTGGGGGAAGCCGACTTGCCGGAAGAAATCGATATTGTTAATGTGCTTTCTGTGAACCAGGCCCTGGAGCGTCTTGGTTTAATTGATGAAAGGCAAATGCGCGTGGTAGAATGCAGGTTTTTCGGTGGTTTATCGATCAAAGAAACTGCAAAAGCCCTGGGTATTTCCGAACCTACTGTTAATCGTGACTGGAACATGGCCAGGGCATGGCTTAACAAAGAACTGGCTGACTTAAAAAATACAAACGGATAAGGTACTCCAAAATGAATCCCAAACGCTGGCAAAAAATAAAAAAGATCTTTTCCAGGGCGGTTGAACTCCGGGGAACCAAGCGTGACGAATACCTGAAGAAAGCCTGCGGAAGCGATAAAGACCTGATGAAGGAGGTCGATTCCCTTATCGTATCCTTTGAGAAAAAAGGACCTCTGGACGGTTCACTGGATAAATTTAAAATTTCGGCATTGTCATCAAGGGAAAAAACCTTGAAAAACCGGCAAATCGGATCTTACCGGATAATACAGGAACTGGGTTACGGGGGGATGGGTTCTGTTTACCTTTGTGAACGGGCAGACGGGGAGTTCAAACACCATGTAGCCCTGAAATTGCTCAGAACAGGCTTTACCACCCCTGAACAAAACCGGCGCTTCCTTGCCGAAAGGCAGATTCTTGCTCTACTGAACCACGATCATATTGCCCGGCTTTATGACGGAGGATTGACCGAGGAAGGGCAGCCTTATTTCGTGATGGAATACATCAACGGAAAACCCATTGACCGGTATTGCCGGGAAAACTCCCTAACCATCGAAAAGCGACTGGAATTGTTTTTAAAAGTCTGTGATGCCATGGAATATGCCCACAGAAACCTGGTGGTTCATCGCGACCTGAAGCCGGCAAATATCATGGTTTCCGATGAAGGAAAAGTTAAATTGCTGGACTTTGGCATTGCAAAATTACTGGATGAAAGCAAAAATTTTGAAGGGCCACAGACCTTAACGCAGCAGGGTTTTCTTCCGTTAACCCCTGTTTATGCAAGCCCCGAGCAGATGCGCGGCAAACCAATAACCACGGCTTCCGACATTTACCAGCTTGGGGTGGTACTCTATGAGTTGCTGACTGGTTTTCGCCCTTATGAAATAGACAACAAATCCCCAGGGGAAGCAGAGCAGATTGTTTGCGAGGAAGTGGCCCTAAGACCTGCAAAAGCTATAGAAAAATTTCATGCATTGTCAAAGAAAGGCAAAGATCCTGATCCTAAAAATACCGGTACACTGGGGGCATCTGATGTTTCCCGCTTTCAAAGAAAGTTGCGGGGCGACCTTGACATGATCGTAATGCAGGCCTTGCGCAAAGAGCCCGACAGACGATATGCCTCTGTAAGGCATCTGGCCGACGATATAGAGCGGCATCTGGCCGGCAGGCCGGTTTCAGCCCACCCTGATTCCTGGTCTTACCGCAGCAGGAAATTTATCCGCAGGAATAAAAAGGGAGTTGCAGCAATTTTCTTTATCTTTTTATTGCTGGCAGGCTATGCTTTTACACTTACCTGGCACTCGCACAGGACTCAGGCCGTCCTGGCAGAAGCTGAAAAAGAAAAAGCTAAATCCGAACAGGTCGTGGAATTTCTTCTGGGGATGTTTGAAGCAAATGATCCGGCTGAAGCCATGGGCGCCACAGTAACTGCCCATCAGCTAATGCAAAGAGGGGTGCAACAGGCCGAAAAACTTTCAGGACAACCGGA
>SKVW01000090.1 GCA_007129255.1 Bacteroidales bacterium
AAAAATTTTGAATGTTGCATAAATAAAAGGCCGGAGTTTTCCGGCTTTTTGTTTTTATCATTAAATTTGCGGGAATGTATTAGAAAAGCAGGGAATATAAAGTTATTGCCAATCCGGCAGGTGTATACGGTATGGTGTTGAAGGACTCATAATATAAGGGTTGCCTCTCCCCGCCTTTAAAAATGCCTGTTGGTTTCGTTTAATTTAATCCCGATCAATTCACACTAAAAACAACATTATGACCAAAGTTTTGACCAATCTTGAACCCAAATCCTTGTGGGCATTCTTTGAAGACATTTGCAACATTCCGCATCCTTCAAAAAAAGAAGAAAAGATCATTGAATACGTTAAGGAATTTGGCCAAAAGCACGGCCTGGAAACCGAAACCGACCATGTGGGCAACGTGATCATCCGCAAGCCGGCCACTCCCGGAATGGAAGACTGCAAAACCATTGTTTTGCAAGGGCACCTGGACATGGTACCCCAGAAAAACAACGACAAAACCCATGATTTCGAAAAAGATCCCATTGAGCCGGTTATTGATGGGGAATGGGTGAAAGCCAACGGTACCACCCTGGGTGCTGACAACGGCATTGGCGTTGCTGCAGCCCTGGCCGTACTGGAATCCAAAGACCTGGAACACGGACCCATTGAATGTCTTTTTACCGTTGACGAAGAAACCGGGATGACCGGGGCCTTTGCTCTGAAGCCTGGTTTTGTTAAGGGAGACATCCTTATCAACATGGACTCCGAAGACGAAGGAGAGCTTTATATCGGCTGTGCAGGTGGTGTTGATACCAATGCCTTTTTTAATTACAAAGAAGAACCCGCTCCTGAAGGCCATGTAACCTACAATGTGGAAGTTAAGGGACTCAAAGGCGGACACTCCGGTTTGGATATCCCTCTGGGAAGAGGCAATGCCAACAAGATCATCAACCGTTTGTTGTGGCAGGCCAACCGTGAACTGGGCCTTCAACTGGTATCCATTGATGGTGGCAGCCTGCGCAATGCCATCCCCCGGGAGGCCTCAGCAGTGGTGATGGTTCCTGAAGAAAATACAGGCGATTTTGAAAAACTTACCAGGGACCTCGAAGCCAAAGTTGTAAAGGAATTAAAAAGTGTGGACCCCAATGTGCAGATGAAAGCCAGTAAAGCCAGCCTGCCTGCTGCCACCATCATCGAAAAAGAGTTGGCCCGCAAATTTTTCAACGGGGTGTATGGTTGTCCCAACGGGGTGATCCGCATGATCGCAGAAATGCCTGATGTGGTTGAAACCAGCACCAACCTTGCAATCCTCAAGTCTGATGGCAAAAGGATTGAAGTTGCCACCTTGCAACGCAGCTCGGTGGATTCTGCCAAAGAAGACCTGGGCAACATGATGCGCTCGGTTTTCGAGCTGGCAGGAGCAGAAGTGGAGCACACGGGCGAATATCCCGGCTGGAAGCCAAACGTGGACTCCCCCATCCTGAAAACCATGAAAGAGGTTTACAACAAAAAGTTCGGAAAAGTGCCCGAACAAAAGGTTATCCATGCCGGACTGGAATGCGGACTGATGGGCGGGGTTTATCCAAACCTGGATATGATCTCCTTTGGACCCACCATCCGAAACCCCCACTCCCCCGATGAAAAAGTGAACATCAAGACCGTTCAGCTCTTCTGGGAATTCCTGATGGAAACCCTGAAAAACGCACCGGCAAAATAGAAAGTACCACCATAAACACTTACAAAACAAGCATCTAGTTAAATTAGTTGTTTTGTGTTGGTTCGAATTTTTCCTAACTTAGTATAAACAAACCTTAAAAATTATTCTTATGGAAACTCAAAACCCCGAAAGAAGTGAAAACCAAAGCAGGAATCAGAGGACCTGGCTGATAATTCTGGCCATCCTGTTCGGACTAAGTCTGATAGGCATGATTGCTTTTATGATCCGCTCAGGAAGAGTATCAGATGAAAAAGAGAGAGTAGAAAGTGAAAAAGAGCTCTTACAAATTGAAAAACAAAACCTAACAGAAGATAAGCAAACATTAGAGGTCGAAAAGGAACAACTCCAATCCGAGATCAACAGGTTGGAAACTGCCAAAGAGGAAGAACTCAGAGAAAAAGATCTCAGGATCGCCCGTCTGTCAAGGGTCGCTGCAGAGGTCAGTGCCCTGCGAGATGAGGTGGCCGCCTATAAAATCCTTGAGGAGCAGCATGAAGAACTGGAGGAAGATCATCGTGAATTGAAGGCTGAACTCAATAATCTTGAAAGGGAGTATGAACAGCTTCAGGAAAGATACAATACCCTAAGAGATACCGTTCAATTAACCCGCCCCATGATGGTGTATAATATCAACTACCTGACCAAATGGGACCGTTGGCTTTGTGCCGACCGCTACAATGTGGTAAGAGCAAGGCGGGTTGATGAAACAAGGATCAATTTTGAAATAGATGGAACTGCCTTTTCTCCGATCGGTGAAAGAGATGTTCAAATGGTCATGATCGCTCCTGATGGTGAGATCATAAATCCTTCGGAAGATCCTTTTGTTATCGCTGAAACCGGCCAGGAAAGCCCATACACTAAAAAACGGACGGTAGAATACGAAGGCGAGCCCATTCATCTTCGTTTTACTGTGCTGCATGAAGAAAGGCTACCTGCCGGAACCTACGAAATAAATGTCTATATAGACGGACATCTGACCAGAACCAAAGACCTTCAACTGGAATAAACTAAACAGGGTTGTGGTGTTGGGCCTTAAAAGTTTTTTCAAACATTTTGGCTGTAAAAAAAAAATATCTATCTTTGCAGTCCCGAAAAACGGGAGGGCATAAAAAGCTGATCCTTAAAAAGCAGCCGGCCCCAAAACCAAAGGCAGAAACACTCACTGAAAAATATTATCACTGATGAAAAGAACATATCAACCCTCAGTTAGAAGGAGAAAGAACAAGCACGGATTCAGAAAAAGAAGTGCGTCAAAAAGCGGGCAAAAAGTTCTTGCAGCCAGAAGGGCTAAAGGCAGAAAAAGCCTTTCCGTTTCCGACCAGAAAACGTATAAGTAGGTTTTGGTTAAACATTAGGTTTTAGTTAAAAAAGATAACCCCTCACCGGGTTATCTTTTTTTTTGCCCAGAAATGTAAAAGACAGTATAATTAATGCCGGGCATTCGGAGAAAATTTTAATTTTACCGGGACAAAACCACATAATAACCAATTGACCCCATCATGAAACCCCGGATTCTACTTGCCGTTCTGTTGTTTTTGCATGCCTGCAGCCCCCTTACCCCCCGGGAAGAAAAACCCGAAATATTTAAACCCGGTGAGAAGCACATTGTGATTATGCACCCCACCGAAGCCAACCTGGAGCGTTTCCTTTTCCTTTTCCGGGAAGGCATCTTTCCATTGCCTGAAGATTACCGCATTGTAGGTGTTTACCACAGCGAAGGCACTTATGACTATTCCAGGTCCGAAAAGTTTATCAGGGAGCAGAATACAAAAAATATTGCCCTGATGGAACTGGACGCCTCAATGGATCCTGATAAACTTTTTGAAAAAAACGAATTGACGGACTCTTTTCGGGAAATTTTTTCCCAATCCGAAGGCATCATTTTTTTTGGAGGTCCCGACCTTCCTCCTGCAACTTACCATAAGCAATTTAACTTATTGACCGTAGTAACCGACCCCAACCGCCATTATCTTGAGCTTTCCTTTCTTTTTCACCTGCTTGGCGGATACCAGGATACCACATTCGTTCCCCTGCTGGAAGAAAATCCCCAATACCGCATTCTTGGCATTTGCCTTGGTATGCAAACCATGAATGTTGCCTCCGGCGGAACCATGATTCAGGATATCCCTTCCGAAGTTTACGGAAAAAAATATGTGGAGGAGGTGCTGACAATGGACCAAAATCAGCAACACCGGAATTACTACACCTATTACCGGTCCGACCCCGAAGTAACCACCGGCATTTACCACCAGATCCGTATTGAGCCCGAAAGCAGGCTTTCCGGTCTCATTCCCGGACCGGAAGTTTTCCCTTTTGTGTTAAGCTCGCACCATCAGGCTGTTTCGAAAAAAGGAAAAGGCTTCCGGGCCACAGCATGGTCAATGGACGGAAAGATCGTTGAAGCCATGGAACATGAAGTTTACCCCAATGTGATAGGAATACAGTTTCATCCCGAAATACCGTCCATTTTTGAACCCGAAAACAAGATCACCTTCCGCCCGGGGGAAGAAGCCGGGTATTCTTTCATGGACCTTTACCCGGGTGATAAAGGATTGAATTTTCACCGGAATTTCTGGGCGTTTATCGGGGCCACATACCACAACGGGGAATTTGTCATTTCTGAGTGATTCCACTATTGCTAAGCAGGGCAATTAATTTTTCTTTTTTGTTTTCTTTCCGCGACGGCCGG
Organism: Bacteroidales bacterium; assembly: GCA_007129255.1. Taxonomy (GTDB): domain Bacteria; phylum Bacteroidota; class Bacteroidia; order Bacteroidales; family UBA7960; genus PUML01. The sequence continues at coordinate 4,392 of SKVW01000090.1, forward strand.
AATTCTTGAAAAACCAGGATTTTTGCGCTCTTTTGTCCCGGTCGGTTCTTGCGGAATAAACTTTTTTTCCGGTATAGGGATCCACCCCGGTATAATAAATGGTGGTTGCCAGGGTCATGGGCGTAGGAGTGAATTCCTGCACCTGTTCCGGGCGGAATCCCATCCGGCTGAGCAGTGCAGCCAGTTCTTCCATGTGCTTTGGCTCGCTTCCGGGATG
>SKVW01000007.1 GCA_007129255.1 Bacteroidales bacterium
AACCTTTCGGCTGTTTGCCGTTTTGCCATGGAGCAGGAAAAGGACGTCCTTGTTTTTTGTGCGGGATGGAAAAACCGTTTCAGCATGGAAGACAGTCTTTTTGCCGGGGCAACAGTGGAACAGCTCGTGGTGGCCTCCAAAGGGAAGTTCCACACCACCTGCGATTCGGCAGTGGCGGCGGCTGATCTTTGGCTCATGGCCAAAGGAAACCTTTTGGGATACATTGAAAAAGCCGCCCATCGCCACCGCCTGAAAAAAATGTGTCTGGATGATGTGCTCGAATTTTGCCTTACATTCGATTTTACTTCTGCCCTGCCGGTATTGGAAAACGGGAAGCTGGTGGATCAGCGAACCTTAAAATAATTCTCTTCCCCTTATTGTTATTTTTCCCGGGAATGCTTATTTTTAGGAAGTTATTTGCTTGAACAGCTTTTCCCATGATCAGAAATTTCTTAAAAAAGGCCTCGCCTGTGGCCGCCTTTATCCTGTTAACCCTTCTGCCCCATCTTGACGGGCATTCTTTTGGCTTTTTTGCCCACCGCAAGATCAACCGCATGGCCGTTTTTACCCTTCCTCCCGAAATGATCGGATTTTTCAAAAAGCACGTGGAATACCTATCCGAACGCTCCATTGACCCCGACCGCCGTGCACATGCCGTGCCGGGTGAGGCCCCAAGACACTATATTGACATTGATCATTTCGGGGAAAACCCTTTTGAAATCATGCCCCGCAATTGGAGCGATGCCGTGGAAAAGTTTTCGGAAGATACCCTGATGAAATACGGGGTGCTGCCATGGCATATCCCCGTGATGATGAACCGCCTTACCCGGGCTTTTGCAGACCGGGACGTGGATCGCATCCTTTACAACGCCGCCCATATCGGTCATTACATTTCGGACGCCTGTACACCCCTTCATACAACCTTTTACTATAACGGGCGTACCCCGGAGCAAAGGGGCATTCACGCCCTCTGGGAAAGCCGCCTGCCGGAACTTTTTGCCGATCATTACAATTATTTTGTGGGAAGGGCCGAATATATTGAATCTCCCATCGACCGGGCCTGGGAGTTGGTGGAGATCAGCCACCTAAAAATTGATACCATCTTTGATGTTTACGACAGCCTGATGGTGGCTTTTTCTTCCGACCGCATTTATGCCCACGAAATGCGTGGGCAGGCCACTTACAGGGTTTACTCCAGGGATTTTTCAAGGGCTTTTCATGACAGCATGCATGGCATGGTGGAAAGGCAAATGCGCCTGGCTGTCAAATCGGTAGGCGATTTCTGGTTCACCGCATGGGTCAATGCAGGCCAACCCGACCTCTACAAACTGGAAGAAAAGGCCATCAGCAAAAAACACCGACGCCAACTGGAAGAAGAACAGGAAAAATGGGGAATCGTGGATGAGTATAAAGAAAGGCCAAAACCAGATTAAATACGCAAAGGCAACAACGACCCGTTTTATTCCATGTGGCGCAAATTATAGGAAAACAACAGGATCAACAAGCCCACGATGAGAATATAAGGCAACATAATGGCCATCATGTAATTAAAGGGTACATCCAGCAATAAAAAAGGAAGCAGCAGGTAAAGTACCTTTGAAGCAGAAAACAACCAGAAACCGGTCTTTATCAGGTTCCACATCTGGATAACCCCTAAAAAAGCCACGATGGAGAGGATCAAAGAAACAAAAGCATAAATGACCCCACCCATTTCACGGGAGATACCCAGCCAATCTTTCAACCAGCCAATGTCACGAAAAGCATAAGGAAGGGTGCCGCTTACCAGCAGTGAAAAACTGACCAGGATGGAAACTCCCCCAAAAACAAAAGCCACGATACATAAGACCTTCAGCGCCAACGGCTTTTGCTCATAAAGGGCTTTTTTGGTTTCGGTCATACTTTGGATAAATAAGCTTTGTAAATATAAAAACTTATTTTAATATGACCAAAAGAAGCTAAAATTTCACCAAAAAATATTTATTTAAGATGAAAAATCCAAAAAGGTTTTAGGGTTTCGCTCAGCAATAAACTGCCTTGCTTTTTCCATTTCCCGGTACATCATTTTATCATTTTCAATAAAGGGAACTTTTTCCCGGAACTGATCCAAAAGGTTTTTCAGGATGGGTGAGGTTTTATCTGCCTCCCGGAAACCCATGGCCTGGCTTGCATTAAACAATTCTATGGCGAGAAGTTTTTCAAGGTTTTCCAAAACCTTTAAGGCTTTTACTGCTCCATTGGCGCCCATACTCACGTGGTCTTCCTGCCCCTGGGAAGACTCTATGGAATCGATGGACGCAGGCGTACAAAGCTGCTTATTCTGACTTACTATGGAAGCGGCGGTATATTGGGGTATCATGAATCCTGAATTCAACCCGGGATTGGCCACCAAAAAAGAAGGTAATTTCCGCGTTCCTGAAATCAGGCGGTAAACACGTCTTTCGGAAATGTTACCCAGCTCTGCCAGGGCAATGGCCAAAAAGTCAAGGGCTAGGGCCAGGGGCTGGCCGTGAAAATTACCGGCAGAAATGACCATGTCATCCTCAGGAAAAAGGGTCGGGTTATCGGTAACTGCGTTAACTTCTTTTTCAAAAACCCCTGACACGTAAAAAAGGGTATCCTTGCTGGCTCCATGCACCTGCGGTATGCAGCGGAAGGAATAGGGATCCTGCACATGCTTTTTTTTCTGAACGATCAGATCACTGCCCTCCAAAATAAGCCGAAAATGCCGGGCCGTTTCAATTTGTCCGCGGTGATGCCTTATTTGGTGTACCACATCAAAAAATGGTTCAATGCGCCCATCAAAGGCCTCCAGGGAAAGGGCTCCTGTAAGATCGGCCCAAAGGCTCAGATCAAAAGCCCTGATCAGGATCCAGCTGCCATAAGCGGCCATGAACTGGGTGCCATTGAGCAATGCCAGGCCCTCTTTGGAGGCCAGGTTCAAAATGTTCCAGCCCTGTTCCTTAAGCACCTCTGCAGCATTTCGTTTTTTTCCATGGTAATAAACTTCTCCGAGGCCCAGTAAAGGCAAGCTGAGATGGGCCAGGGGCGCAAGATCGCCGGAGGCTCCCAGTGATCCCTGCGTATAAACCACCGGGATAATATCCTGGTTAAAGAAATCAATCAGCCGTTCCAGGGTTTCCACACGTATGCCCGAATGCCCCTGGGAAAGTGACTGGATCTTCAAAAACAACATCAGGCGGACAATCTCCCTGGGTACCTCCTCACCGGTGCCGCAGGCATGGGAAACCACCAGGTTTTTTTGCAACTGGCTCAGGTCATCGGGTGAAATACTGTGATTGCACAAAGAGCCAAAACCAGTGGTAACCCCGTAAATGGGCTCCTTTTGTGTTTTTATTTTATTATCCAGGTATTCACGGCATCCTTTTACAAGATCTTTGGCTTTATCGGACAATGCCAGGCGGGTATCTTCCTTAAGTATGTTCTCAAGTTGGTCAAAAGTGATTTTGTCGGGGGAGATATGATGAACGCTCATTGGTCTGTTTTTACAAATGATTGATAATTTTACCGGCAACTTCTTCTGCTTTGAGCTGCATCTGCTCACCGGTTTTCATGTTTTTCAGGGTAAAAGTTTGCTGCTGCATTTCGTTTTCACCGGCCAGCAATACAAAAGGCACCTGGTTTTTATCGGCATACTGCATTTGCTTTTTCATTTTGGCTTCTTCAGGATACATTTCGCAGCTGATGCCTTCTTTTCTTAGCCTGTCAAGCAACGGCAGGCAATAATCCCTTTCCCCGGGGCCAAAATTAACAGCCAGGAGCCGGGTAAAAGTTCCCATTTCTTCCGGGAAAAGATCCAATACCCTCATAACATCATAAATGCGGTCGGCACCAAAAGAAATGCCTACACCCGAAACGTCCGGCAAACCAAAAATCCCTGTCAGGTCATCATACCGGCCTCCCCCGCAAATGCTGCCAATATCGGTATCCAGGGCCTTCACCTCAATAATGGCCCCGGTATAGTAATCCAGTCCACGGGCAAGGGTCAGGTCCAGCTCCAGTTCGCATTGCAAAGGAGTGGCAGAAACAATATCAAAAACCTCTTTTACTTCTTCAAAGCCCTTTTTTCCGGTTTCAGAGGAAGAAAGGATCTTTGCCAGTTCTTTTAATTTTTCTTCATGTCCGCCAAACAATTCAAGCATCGGCCTGAGCTTCTCAATGGCTTCCTGGGTCAGTCCCTTTTCCAGAAGCTCTTCAATAACCTTATCCATTCCTACCTTTTCGAGCTTATCGATGGCGGTGGTAATGTCGGTGATCTTGTCTTCAAAACCAATATATTCGGCAAGTCCGGCCAGTATTTTGCGATTGTTGAGTTTTATCACCACCTTTATGCCAAGTTCAGAAAAAACTTCATCAATAATCTGAAGCAACTCTGCCTCATTGAGCAGGGAATCACTGCCGATCACATCTCCGTCGCACTGATAAAACTCACGGTAACGGCCTTTCTGGGGCCTGTCGGCACGCCATACGGGCTGGATCTGATAACGCTTAAAAGGAAATGTGATCTGGTGCTGATGCTGCACCACATATCTTGCAAATGGCACCGTAAGGTCATAACGCAGCGCACGATCGCTTATCTGAGCCGCAAG
>SKVW01000079.1 GCA_007129255.1 Bacteroidales bacterium
ATGATTTCATCACCCCCTGCGTTAAGGAGTAAAAACCTGGTAATGGTGAATTCTTTCGAATCGGCCGTACCAAGTTCAAACTTGATGGTCTGGGTGTATAGTTTGCCGTCAACATAAAAGACATCAGGCTCGTAAATTACCACGTCGTTATCAGGGTCCCCTCCTTTTGGCATGATGTGAATTTCGGCACTAACGGCATCCAAATCATCCGGGCACTCAGGTGGATCTACCACGGGGTCCATGGGAAGGTCTTTGGCACCGGTTGGCATAATGTGGGTGATGCCAAATTCAATTTCTGCTTCAAACATTTGGTCTTTTTCCGGGGCGTCTTTTTCGCAGCTGAAAATTAAAGCGGCTGCAATGAAAAAGGCTAAAAATTTCAGTGTTTTCATTTTTCTTAGGGTTTTTGTGAAACAATATTTTTAATTGTGTTGATTGATTGTTTGTTAAAAAAATTTTATTTGAGGCTCTGTAAACGAAAGAATGCTATGGATCCATCCACTGCAGGTCCAGATCGGAAGGGTAGTACAGGCAGTTTCCGATCACAAAATCCAGTACGCCATGTGTGATGTTTATTGGATTACCCTGATCATCAAGGATTGGTCCTCCATCGGTGGCGGTTAAGGTGTAATAATGCTGGTATTGAAAACCACCGTTTCCATCGGGCACCAGGACGTAAAGCTCGAATTCAAACTGCTCTCCATCCACTCCCAGGTTGTTGGGATATTCCACGCAAAGGGGCTGACCCTCTCCATACCATCCGGCATTGGAAAAGGGAGATCCGGGCACTTCAGTTCCATCCTTAAACACCTTCACCTCAAAAATGGCCGGCATTTCGAACTGTACACCGTTGTCCTGGTTTTCATAATCCGACCCGTCAAAATCCCCGGGAACAGGTCCCCAGCTATCCGGGTCACCTCTTTCCACATCCAGGTGAATGATCAGGTAGTCGTAGGCTATACCGTTCTCATCCGCAACCGGAACCTGAACTTCCAGGTCGGTGCCTTTAAGCTCCAATTGCCCGGGTTCGGTCCACTCTACTTCTCCATCTCCATTATAATGGAACCATCCTACCTTAACGGTTTCATTTCCGGGTTGCAGGCTCCAGTCGGCCAGGTCGATGGTCAGGGTGGCATTACCGTCAGGCGTTTCGTTTACGGTATAGGTGGCGGTACCGTCCGTGGGCTTTTGCCCGGCATAGATCGTCTGGACGATGGGTTCTCCGTCTGTGTAATTAACATCATAGTAAAAGGCCACATCACCATAATAGTACCACCATCCGGGGGGCGGGCCGGGGCCTTCAAAGTCGCCGGCATAGGCGGTTTCTGCCTGGAAAGTGCCCATGCCGTCGGCGCAGATGTCGCCAAAAAAGCAAAGGCTGCGGACTTCTATCTGCCCGATCTCAAACCAGGTGAAGCCGAAGTTTTCATATTCTTCCCTTACAAAACACAGCACCTCAACGGCAATCTCCTTCTTTTCAAAGGCATTGATCTCGAAGCTGTAGCCAATGGTTTTATCAGGAGAAATGTATTCGGCATAATCTGAGCCGGTTTCGGGTACCGCCATGATGATCTTTTCGGGATCTTCCCCGTTTTTGACCAGGAATTTGGTGATCACGAAAGTACCTTTGTCAACATCTTTTCCCAGTTCCAGTTTGATGGTCTGTGTGTAGAGTTTATCCCCCACATAGAAAACCTCAGGATGGTAGGTTTTGGTGCTTCCATCGGGTTGCAAAATATCGATCTCTGCCTTTACTGCGGTCAGGTCATCCGCACAGGTGGGTACCTGGGTGGGATCTGCCGGAAGGTCTTTGGTGCCATCAGGCAAAAGGTGGCTGATGCCAAACTCTATCTCCACCGTGGCAGCATCCATCTCCGGCGTATCCTTCTGACAGGCTGCAAGCCCAACAAACAAGGACAGGATCAGGATCAATTTTAAGTTTTTCATGGGTTATATTTTTTTGTTTATAACTCCCGGCTGCTTGCCGGTTGAATATTTCCTGCCGGGCAAAAGCCCGGCAGGAAAAATGATTATTTACGGATCCACAATGGTAAAGATCAGCTGGTGAGTTTTGGGAACGCCATCTCTTGCAAGCAATACGGCTGCATAACCTCCGGGCAAAGGAATGAAGTCTTTGTTTTGCAAAGCCTGGGTCCTCATATTGGTTGCATTGGCGGAGGGGCCATCAGAAGTATGATGAACACTTTCGTTTATAATAAGCCAGATGGCATCCTGTATGTCTTTGGCTTCCTGTGTGCTAAAGAATTCTGGTTCAATAAACATTCCGGTGGGCATTGTAATACCGAACAAATTCAGGTTGTTCATCAGCCAGTTCACGGCAGCAAGCTTTTCAAGGTTAATGATTTCATCACCATCATCATCTACTGGCATAGGTGGCCAGTTGAAATCCCAGTAGGAACTGTAAACGTAAAATGTATTGGTGCCCTCTGTGATGGTGGTCGCGTGGTCTCCGCACCATCCTGCAATATCCTTTGGAAGGTCATCTCCAGAGGGGAAGTCGTAAGTTCCTGCAGGAGCAGTGTTATCCACAGAATTAACGGTCAGCTTCCAGTATGCTCCATGACTGTAATCAGCATTGTGATTAATAGTTATGGAAGCTTTTTCCGGCAGGGACTGCCATGGAGGCAATTGCAGGTCGGGGTCGCCATAAACACAGCCACCCACCACAAAATCAAGCACCTCGTGGGTTATGTCATAAGGTACACCCTCGATATTGGTGAGCGGCACCTGCGCCATTTCGGTATCGGCATAAAAGGTATAAATGTGGACAAATTCAAATGCATTGTTGGTAGAAACCAGCAGGTGGAGCTCCAGGCGGTATTCCTTGCCATACTCCATCAGCACATCTATTTCAAGGGGTGCACCCACTCCATACCAATCTTCTACTTCATTGGTAAAGGTTTTAAGTGGATCAGCATCTTCTGGCGCATCCTTTTCAAAAACGTGAATCTCAAAAATGGCAGGGGCATCAATAAATCCGGATGCCGGGAATCCTGTCTGGCTTGCATAGGAGGAGTTTGCATACTGGGCCGCATCTTTGATGCAGAAGTCACCATAGAAGTTGTACTCCCTTACGATAAACTGTCCGATCTCAAACCAGTTGAAGCCGAACTTATCGAAGTCATCCGGCACAAAACAAAGCACCTCAATTCCGATTTCGGTTTTCATAAAAGCGTCCACCGTAAAATCAAAGGGCAAATGATAATCATCATCAATGTACTCCGCATAATCCGAACCTTCATTTGGGGTTGCCATAATGATTTCTCCACTGGCATTTTCAATGAAAAACTTGGTGATTGTAAAATCTTGTTCCTGATTGGGATCAATGTAGAATTTGATGGACTGGGTGTAGAGTTTCCCGTCAACTTCAAAAACAAGGGGTTTAAAAGGGTCCTGAAACCCATCAATTTCAATGTGCGCCCTGACGGGATCCATATCATCCGGGCAGGTGGGAGGGTCGTCTAAGGGGTCAAGGGGCAGGTTTTTGGTGCCGTCAGGCAGGATATGGCTGATGCCGAACTCCACTTCGGCCTCCACCATCTGTTCTTTCTCCGGTGTGTCTTTCTCGCAGCTGAAGAACAAGGCAGCTGCAATCATAATGGATAAAAATCTCAAAGCTTTCATTTTTTTTGGTTTTTGTGAATAAATGGTTTTTTTGTAGTGAGAGATTTATATAGATTTAAGGTTTGTTTATCCTGAAGTCAAAAAACTTTAATCAGTCGATAAAAAAAACGGACTAATAAAAATCCAACAAAAGGAATGGATAAACAATAAGAAAATACCCCTAAATTTATATAAGTGCCTGTTCGGACTGATTTTATGGTTTGAAACCAATCAAATATGTTTATATCTAAATGATGAAGTACAAAAAAATATGTAAATACCTTGCAGGCAACTAAATAAAGAAATTTAATTTTTAAAATATTATAACGAAGTGTATTTTTTCAAAAAAATTTTAAAAAACGAAATTATTTAAAATGATTATAAATAAGCAAAAAATGAAGGTTTGTCGTAAAAAAATGTAAGATTAGAAGAATATGTTTTTTTTAATATGTTGCTTTTTTTGTGTTGTTTTGTGGAGGAGGATGGTAAGTAGAGGGGGGAGAAGATGGAGGGTGGAGGTTAGAGGGTGGAGGATAGAGGGTGGAAGGTGGACTGCTGACGATGCCTAAATGGCGTTGACCGTTTTAAAGGTTGTTTATTGTTTAATCGTTTGATTGTTTGCAGCTGCTGAAGAATTCCTCTTTGCGCTGCAACCTCATTCATCACTTTGGCAAAGCCAATGCGTGCAGCGCAGGATGAGGTTTTTACCCCATTCTATCGATATGCTACCCCTCCGGGGTAGGTTTTTCCCGATAACCATTTGCAGGTTCAACCAGTAAAAACCCAAAAAGATCCACGCGGGGAGGAGGCCCAAACGGGGGCCTGTCCCGCCAGATGCGGGAGACGCCGTATGCGGGAATGGGATAAGGCCTGGAATTCCGCCAAAGGGGCTTGCCTACTTTGGCAGGAATTCCGGTCTTATCACAGGGCGGGCTAGCCTTTTTGC
>SKVW01000042.1 GCA_007129255.1 Bacteroidales bacterium
ATTTTTAGTTCAGGTTAACAAGTGTCCGGCAAAATAACGTATTTGGCTGAAATACCAACTGTAAAAAACTTCACAGCAACGCAGCGTTGCTTTCTCAGTTAGTTTGTTTTCTATTTAATGACAACGTGTTCGGCCCAATCTTCCCCCGGGGATTTCATTTATGATATGCCCTTCTATGATCTTGCCGTTCTCCTTTATTTTCTAAAATTCTGGGTTTGCTGTCATTATCCCTATAGTCAGCAAGGCAAACTTGTATCGGTTTTTGGGTAAGTTGTCAGCAATAAACTTCTTTCTTATTTGGTTGTCCATGCCCGAAAGAAATCCGGGGCTTTATAGTGAGTCGATGACTCTTTCGAGTTTTTCTTTAATATCTCCGGCAATTTCGGCAACCCCCATATTCTCTAAAGCAATCATAGAGGCTACCGGGTCAATGGCGGCCACTTCAACCTGGGTTTCGCCTTTTTCCTGCAAAATAACATTACAGGGCAGCATAGTGCCTATTTTATCTTCCATTTGTAAAGCTTTATAAGCACTAGGGGGATTGCAGGCTCCCAGAATTTTGTATTTCCTGAAATCAACATCCAGTTTTTCTTTTAGTTTTTGCTGAATATCAATTTCAGAAAGTACGCCAAAACCTTCTTTTTTTAATGCTTCTGTTACTTTTTCAACAGCAAGGTCAAATGGTGCTGTAATTGTTTTGTTAATATAATACCTCATGGCTGTATCCTTTAAAAGTTAAAAAATAAAAATAAAAAAGTTATGATGGATTTCAAAAAGATGAACTTCTAAATTTATACTGCCAGGATTCCGCTTTCATCGGTTCTCACTTTATATACTTCATCCACCGGTGAAATCATAATTATCCCGTCACCCCGGTAGCCGGTGCGCCCGTTTTCGCGGATGATTTTCACTACCGGTTCAACGTGCTCATCGGGCACCAGGATTTGGAGTTTAACTACCCGGTAAACTTCTGCAAACGGGAATTTGTCGCTTATGTGAGCTTTCTCAGAGTCGGAATAATCACCGGTTCCCAGGCAATCATCAAAGGTCATACAGCAATAACCTGCATTTTTCAGGGCATTGTATATTTCTTGTGTTTTTCGGTATCGAATAAATGCTTTTACTAGTTTCATGACAGCTGATTTTTAGTTTAACAATGCAATAACCAGGATTATACTTGCTTGTCCCTTGTTTTCGGGCAATCGGCAAGGTTTTTCAATTGACATTTGGAACCGGTTACCTCTTTTTCCGGACTATCTTTTTTCAAATCACAGGAATGAAACTTAAATTCAGCACCAGGCTTGAACAGGGTTTTTACACATGATGCAATCAGGAGAAGGGCAAGCAGTATAAACGATATTATTAAAACCTCCAGGAACATAACAGGCTGATTTTTTATGGGTAAATCTTTATTTTTCGGGCAGGAAATTATGGGAAAACATCTTCCGGCAATCTTGCTGCCCTTTCTAATTATTAAAATTACAACACTTCTAAATATTAACTGTTACATTATTTTTTAAAAATCTTATAAAATTCTAATTTTTTTCTTTGTTGGATTGGCCATACCTGCAATCATGTTTATAAAGTCGATCGTTATCAAACCCTGTTTTTTTGCCAGGAAACTTTCCGGCGTAAAAAGCCCGGCCCCTGATGGAAAAACAAAAAAAACACTGCATTGGCCCATGGGTCAGCAGGAAAAGGGCAGATGGCGGAGGTTGCATTGAACCCCTTGTCCTGAATGGGTTCAAAATAATTCCACGCGGGGGACCCATCGTTTGGGCTGGCCTTTTTGCTCCACTTTTTTGGCGATGAAAAAAGTGGAAAAGAAAATTTTCTTTTTTGGTTTTACTTTTGGCTTGAGCCAAAAGGAACAAGAGTTTAAGGCTTCGCCCAACTCCCGACAAGACGGCGTTCGCTACGCTAAAAAATTTAAGGTCCCGCGAAGTGCGGTCCTGCAAATTTTTTTACGCTTCGCTCACTGGTCTTGTTACCGGGAGTTGGCCAAGGCCGATCCCGTGCTTTCAGGGTTGTTGCAGGCAATGCGTTTTTGCATCTAAAAAATACCATTGAAAATGTAAAACAGGTGGGCAGGTAATTACGCCCGCCTGTTTCCCCTTTTCCATGCGCTGCCCTGTCATCCTGAACGAAGCGTTAGCGGAATGAAGGATCTCGTTATTTTCCTGAAGGATTTTGTGATTCAGGTACTACCTGTTGGGCTGCAAATGCATGAATCTCTTTTTGTATTTATGTTAAAATAAGGTTTGAAATTCTGATGAGTAAGCAGAAGCCGTTGATGTGACATTCATACCCAACCCGGGTTGCTTTATTTCATTTGGCTCAATTTCGTCATGTAGGTTTACTTTTCTCTTTTATTCAATCTCTGCAATTTCACGAATTAGGCTGCCTATTATATGGCTGCTTTCTTCACCCAATCCATAAGGTAAAGCCGTCTCAATTCCTTCAGTAATATTGGGATTTTCCAAAAGGTTCTGGCATTCATTTTTTAAATAATATTTGACTATGGGATTTGAACCTCTGATATTTTCCAGGATATTCTGACAATTATCCAAAATGTATATGATGTCCTCGAAATCGTGGCTTTGACGTAAATCAATTCCACCCCGTCCTTTGTGCGCCTCAAATTTGGCGGCTAAATAATATTCCGGCGGAAACACAAAAACTACAGTTCCGTCTGCTAGCGTTTTTGGTATTTTAACCTTTATTCCTTCCTTGTACCATCGATTGGTGAATTTAAGGACACTAAAATCAGATGGCATAATATCTACCTTTATATCTTTGTAAATCCATCTGCAAATAGGCGCCCCTTCTGATGTGTCGTTCCGAAAGCCCCTGTCTCTAAGTTTTATTTCCAGTCATGCAAATTCAAGCCTTGATTTAATCTCAATTACACAATCCACATCAATCGTTGGCCTTATTTGTGAAGCTGCCGGATTATCTGCATAAAGCTCAGCAACTGCGCCACCTGCAAAAACCATTTCATCTTTCAATTCTCCCAAACCATTGGCAACAGTTTGGAGCATCAGGATATTTTTACCAGGCATTTTTTAAGCGCTTGATTAACTCTTCGGTTGCAATTTTTATTTCCCTTGCACGCCCAATCCGGATAGTGTCAACAATAGTTAATAATTCAAAGAACAATTCATTTTCCGGAGCTACTTTCGGAAGTGTTTTATATAAAGGCTCAATGGCTTGACCCCTATGTGTTCCTTTAGCATATGCCCACACGTAAACATCAATATCAGACGAAATATGTTCTTTTATCGGCGATGCAGAATGAGCAGTTGGAATTCCTTTTACAACAGCTCCAGGTTCAGCAGGGAAAACATATTTTAATCCGTAAACCAGAAATTCGGTAAAAGAATTGATATTTACTTTTCTTTTTTTTGAATCAATAAGCTTTGCAATCCTGCATCTGTTTAATGCTTCAGAAACTTCAGAAGGGCTTATTCCAACAGCATTTGCAATATCAATATTTCGCCACTTGTCATTTCTTATTGAAATAATCTTCAATAGAACAACAATATCCTGTGGCCGCATTCCATTATGTTTCTTCATAGCTACTATTACTAATTCGCGAATCGCGAATTGCAAATATAATTATAAAACCCATTCAAACAAAAAGTATTCTTCGGATATTACAACCGTATACAGTTAGTTTTACAAAAGCTTCATTTAAGCGGTCCGGCAAAAGTCTCAAAACACATTTATGTGGAGAGCAGCCCCATTCGGGGACCTGTCCGGTCTTATCACAGGGCGGGTGGGCCCATCGTTTGGGCTAGACTTTTTGCCACTTTTTTGGCGATGAAACGAGCCATGCAAAAAGTTTTGACAAAATTGAGCGACCATATCATGGCGAGTTCCCCCGCATGGGCGGGACAGGCATGTGACCGATTTAATCAAATAATTTCCACATGAATAAAGTGGAAGAAAGAATAAAAGATGGAAGACCCGCATTAACAACCCCATTGCAAAAACCACGAGATTCTTCGCTTACGCTCAGAATGACAAACCGATTAAAGAAGAAAGGAAACAGGTGGGCGGAATAACCCGCCCACCTGTTTCCCCTTTTCCATGCGCTGCCCTGTCATCCTGAATGGAGCGTCAGCGAAGTGAAGGATCTCGTTATTTTCTGGAAGGATTTTATGATTCAGGTTTTTTATTTTTTCCCTCCTCAAACATTAAAACGATAAACAATAAAACAATAAATATTCTTCTAATAGAGTATGCTAAATAAAAACAGCCACTCAGGGGTTTATCCCGTAAGTGGCTGTTATTGTGGTGGGCCCAGCTGGACTCGAACCAGCGACCAACTGATTATGAGTCAGCTACTCTAACCAACTGAGCTATGGGCCCGAAAATTCATATCTTTGCCTTCGTTTTAAGGTTTGCAAATTTACACATTTACCACCAATACCTGCAAGTATTTTAAAAAAATTCTGAACATGAACATACGCCATATTATCTTCGACCTGGGAGGGGTGCTTTTGAATGTTAATTATGAAGCTTCCATCAAAGCTTTTCAGCAGCTTGGGGTGAAAGA
>SKVW01000190.1 GCA_007129255.1 Bacteroidales bacterium
AACAAGGCCCCGATGCGCTCATCTTCTTTTCTTATGCGCTGCTCTGCTGCCTGCCTGATGGCAAGCCTTAACAGGGCCTGCCCCATCTCGCGAAGCATACGGTCTTCGAGAGACTGGAAAGCAATGGCATTGATATCCTGGGCAAGATACAGATTTGCGGAACGGTTGCCTGTACGAAGGCGTGCACCCGCATAAACCGGCTTGCGCTCTACATATTTTGGAAAAGCAACCCTCAAAATACGAAGGTCTCCGAGATCTCCGGAGGAATTCCCACCCAGGAAAAAAGGAAAAGAAAGGCCCATTTCTTCATTCACAAAGTTAACCTGACCTCCACTCCCTCTTACAATGGTAAAGTTGATGCTCCATTCTTCTTTTACGGGCCCCAGTCCGTTTTGCCAGAAAAAGACCAGGTCGCCGCTACCGGCATCCATGGCTGGGTTGTATTTCATATCAAACCGTTCTTCGTAGTAAGCTGCCTGATCGCGGAAGCCGGTGCGATGGGCTGCGCGGATCAGGTCCTTTTTAAGCTGGGGCGGTGGTTCTACCCCAAAAAGCGAGGCGTAGTCTTCGGTATATATGTTGTAAGCGTTGCGATAGGCAATAAATGCGTTGTTGTAATCCCCGCTGGCATCATAAATGATTCCCATGAGGTTGTGAATAAAAGCATCCCTTTTATAACGGTTTTCCGATTTAAACTTGTCCTGCAGTGCTGCCAGGCGAATGCTGAGCCGTCGGCACTCTACCAGGGCCGCATCAAAATCACCTAACTGAATATAGTTCATGGCTTTGTAGTAATGCACCATAAGCAACTCAAAGTCCTCCCCGCGGTATTCGGTCATGTTGGGGTTGGTAAGCAGGGCAAGGGCTTCATCCATGTAGTTGGTAAGAAAGTCTTCCCCCAGAATGTAGGCTTCTTCAAAAAACCGGTTGCTTTCCTGGTAATTTCCCAGCATATGGTGTACCATGCCCTGGTTGAAAAGGTGCAGCAGCCGGGTTCTCCGGCGATCAGCCCTCCGGTCTTTTTCCAGCACCTCTGCCGCCTGCTCAATTTTTCCGGAACCAAAATGGTTATGAAATTCCTGTTGCCGCTGATAATAAGTGCGGCAACCGGAAAATCCCGCCAGCAGGATCACCAAAAAAAGGATATAGTATTTTTTGGCCATGATTCAGGGCTTTATAAAAAACCCTCCTGCCTGGTTGTGAAGCCTGAGGGTTGTAGGTTTATCCTAAGGGAAAAACGGCCTAGTTCCTGACCGTTTTCTTTATTTGCTTCTCACCGATCCAGACTTTTTCATTGGTTTCCATATCGGAAAGCTCCAGGTTAACCTGGTAATAAATTACCCTGTCACGGCCATGCTGATCTACAATGGAGTTCATGGTGCCTGTAAGCATATAGTCGGCCCCGATCTCTCTGCGCCAGCGGGCCATGGTTTCCGGTGAGGCAAACTCCTGCTGGTCGGCCCTTTCTTCGCGCATCATCTCTCTGAATTCAGCACCCTGAACAACCCTGACCATTGCGCTATTGATAAACTCCCGCTCCATATTGCGAACAAAGGTTTCTGCATCAATATGTTCATGGCTTCGGTTGCGCACCTCCCCAACAATGACCACCGGTGCCCGTTCGTTTCTGTCTTCAAAACGGGAGAGCCAGGGGCGGCTCAGCACATCATTGATCATTTCCTGGGCTACAAGGCGGGAATCGGTGTCATTCCAGCGTCCGCTCAGGTCAATGGTGCGATCGGGATCAACGCGGGTTACCGTGCGGCGTTGACAACTTCCGGCCATAACTACCATTACAAGCAGGGGGATAAATAACAGCTTTTTCATCGTATCTATTTTTAGGTTGCTAAAAGATGCTTTGGTCGTATGTTTTCGCTTATTCAAAAACTATGCCGAACAAAATGTTGACACAAAGATATTAATTCCTTTCTTTCCATTTTTTTAATTTTTTATATAATTGCTCTTCTTTAACCGGTTTGGGAAGATAATCATCCAGTCCTTCTTCCAGGAAACGTTCCTGGTCTCCTTCCATAGCTTCGGCAGTAATGGCGATTACGGGTGGGACTTTTATGTATTTTTTCTTGAGTTTTTTGGTGATCGTAATGCCATCCATGTCGGGAAGGCGGATGTCCATTAAAATAACATCATATTTTTCT
This sequence comes from Bacteroidales bacterium, assembly GCA_007129255.1. Classification (GTDB taxonomy): domain Bacteria; phylum Bacteroidota; class Bacteroidia; order Bacteroidales; family UBA7960; genus PUML01. The sequence goes on from SKVW01000190.1 coordinate 2,157, forward strand.
TCTTCAAAAAGCTTAAAAACCTCCTTTCCCGAAGTAGATACATCAACCTTGCATTTGAAGCCCTTCAATATCATGGAAAGGACCTGGTAGTTAACAAACTGATCTTCGACAATCAATACCTTCATACCAAGCTCAAGGTTGGCTGCCGTTTCCAATCCGGGTTTTGAATGATGCCCGTTTTTTCCAAGAAGTTTTACCGGTATTTCAAACCAAAAGCAACTGCCTTTTCCCGGGCTGCTTTCTACGCCAATGGTACCCTCCATCAGTTCAACCAGGTCTTTGGAAATGGCCAGTCCAAGTCCGGCCCCTTGCTGGGGTCGGCTCAGGGATTGATCCAGTTGTGAAAACTTCTGGAATAAAAACTTTTGGTCTTCTTCCCTGATACCTGGTCCGGTGTCTTTCACTTCCAGCCGTAAAAAATATTTTCTTTCCCCTCCCTTCCTGTACCTTCCTTTTAATGTTACCTTCCCTCCCTTAGGGGTAAACTTGAGTGAATTACCAAGGAAGTTGGAAAGCACTTCGGATATTCTATACGCATCTGCTTCAATGGTATAGTGAAGGGTTTCAGGAGTTTCCGCTTTAAGGGAAATGTTTTTCTGCATGGCTGCAGGCTTAAAAAGAGAGATGGTCTTTTCCAGCAAGGACGAGATCATAACACGGTCTTTGCGAATACTCTTTTTCCCGGATCCTGTGCGAGAAACTTCCAGGACATTGTTTACCAGGTATAACAAATTGCCAGAGGATTCTTTAAGAATTTCAAGCATCTTTTTTTGCTCACGGTCCAGTTCAGATTTTAATAACAAACCTGTGGTACCGATAATGCCATTAAGGGGGGTGCGCATTTCATGGCTCATATTGGCCAAAAACTGTTGTTTGGTTTCTGCGGCCCTGCGGGCAACTTCCAGGTCTTTCTCCAGCTTTTGAGCCTGCAATTCCCGGGTGATGTCGCTGGTAACAGCTACAGATCCCACAAACCTTCCTTCCGAATCAAAAAACGGGGTGCTGCTGATGCGCATCCAGATGATGGTTCCACTTTTCTTGCGAAAACGCATCTCGTATTTTCCATCAAGCCCCTTTTCTCTTTCCCGCATTTTTTCATGCAGCATTATGTGGTCTTCCGGCAAAACCAATGCGTCTTTTATGTTTTGTCCCTCCAGTTCGCCTTCCTGAAACCCGGTGGCCTCCTCCAGTTGTCTGTTAACAAAGAGGATTTTTCCTTTCCTATTAATGGTGATCAGCCCTTCAGAAATGGTGTTAACCAGGTTTTGATAGTTTTTGCGGCTACGATCCAGCTCTTTTTGGTATTCAAGCCGGGAAAGGGCAACCGAAGCCATGCGGGCCAGTGTTTCAATGAAGGGGATGTTTACCTCGGCTTTCTCTCTGAGCAACAACGCCAGGGACCCAAAAAGGGTATCCCTTGTGCGTAGGCCGCAAACCAGTATTTTTTCCGCATTCAGCAGTTTTTCAAGCTTTTTGCAGTCTCCCTGTGAAATGCTGCCCATGGTCAAGCCCATTAATCCCTCTTTGGGTTGCTGAACATTATGCTGAACCAGTTTGTGGTAAGGGGAACTCCCGGCATTCAGGGGAAAGTTCTTGTTAAAAACCGGAAACCCAAATACCTTTTCCAGGTCTTTCAGGGTTTTTTCACCAACATTGATGTATTTTACAAAAAGGCCCTTTTCTGCTTCCCGGTATGCACTGACCACAACCGTTCCTTCTCCGAAAAAATATTGCAGCTTATTTCCGATAAAGTTAAAAATTTCCTCCTCTGTGCTCAGCTCCATGATCTCAATGGCCACTTCGGATAAAAAGCCGAGCCTCGCGGTATACAATTCTTTTTGACGATCGGCCATTACCCTGTTATGAATGTTTTTGGAAACCACCAACATTCTTCCGGGTTTATTTTCGGGTGCGTTCCAGGTAAGCCTGCCCTTCTCCTGCCACCAAATCCATTCTCCCTGACTGTTTTTAATACGGTGTTCCGATAAAAAGGCCGTTTCAATGCCTTTGAGGTGATCTTCGAGTTTTTGCTCAACCACTGGAAGGTCGGCAGGATGGATCAAGGCTTTCCAGTCTTCAATATGACAGGGGTATTCCTTAAGATTATAACCCTGAAAGGACCTCCGGGAATCTGAAAAAACTACTTTCCCGGAAAACAGATCCCAGTCCCAGTAGCCATCATTGGAGGATTCAAGCGCAAGGGAGATTCGCTGTTTGCTTTCCAGCAGTTTTTGTTCCGTTTGAATGCGATCAATCAGTCCGGTAAAATTTTCGGTGATGATTTTCCAGTATTTTTCCTCTCGTTTTTGCAAAGGCCCGAACCGTTCTACCCTGTCTACTCCCAAAAATCCCAAAAATTTTCCGCTTTTTTCCAGGGTTTGAAAACTCAGGGCCTGGATATTGCCGGTCGTAATGATCTCTTTTTCAACAGCACTCAAGCCGGATAAAGAAGCAGGGTCCTGAAGGGTAAACGGGTTCTTTTTTCCCCGCTCAGGCAACAGGTTGGGTAGGTCCTTCATGGGAAGACCCTGTAAATTATTTATTTGACCGGGAATACCCGATGCACACCACTCATGGGTGTTAGAAACACTTAACCAGTCCTCATCTTTCAAAAACAAATAACAGCGATCCGCCCCAAACAATTCACCAATTTGCCGGAGGGATTGGTTTACCGCCTCGTCAAAATTGTCAGGGGTTACGTTTACAAATCGCGTTGCTATTTCAAAAAGGACATTCTCCATCAGGTTTAATTATGTATCATCTCTTTGCCTCTATTCCCGCTATAAAACTATTGTTTTTGTGGTGTTTGTTTGGAATATTCTCCTGCTTTTAAGGGCAATTTTCTTTTCATCAGGATCGGTTTTGCGGGTATGATAAAATTAAACACTACGTCAAGGAAATTTCTATGTATTTCACTTAATTGTATTCAAGCATAAATTCCTATGGAGTTTGAGGGATTACACCGTGACCTTGTTCCGTTTTCATATCACCAATAAAATTGCTCAAAACAGAATCACATCCTTTCCCCACAGTTGTTCACTTTTATACATCGGGTGAACGCCAGCGAACACTTTTTAGATAGATTTTCAAGTCGTGTTTTTTTATGTGGTTGTTTTATAGTCCTTTAAACGCTATGGCACAATAATGGATAAGTTTTTTCTGAACTTTTGAATTTGCCAAAAAGGATTGTATTATGGATAAGATCATTAAAAAGAAAAAATGGACAGCAAAAAAAATTGCAAGCATCGCAGGAATAGCCCTTTTTGGGGTTTTTGTTGTTTATTTGATGTTTTTCCGAGATAGCAGCAGCAGGCTTTATGTAGACAAGGACAAGATGACCATTGCCTCCGTAGAGCAGGGTCGCTTCCAGGAATTCATCCCGGTTGACGGGGTGGTTCAGCCCATTGTTACCATTTATGTGGATGCCGTTTTTGGAGGTCGTGTGGAAGAAATTTTTGTGCGGGATGGAGCCCAGGTAGAGGAAGGGGACAAGATCCTTCGTTTATCCAATGCCAATGTTGAAATGAGTTATATGCAACAGGAAAATCAGGCCCTCGAAGTACTGGACCGGGTGCAGAACACCCGCCTTGGGCTGGAAAGGAACATGTTTACCCTGGAGCGGCAACTGGCGGATCTTGAATACCGCCTGGATATTGCCCGTAAAGACTATATGCGAAAAAAATCTTTTTACGAGCAGGGTGTCATTGCCGATGAAGAATTTGAAAATGCAGAACGGGAATATAACTTTGCCAAACGCCATTTTGAGATCGGATTAAGAACCATGCAACACGATTCTCTTTACGTTTCCACCCAGTTGGAACAACTCAATCAGTCCATTTCACGCCTGGAGGAAAACATCCATATGCTGCACGACAACCTGGACAACCTGATCGTGCGTGCCCCCATCAGCGGGCAACTTTCCTCCTTTAATTCCGAGCGGGGTGAAACCAAATCTTCGGGAGAAAACCTCGGCCAGATTGATGTGCTGGATGGTTTTCGCCTGCGTGCCCGCATTGACGAACGGTACATTAACCGCACTTACGTTGGGCAACCTGCATCTTTCGAATACGGTGGTGAAGCCTTTGATCTGGAGATCAGCAAGATATACAGCAACATCACCGGTGGGGCTTTCGAGGTGGACATGCAGTTTAACGGAAATGAGCCTCAGGGTATCCGCCGGGGCCAGACCATTCAGCTAAGGCTGCAATTCAGCGGGGTTGCCGACGCCCTGATCATCCCAAGGGGTGGTTTTTACCAGGAAACCGGCGGAAACTGGATCTATGTTGTAGATCCCTCCGGCTCACAAGCCGTGAGAAGACCCATTCGTATCGGCAGGCAAAACATCCACCATTATGAAGTACTGGAAGGACTGGAACCAGGCGAAAGGGTAATAACCTCTTCCTATGATGCCTTTGGAGCAAAAGACCGACTAATTTTCAGATAATCCAAATTTCTTTAAAAAAAATACTAACTTTTCACCAAAATTTAACAGCCATGATCAAATCAGTAGACCTGACCAAAGTATTTCGCACCGAAGAGGTGGAAACCACTGCCCTTAACAAAGTGTCCTTCGAAATTAAAGAAGGGGAGTTTGTGGCCATAATGGGTCCTTCGGGTTGCGGAAAATCAACCCTGCTAAACATCCTTGGGCTTCTTGACAACCCTTCAGGAGGCGAATATGTTTTCCTGGAGCAGGAGGTGTCCAATTATTCTGAAAAACAGCGTGCCAACCTGCGTAAGAAAAATATCGGCTTTGTTTTCCAGAATTTTAACCTCATTGACGAGCTAAGTGTTTTCGAAAACATAGAACTGCCGCTGATCTATCTTGGCTTCAGCGCTTCCGAAAGGAAAAAACGCGTGGAGGAAGTTTTGGAGCAGATGCAGATTATGCACCGTAAAAATCATTTCCCCCTGCAACTGTCGGGTGGACAGCAACAAAGGGTGGCCGTGTGCCGGGCCGTTGTTGCCAAACCCCACATTATTCTTGCCGATGAGCCCACCGGTAACCTGGACTCTACCCACGGGGATGAAGTGATGAACCTGCTGGAAACACTCAACAAAAACGGAACCACCATCATTATGGTAACCCACTCCCAGCGCGATGCCTCCTATGCCCAGCGTGTTATCAGACTTTTTGACGGGCAAATCGTTACCGAAGACAAAGCAACCGAGTTTGTATTGAGTTCAACCACCCAATAAATCGGGAGGATATAAACAAGTAAAAAAGGGGCAGGCAGGGTTTGCCCCTTTTTAGGAAATTCGATTTTTCTCAGGCTTCCCTTTGCCTTTTAATGTTATACCTGGAATTTTTTCCTTACAAAAGTTAGGCTCACCATGTTAAAGAATTACATAACAACTGCCTGGAGAAATATGCGCCGATCAGGGCTTTATGCCGCCATCAGCATCATATGCCTCACCCTTGGTATAACCGGGGCAGTGCTGGTGACCATGTACCTGAACCATGAGCTTTCCTATGATACCCATCACAAGCATCATGAAAGCATTTACCGCATGGAAGGGGTTTATAATATGGCCGGAACTACCCATCACCTGGCCATCACGCCATTTCCGCTTGGAATTGCCATGGATCTGGAGTTTAGTGAAGTGGAAGCCTACACCCGCTTTTTCCTTCAGGAAGATGTTTTGGTGAAAGTTCGAGAAGATCAATTTCGTGAGGATGGTTTTGTGTATGCAGACTCTATGGTATTTGATGTTTTTACCCACCATTTTTTACATGGGCAGGCTGCTGGTGCGCTTTCAGAACCCAACACGGTGGTATTGAATCGCAGCCTGAGTAAAAAATATTTCGGAAATGAAAACCCTGTTGGCAAAACCCTGGAAATAAATCAAGAGACCTTTACGGTAACGGCGGTTGTTGAAGACCTGCCCGACAACACCCACTTTAAATATGGGGGCATGCTTTCCATGGTATCGGGTGACCACGAGCAGTTCTTTTCCCTGAACCCCGAACTTTTCTGGAACATCAATATCAATTATACCTACCTGAAGCTTCATAAAGACCATTCGATGGAATCCCTAATGGAGAAAATGGATGCTTTTTATGAAAAGTATGTGAACCCCATGGGCGAAACATTTGGAGCCAGCGCAGCATACCTGGCCACTCCCCTGCGCGAAACCCATTTTGCAAGCGTTCAGATGGCCCCTGAAAGCAGCAGCAGGGCAACCCTGCTGATCTTTTCGGTTGTGGCGCTGTTTCTGGTGATCATCGCTTCCATCAACTACACCAACCTGTCTACTGCCAGGGCTTCCAAAAGATCCAGGGAAATTGGCATCAGAAAGGTAAGTGGGGCAAGCCAGGGACAGCTTCTGACGCAGTTCTTGTCGGAGTCCATACTGGTGGCCTTTGTCTCCCTTGTTTTTTCAATGATGATCATGGAGATCCTGCTTCCTTTTTTCAATTCCCTTACCGGAAAAACCTTTAGTCTGCTAAACCTTTTCCATGGCAGCATCCTTGCCCAAGTGCTTCTGATTACGCTCATTACCGGAATAGCAGCCGGCATTTACCCGGCACTTGTGCTCAGCCGGATGAACCCTTCCCTTATCGTAAAAGGAGTTCCGGCAACACATGGTCGCTCAGGATTGCTTCGCAAAGTTCTTGTGGTTTTTCAGTTTGCCATCTCCATCGTATTGGTAGTAGGCACGCTAACTGTGCAGGATCAACTGCGGTTTTTACAGAATAAACCCCTTGGGTTTGCAAGAGAAAATAAAGCCGTGATTTCCCTGCAAGGGGCGCAAATCCGCCAAAGGGCCGAAGCCATAGAAAACAGCATCAGGCAAAACCCCCTTGTATTGAATACGGCTAAATCGTTTTCCGTTCCCGGGAGGGATCATAACCTGAACGCGGTAAAAGTAGAAACCGAAACGGAAATGGCAGAAGGAGCCATTGCGGTAAACTACATAGATCATCAGTTCGTGGATATGATGGAAATTACCCTTAAGGAAGGAAGGGGCTTTGACCGGCGAATGAGGGCAGAGGCCGGTTCAGCCGCCCTTGTAAACCAGTCTGCAGTGCAAAAATTCGGGTGGCACGAAAATCCCATCGGAAAGCAAATCCAAAGGAATTTTAACCAGGAAGGCCAACCTCAATCCATCCTTCGTGTGGTAGGAGTATTGGATGATTTTCATTTCCTTTCCCTGAAAAACCCCATTGACCCCATTATGCTAATCCTGCCGGAAAATCCCTCAATTTACCGCTATCTTGTGGTAGAATACCTGGAAGGCACCCATGCCGAAGTGATCCCTTTCCTGGAATCAGTAATACGCGAGTTTGATCAATCGAGAATTCCTGAAATTGTTCCCCTTACACAACCATTCTTTCAGGAGTTTGAAGCCGAAAAGAACATGGGAAAGGTTTTCGGGTTTTTTGCCCTGATTACCATCATCATCTCTTTCATGGGGTTGTTTGGGCTTTCGTCATTTACCATAGAACAAAGAAAAAAAGAAATCGGGATCAGGAAGGTGCTCGGTTCTTCTTCGGGCAGGGTACTTAAATTGCTGTTTAAGGAATATTCCCGCTTGATATTGATTGCCCTGCTCATTGCCAGTCCTGTTGCCTGGTTTCTTATGGTTCGCTGGCTGGAAGATTTTGTTTACCAAATATCCATGTCGTTTGCTCCCATCGTGATAGCAGGGGCCCTGGCCTTTGCCATTGCCATGGCAACCGTTAGCTACCACACCCTGAAGGCATCAAGGTTAAACCCGGTGGATACCATCCGGGCTGAATAAGCATAAAAAAGGTCCTGCTTAAATAAAAAAACAGGGTTAAAGAAATCCGGTTTGGATTTTAAAAAAGGTTTTTGCTTCAGAAAAGGTTCAGGTTTTCATTCCCTTTTTCGAGGCAAAAAGTTAACAACCATCTAAATCATTTGCCCATGTTGACCCATTACCTCAAAACCACCCTGAAGCAATTCAGCAAGAGCCCTTCCTTTTCCTTCATCAATCTTTTTGGGCTTGCCACGGCAATGGCCGTATGCCTGATAATCTTTCTTTATGTTTACCGGGAACTGAGTTTTGACCGGTTTCATGAGCAAGCCGAAAACATTTACAGGATCAGCCTGCATGCTGATATGCAGGGAGAAGAACTTTACGAGAATGTGAGCAGTCCTGCCATGGGACCCGACCTGGTGGAAGCTTTCCCGGAAATACTGGATTATGCCAGAATGTCCGGAAGACAAACCCTCAGCATTTGGCAGGAAAACAGTTTTATTACGGTGGAAAAAACACATTATGCCGACAGCACCTTTTTTGAGTTTTTTTCTTTTGAGCTGCTCAGGGGCAATCCCCATACCGCCCTGGTTGAACCCTATTCGGTTGTTGTCACAGAAACCCTTGCCCAAAAGCTTTTCCCTGATCAGGACCCCATGGGAAAACCAATTCGCCTGGATGACGACACCCGAAAATATACCATTACCGGAATAGCAGCAGACTGCCCGCCCAACTCCCATATTCAGTTTGAGCTGCTGCGTTCCTTTGAAACCCTGATCGTAAACAGGCAGGGTGTTTTTACCGAATGGGATGCCAACCTGAGCTATCATAACTATGTAAAACTTTTAAACGATACCGACCTCGATGATTTGTTAAAAAAAACCGAAGAGCTGACTTATGAAAAAGTCAACTACAAGTTTGAAGGAATGGGGGTTAAGATTACATTTGGGTATTTCCCATTAACCGACATTCGCCTGCGCAGCCCTTTTGGCAATGAATTAGAAGAGGCGGGCACCCTCTGGAAGGTGTGGGTATTCTCGCTTGTGGCATTATTTGTTCTTTTTATTGCCGGGTTTAATTATGTAAACCTCACCATTGCCCGCTCAGGGAAAAGGGCCAAAGAGGTTGGCATGCGCAAAGTACTGGGGGCCCATAAAAAAGCCCTTAAAAAACAATTTTACCTGGAAACCCTCTTCCTTACCGGAATCAGCTTCCTGGGCGCCCTGATCCTGGCAGAAATTTTCCTGCCATTTTTTAACCAATTACTGAATACCAACCTGCAGCTGTTAAATATTCCCTGGTGGGGGCTGCTTTTATCCGTTATCATTTTTGTAGGAGTTTTTGGGTTGCTGGCCAGCATTTACCCTGCCTGGTATATGGCTTCTTTTCATCCTGTAAAAATTCTGAAAGGAGAATTCTGGAGCAAACCCGGTCGCTTTCAACCAAGAAACCTTTTGTTGCTTATTCAGTTTGCAGTTTCCCTGGCATTGATCGTTTGCACCCTGGTGGTGTTTTTACAAATTCGCTTTTTCCAGCAGAAAGAGCACGGTTTTAATGAAAAAAACCTGCTGGTGGTCAGGACAGAAAGCCGTGAAGATGCACGCATTTTCATGAATGCCATGGAAAGCTTTGCCTGGATTGAAAAACAAAGCATTTCCACTACTTTCCCCGGCGGTCCAAGCTATATGGAGGGCATTGTTGCAGAGAATGTGGAGCCCGGTTTTATGGCCCACAGGCTATGGGTTGACGAGCACTTTATGCAAACCCTTGAATTGAACCTGCTGGAGGGAAGAAACTTTGAAAGAGCAGATGGCCTGGAAAACGAAAACGCTTTGGTTAACCAGGCCCTGGTAAGACAAGCCGGCTGGACCGAACCCCTTGGAAAAACCATTGAACGGGGAGGACGCACCTATAGTGTAATTGGAGTAATTGAGGATTACCACTTTCAGTCTTTGCATCAGGAAATTGAACCCTTGCTGGTCAACACAATTGATAGCCGGCCAGATTTTATGTCCACCCCTTATTGGGTGCAGGTAAGATATAAAGAAACCGGAAGCCCCGATGTATTGCTCAGTGTGCAGGAGAAATGGGAAGCGCTCTTTACGGGAAACACCCTGAGGCATTATTTTATTTCAGACCATTTGCACTTGCAATATGCCACGGAAAGAAGTTTTGGCCGGCTGTTTCAGGCCTTCACCCTTCTGGCCATTATCATTGCCATGCTGGGGGTACTCGGCCTTTCTTCATTTGCCGCACAGCAACGGCAAAAAGAAACCGGGATACGAAAGGTAATGGGTGCGTCCACTTCCTCTATCCTGTTCAGGATGTCGGGAGAATTCCTTAAATGGGTGATGGTGGGGGCCATCATCGCTTTACCCCTTGCCTACTGGTATATGGACAAATGGCTTTCGGGGTTTGCCTATGCCATAGATTTTCCATACTGGACCATGCTCGCTGCACTTTCCGGAGTATTGGCCTTGGCTTTGGTTATTGTCACCACACAATCCATGCAATCTGCAAGGGCCAACCCGGCGGATGTGCTCAAAACAGAGTAAAAAAGAAAAAACCTGTCTTCATGTTAAGAAACTTTTTAAAAACCGCTGTCCGGAATATTTTCCGAAAAAGGTCCAATGCATGGATCAATATCCTGGGCCTGGCCCTGGGATTGTCAATCGCCCTGCTGATCTGGATGCATGTGTTGTATGAAAGAAGCTACGATCGGTTTTTCGAGGATCATCGGCAAATATACAGGGTTCAAAACAGCATGTCTCTTTTTTCGGATAAGCCAATGACCATTCCATCGACCATGTTTGGGTTTTCCGAAAGGGTTGCAGACCAGGTTCCAGAAGTTGAAATGGCAACCCGGCTTACCACCGTGCTTCCCAATGCCGCATTAAAACAGGATGAACGCATCATCCATACGCCGATGATCGCTGCGGCAGATTCCAACTTTTTCGATCTGTTTCCAATGGAGTTTCTTGCAGGTGACCCAGCCACCGCCCTGGCAGAACCCAACTCCCTGGTGCTGACCTACAGCCTGGCAAAAAACCTGTTTGAAGAACCCCTGCTTAATATCAACCAGACATTGCAGATTTACAACATTACTTACAGGATCACGGCCATTATCGAAGACCTGCCCGGAAACACCCACATGGCTTTTAACGGGTTGATTTCAATGACTAATGTTCCCGATGGGATGAAAGATTCCGGATTCGGATTTTTCACCTACCTGAAACTCAGACCCCGGGTAAGCATGGAAAGACTGGAGGAACAGCTAAGCATTATTTCTGAAGAGGTGGTCCTGGCCAATCCCTATTTTCATGGAGAGAGCATGCCTGTGGAAACACGCCTGGTAAACCTGGCCGACATTCATCTGAAATCCAACCTGATATGGGAAATGAAAGACAATGGAAGCTTGCGTAATGTGCGTATTTTCAGTGCCATGTCCTTGTTTATTCTTTTACTTGCATTGATCAATTACATTAATATGGCCACGGCCCGCAGCTCCTTGCGTGCCAAAGAGATCGGCCTGCGAAAAGTGGCAGGCACCTCAAGAGGAGGTTTGATCAAACAGTTCATGTTTGAATCCTTTCTGACTACCCTGCTTGCTTTCATTCTTGCCCTGATCCTGGCTGAAAACCTCTCCGGATTTTTTTCGGGAAGACTCGGAGTGGATATCCAACCCGGTGTAGTGTTTACCTCCCCGGGCTTAATCACGCTGGTTGCTATGTTTACATTCACCGGACTAATAGCAGGAGTTTATCCTGCTTTTTACCTTTCATCATTCAACCCGGTAAACATTCTCAAAGGGGAAATGGTAAAGGGGAATAAAGGCAAGGGGTTTCGGCGGGCACTGGTGGTGTTTCAGTTTGCCATTACCATTTTTTTGGTCAGCTCTTTGATGGTCATCGCCTTTCAGTTAAATTTTATGATGAAGGAAAGCCTTGGTTTTGAGAAAGATTCTGTTTTGGTGGCCAGGGATGTATCCATGCCTGTCCGCAGGGCTTTCCCTGAGGTTGTGTCAAGGCTGGAAGCCTTGGAAGGCGTGAGAAGGGTGACGGGCGGCTCATTTATTTTTGGTGAAACCAACCAGATTGAGTTGATATCGGAATATGGAGGAGATTCTTCGAAAGGAACTACTGCAGATATCCTTACTGTAGACGAAACGTTTATCCCAATGATGGAAATACCGCTTAGCGAAGGCAGAAACTTTCATCCTCAATCGGAACTGGATGCCCGGGGTGCTTATATCCTGAACCAGGCGGCAGTGGTTGCCTTAGGGCTGGAAGACCCCCTGCAAAGCAGGTTAAACATACATTCCAGTTTAGGCCCCATTATTGGCGTGGTGGAAAACTTCCAGCTCAAATCATTGCATAGCCCCATTGAACCCTTGGTATTCCGATATGCCAGAAGTAATTTCCCCCAGATTTATATTAAAACGGAAGGGAGTAACCCGGCACAAGCCCGTGAAAAAATCTCAGAAGTATTTCATGACATCGATCCGACATGGTATCCCAACCTGATATTTCTGGATGAAAGGCTGGAAGCATTATATTCCCGGGAAAAACAATCGGCCAACCTTCTGTGGAGCGGATCCGTCCTGGCCATCATCATCTCCCTTTTAGGAGTATACGGACTGGCTGCTTTTGCCATCGAACGCAGGGTGAAAGAAATCGGCATCAGAAAAGTATTGGGGGCGTCCGGCAAAGGACTGCTATGGCTTTTTAACAAGGAGTTTTCTTTCCTTGTATTGATCGCTTTCCTTGTGGCTGCCCCTCTGGCATGGTGGGCAATGGACGGATGGCTTAACCATTTTGCCATGCGCATTCGGATTAATCCGCTTTGGTTCCTGATCCCCGCCGGACTTACTTTTCTCCTGAATGCGGCAATAATCAGCATCCAGGTTTTTCTTGCAACAAAAGCCAACCCAATAGAAGCAATAAGGATTGAAAATTAAAATATAAAACCATGTTTTATCATTACATCAAAACCGTATTCCGTAACCTGGAAAAGCAAAAGCTCAACTCCGCCATCAATATCCTTGGCTTATCCCTTGGGCTGGCCATTGCTTTGCTGATCGGGATATTTGTAATCCACCAGCTGAGTTACGACAAGTTTATTGAAGACCATGAGCGCATTTACCGCATACACAGCTCTGCAGAGCTGGGTCAGGGAGAGCCACAGACCTTGCCCTCTGCAATGTTTCCTGTGGCAGAAATTGCCGAAAAGGATTTGCCCGAAGTAGAAGGTTTTGTGCGCATGACCTCCTATTACAGCAGCCCGGAAATTATTATTGATGATGAGGTCACCACCCTTTCGGGAATCATCTTTGCGGATTCCACTTTCTTTTCCATGTTTAATTTTGAACTGTTGGCAGGCAATCCATCCACCGTCCTGAATCAACCCAACGCCATTGTACTTACCAAAACCTCAGCCCAAAGATGGTTTGCAGATCCCCTGGCGGCTGTTAACAGAATGATCTCCATACAAGGCGAAACATACCAGATAACCGGTGTAATGCAGGATCTCCCGGCCAATACCCACATGGCTTTCAATGCCGTTTCCAACCACGAGAGCCTGCCCGATCAGATAAAGGTTTCCGGAATGAACTTCTACACTTACCTGAAACTTACACCGGGTACCGATGTCCAAGCCCTTGAAAGCAAACTGGATGATATTGTTGATGAACACATCCAAACAAACCCGC
>SKVW01000246.1 GCA_007129255.1 Bacteroidales bacterium
CTGACCTATTCCACTTTCATCGGGGGTAGTTCTTTTGAAGAGGCACGGAAAATCATCTATACGGAAGATGGAGAGATACTGCTGACCGGATGGACCTATTCTGCTGACTTTCCGGTAACGCCCGATGCATGGGACAACACGCACAACGGAGGGTACGATGTATTTGTCAGCAGGTTCAGCAGCACAATGATCCCGGTTTACACCCTGAGCCTTTATGCAGAACCGGAGGATGGAGGCACCGTACATGGTGCCGGGGAGTATGAATACGGACAAGAGGTGGAAGTTTCGGCCGAGGCACACGAGGGGTATATATTCGCGGAATGGACCGATGAGGATGGCATCCAGGTGAGCGAGGAACCGGTATTCCTGTTCAGCATGCCGGAAAACGACACATTTCTTACAGCGAACTTCCTGTTCACAGGCTATACGATAACCTTTGTTATAGAAGACGAGGATGGGGAGGCCATCAACAATGCCGTAATTACCCTGAATGGCGAAGAGAACCCTGAGGGAGACTATATTTTTGAAGGCATCCATCCCGGAGAATATTCCTATACTGTTGTTGCCGAAAACTATTTTGACGCTTCAGGTGCGATCCTGGTAGATGACAGCGACAAAACGGTGCTGGTGGTAATGGAGGAAGACGACACCGGTTTTGCCGGAACAGATCACATAGAATTAAAAGTTTACCCCAATCCTGCTTCCGGTAAACTCCATGTCGAATTTGACAACCAGAACGAAAGCCCTGTAAATCTTGTTTTAATGGATATCCTTGGGAGGCAGGTATCGGTAAAAGTGATTCAGGACAGGGGGCATCAGCTACTCATATTTGATTTGGATGGATTGGAGTCGGGGGTATATATTTTAAGGGGAGAGTTTGACGGGCAAATAATCATGAGGAAGATCTCCGTGCAATAATCCGGGACAGATTGCCTGCACAAAGAAATTCAGATCAACAGCAACTTTTTTAATTAATTAAAATAGGGCTAAAACTGGACAGGAGAAAAGGGCTTCCTTTTTCTCCTGCTCTGTTTTTCCTGCTCTCACCCCATCGGGCATTGGGTTTTTGTATGCGGCAGTTCCCTGACTTACTCAGATAGTAGTTTGATAGAAAACGCAGATGCTTTTCCAGGCTGTTAATGGAAAGGTTGATTGGCTGTTTTTTCTGAAAAGGAATTGCAACACCACGAAAAAAACTTAAGCTGAAAATCCTTTTAATAACATAATCAGAATCCTCACTCCGCTGCAGATACACCAGGGATGAGGGCGTGTGCGGTAAAAACAGTCGGTTCCTGCAGCATGTATTATCCGGGGGTAAGCAAATACAAGTTGAAACAAGAACAAAATCATGTTATTTTAAATTGCCATAAATGAAAAATGCCGAAAAGCAAAAATCCTGAAAAAAATCAATAAGAACACCCATAGCAAGACGGCATAGTCCAACTCATTTTATTCATCATTCCTAGAATGGGTTATTCTCTGATTCATCTTAAAATTTACACCAACTTATTCCATTTTACATTATATTTGACCGGGAACGACGAATAAAATGCTGGAACGTTGTGCACAAGCGAAAAAGAACAAACTAAAATATAGACAATTATGGCAGAATATAATGGAGCAATGATGCAGTATTTCCACTGGTACACTCATGCCGATGGTACTTTATGGAAGCAGCTTTCTGAAAAAGCTCATGAACTTGTAAAAGCCGGAATAACCTCTGTATGGCTCCCTCCCGCCTACAAGGGTACCGGGGGCGGAAACGATGTAGGCTATGGAGTATACGATCTTTTTGACCTGGGTGAGTTTGACCAGAAAGGTTCGGTGCGCACCAAGTATGGTACCCGGGATGAATACCTTAAGGCCATCAAAACAGCACAAAAAGCAGGATTAAGAGTTTATGCCGATATTGTTTTCAATCATAAACTGGGTGCTGATCACCAGGAAGAATTCAAAGCAACTCCCTACAATCCTGACAACAGGCACGAATCCATCGGCGAATTGCAAACCATAAAAGCCTGGACAAACTTTACTTTTCCGGGCAGAAAAGGAAAATACTCCGAACTGCACTGGCACTGGTGGCATTTTAATGCTGCCGATTACAATGCATTGGATGAAAAGAGTGATGCCATTTACCTTTTTGAGGGCAAGTCTTTTGACGAAAGCGTAGACCTGGAAAAAGGGAACTTTGATTACCTCATGGGTTGCAATCTCGATATCAACAATCCTGATGTAAAGAAGGAATTGTTTTACTGGGGTGAGTGGTATCTTAAAACCACCGGAGTTGATGGTTTCAGGTTCGATGCTGTAAAACATGTGAAATCAAGCTTTTTTCTGGACTGGTTAAGCCATATGCGCAATCATCGCAAACGCGACCTTTTTGCCGTAGGCGAGTACTGGTCGGGAGAAAGTGAAGCCGCCAACCATTTCATTAAGCAAACCGATGGCAGCATGATGCTGTTTGATGTGGGATTGCATTACAATTTTGCTGCTGCAGGAAAGCAGGGCAAGGATTATGACCTGCAAAGAATTTTTGACAATACATTGGTGGCGGTTCATCCCACCCTAGCTGTTACACTGGTAAGTAATCATGATTCACAACCACTTCAATCCCTTGAATCGGTTGTTGAGCCCTGGTTCAAGCCACTGGCATATGCACTGATTTTGTTGCGCCGCGATGGTTATCCCTGTGTGTTTGCAGCCGATTACTATGGCACATCTTACAAAGACAAAGGTAAAGATGGCAATGAATACGAAATTCATATGCCCAGTCATAAATGGATGATCGATAACTTTTTAAAGGCCCGCAGAGATCATGCATGGGGTGAGCAATATGACTATTTTGACCACCCTAACTGTGTGGGCTGGACACGCACCGGTAATGATGATCATCCCGGGGGCATGGCAGTGTTAATAAGCAATGGTGAAGATGCCAATAAACATATGGAAACCGGTGCTCCCGAAACTTCATACATAGATATTACCGGACATATTTCGGAACCAGTTAAAACCAATAAAGACGGTTGGGGTGAATTTTTGTGCAAAGGGGGTTCTGTTTCTGTTTGGATTCCTATATAAGATTTTATGATATGGAAATCTGGATTTGGATAGGTATTATCATTTGTATTTCGCAATCGGCAACCATGTCGGGGCTCAATATTTCCCTTTTCAGCCTGAGCCGTTTAAGGCTTGAGGTGGCTGCAGAGCATGGTGATAAATATGCTGAAAAGGTGTTGAAATTACGAAAGGACGCTAATTTTACACTGGCAACCATCCTTTGGGGAAACGTGAGCATCAATGTATTGCTCACCCTGCTGGTTGACTCGGTTCTTATTGGTGTTGCTTCATTTTTATTCTCCACGGTAGTAATTACGATTGTGGGTGAAATCATCCCCCAGGCATATTTTACAAGACATGCACTTCGCATAGGCTCTGCACTTTCTCCCGTGCTTCGGTTTTATAAAATCCTTCTTTTTCCTGTTTCAAAGCCCACAGGTATGTTGCTGGATAAACTTGTGGGAGAGGAACCTATTCCATGGTTTCGTGAGGATGAGTTGCGTAAAGTATTAAAACACCATGCCATGGAAGGTGATACCGAGGTAGGTGCCGTTGAAGCTGCAGGGGCAGTGAATTTTCTTGACCTTGACGACCTAAGGATCAAAGAGGAGGGCGAAATCATAGACCATGAAACCATTTTGGAGCTGGATTTTGAAAATGGCAAACCTGTTTTTCCCGGTTTTAAATCCAGCTCCCGTGATGGGTTTCTCAGGAAGATAGCTGCACCAGGGAAAAAATGGTTTATTATTACAGATAAAACAACAGGCTTACCCAGAATGGTGTTGAATGTTCCCGGGTTTTTGCGGGGAGCACTTTTCAATAAGGAAGATTTCAATCCATTGGAGTTATGTCATTTTCCGCTGCTGGAAACCGATGTCGATTGCCTTATGGGAAATATTCTTGGAAAACTGACGGTAGAAAAAACAAAGCCCGGTGATGACGTCATTGACAAAGACATCATCCTTTTATGGGCAGATACAGAAAAAAGAATTATTACAGGATCTGATATTCTGGGGCGGCTAATGCGCAAAATCGCCAGGAATGAGTGATGATTTAGGAGAAAATAAAGAGTTGAACAGGAAACCAGCTTCTCTGAGCCTTGTTTTTATAAACAGTTTCACTACTGTCCACTTAAATTAACCTGAGGGACAGTTGGTTACAAAATGGTTCTTTGACATCTTGGTAGTTCACGTTTTTAAGTAGCTCATTGACAGGGGTTTTGTCCAGTAGTGATATGCCCAAAACCTGTAAAATTTCGTAGGTTGAACGTTCAATATTCAAGCTGGATCCAACAATTGCCACCAAACAATATGCAATGATGGCTGAATATACCTGGATGCTTACTGCATTTTCGGTTGTCCCCCAAAATGCTTTGATTTTCAGGTGTTGCTTGATCCACTTGAAAAAAAGCTCAACCTGCCAGCGGTTTTTATACAAATAGGCAACCTCCTC
>SKVW01000191.1 GCA_007129255.1 Bacteroidales bacterium
AAAAAAGATTTTTACCGGGAAATAACCCGGGAGGATATTATCAGGCTTACTGAAATTAAGATCAAACGCATCTCCCGTTTTGATATTTATAAAGCCGATGAAATTTTGCGCGGCTTGCAGGAAAAGCTGGATAAGGTGAATCACTACCTGGAAAACCTGGTGCAATATGCCATCGACTATTTCAGGCGCATAAAGCAGAAATACGGCAAGGGCAGGGAGCGCAAGACTGAGATCAGGTTTTTCGACAACATTGAAGCCACCCGGGTGGCCGTGGCCAACGAAAAGCTTTTTGTGAACCGGGAAGAAGGCTTTGTGGGCACCGGCCTGAAAAAGGACGAATTTGTTTGCGAATGCTCCGACCTGGATGACATTATCGTTTTTCGTGAAGACGGCACTTTTGTGGTGACCAAAGTAGCCCCCAAGTCCTTTGTGGGAAAGAACATCATTCACGTGGGCATTTTTGAGCGCAATGACGACCGCACCACGTACAACCTCATTTACCAGGACGGCCCCAAGGGAAAAACCTACATGAAGCGGTTTGCCGTAAAAGGGGTGACCCGCGACAAGGAATATGCCCTGACCCGGGGCACCAAAGGCAGCAAGGTACTTTATTTTACCGCCAACCCCAACGGGGAAGCCGAAGTGGTAAGCGTTTATCTGAGGCACAAGCCCAAGCTGAAAAAGCCGGTTTTTGACATGGACTTCAGCGAGCTGGCCATAAAGGGGCGGTCTGCAACAGGCAACATCCTTACCAAACATGCCGTGCGCAAGATCGTACTCAAAGACCAGGGCGTTTCCACCCTGGGTGCCATGAACATATGGTTTGACGATACGGTACTTCGCCTCAATACCGACAAACGCGGGCAATACCTTGGCGCATTCAAGGGAGATGAAAGGATCCTGGCCGTATTTTCCAATGGCACCTTCAGGGTGATGAACTTTGATTTGTCCAACCATTTTGAAGAAAACCCCGTGCTGCTCAAAAAACTGCATCCTTCCCTGGTGCTTACGGCAGTGTATTACGATGGGGAGCAGGGATATAATTACATCAAGCGGTTTGTGCCCGAAGGAAACGGCGGAAAATTTATTTCCTTTATCGGTGAGCATCCTCAAAGCAAACTGCTGCTGGTCACTGCCGAAAAATACCCCAGGCTGAAAGTGAACCTGGTGCCTTCGCCCCGCCGGCAGAAAAATGAGGAAGAAATTGAGGTGGAAGACTTTATTGCCGTAAAAAGCCAGAAAGCCCGGGGCAAACGTGTTTCCCCGGCAGAAGTGAAATCAGTGGAGTGGATGGAGCCGCTTAAAAAAGAAGAACCTGAAGAACCGGGCCCCGCACAGCCCGAAGGGGAAACCGAAGAAGGAGCAGCTGCTGACACAAAACATACCCAGTCAGGTGATAAGGAAAAACAGATCCGCCTGGACCTGGATATATAAAAGCATTGGAAATGATCAGAATAGGAATAAATGGTGTGGGACGTATCGGCAAACTGGTGTTCCGGTTGATTCATCAGCGGGACGATATGAAGGTGGTGGCCGTGAACGACCCCATGCTTTTGAAAACCCTGGTGCACCTGCTCAAATACGATACCGTGCACGGACGTTTTATCAAAGACATCAGGGGTGATGAGCAAACCGACAAGATTTATGTGAACGGGCACAGCATGAAAAAATACGCTTTTTTTCATCCCGAAAAGATACCCTGGAGTGCCCACGGGGTGGATCTGGTCATTGAATCCTCCGGGGTGTTCCTTACCCGTGACGTGCTGAAGGGCCACTTGCAGCGGGGCGTGAAAAAAGTGATCCTTTCCTGCCCTCCCAAGGAAAAACTGGACAACATGGTGGTGATAGGTGCCAACGAGCAAAGCCTGCAGCCCGCACACCGGCTCATATCCAATGCCTCCTGCACCACCAACTGCGTGGTGCCCCTGCTGAAGGTGCTTGACGACAACCTGGGCATCGACCGGGCCATGCTCAACACCGTACATCCTTATACCAACAACCAGAACGTGACCGACGCTCCCCACCATGACCTGCGACGGGCAAGGGGAGCGGGAGACAACATCATCCCTACCACCACCAGCGCCGTCAAGGCGGTAAAAGAGATCATGCCTTCCATGGAGGACCGCTTTGACGGATTTGCCACCCGGGTGCCCGTTAGCGACGGTTCTTTCGTGGAACTGAACATCATCCTGAAAAACCCGGCCTCCAAAGAATCGGTCAACGCCCTCTTTTACGATGCCTCAGAAAGCTATATGAAAGGCATTATAGAATATTGCGAAGACCCGGTGGTATCTTCCGACATCATCGGCAACCCCCATTCGGCCGTGTTCGATTCCCTGAGCACCCGCATGCTGGGCGAAAACTTCCTGCAGATCGTGGCATGGTACGACAATGAGTACGCCTACTCCAAAAGGGTGGTGGAGCTTATCGGGCTGCTGATGAAAAAAGAAACTGCTAAAGCCTGACCGTTCAATCCCTGGAAACCTTTTGTTTTTTGAGGATTTGCAACATTTCCTTAAGAATCGAATTCTGGATTTTTTCGGATGAAATAATAAGGAGAAGGTGATGCTCTGCTTTTCGAAGTATTCCATTTGCTAAATTTAAAGTACAAATAGGCTTTAAGTCGGGTTGGAATACACCAGCCTTTTCGTCTTGTTTGTTTTTTTGATCGCGGATGGTCGTGCATGGTTCGCAGTCGCGGATTAAATCAGCGTTTGCTGTTTGTGATCCGTTGCATCCGCGTTTTGTTTATAAGGATAATCAATGCAGTGTGTGGCAGAAAAAATGTTTAGGATCCCTTTCAGGGCGAAAAAACTTGTTACAATTTTATTCAAAGCGTTGCAGTTAAGTAAAAATTATTTCCCCCTTAAGGACGATTCTGCCATTCACCTTTCTGCAATCAACTGAAAATTTTTATTGATTAGTTGCGGATAATCTAATTATTTTTTAATTACTATTTTCTCTGTAAAATGGTTTCCATCGTCCATTGTGAATTTCAGAAAATAAATTCCGTTTTTAAGCGAACTCATGTCCGCGGTATTTTCAGAAAAAGGGATACGGAATTTTTGCCCGCTTGTATTAAAGGCCGTAAGTTTTTTTATTTTTCCGGTTTCATGGCCTCTAAAATTAATTTTTCCCTGGGTAGGGTTTGGGTAAACCTTCGTTTCACTACTATTGATTACATCGGGGGTGTTTAATATAAGCAATGTTGAGTCGCCAAATGCCAACCAATAAGTTGCAATTGGATTTCCTTCGGCGTCAACATAATAATTAAAGAAATCGTAATCAACAGGGTGGTCTTCCCAGTTTTCGGGGAAATTTGCAGAAAATGTAAGTTCGCTGTTATTTTCTAATGTAATTCTCATAAAGTCGCTGAAATAATATCCTGTATCCCACCAGAACCCAGGGTATAGTGGTGTAAACAGACTTATTTCATGACATTCGTTTTTGAATAGGCTTTTATTCCATTCTATTGTTACTGGCCAATACTTTGCCCTGATATCAATATTCACGAAAGGCATAATCTGAAACCAGAAATAATCCTCATTACATGGAAGCAGCACAATTTTCTTTTTTGTGTGGTACAATTCATAATCATAATTCCAACCGGCCCCGTTAATGTCTGCCTGATTGGTAATTCTTACATCAAAAATGGAATCGAAAGGAGTGTCGGCAATGTTTTCTTCACCAAATTCGGGATTAATTGTATCCCTGGATCCCTGAAGGTCATATCCGATGGTCAGTGTATCCCTGTTTCCTTCCGCATCTTCAAAATACATTTGAAAGGAAAATTCCTGCCCCAGGGCCCAAAAGCAGTTCAGGAAAAGCAGCCCTGTTAATAAAAACATTGTTTTTTTCATAATAAATAATTTTTTCATGATAATTTGGATTTGGTTAATAATAAATTGAACTTAAAAACTGTGATTAAAACATATTTGTTAATATTTTAGTATTGTTCTTGAAAATCGCTGTCTGGATGCTTCAAGACTTACAAAATACAAGCCCGGCCTTAAGAAAGAAAGGTTAATTGTTTTGCTATATTGATTGTCAATATTATGACAATATACAAGCCTGCCGGCAGAATCAAATACTTCTATTTTAATGAATTCATGCAAATTTTGATCAATAGGCAATTCAATATTTAGAAAATCATTGAAAGGATTTGGGAATATCTTTATATCAATTGTTTCTGGTAATAAGATTGTATTTGGAGTAAAGACAGGCTCAACGCTTCGGTGCAATTTATTATGGTAAGCATACAAATATCCATCTGGTGCAAGCGATAGCCCCTCCACACTAACGCTACCCATGCCGGTTATGATATGCTCCCACGAGTCACCGGTATCGGCGGTGCGGAAAACTCCTCCCGGTCCGCCGGCATATATCACATCATTAGGGTCAATTGCCAAAGATGTAATCAGATTGTAAGTTAACTGTTCCCAAGTAATGCCATTGTCCTCCGATCGAAAAACACCTCCTCCACCGTATTCATAATCGCCTCTGCTTCC
>SKVW01000148.1 GCA_007129255.1 Bacteroidales bacterium
CGTTACCAGGGGAATATTAAAAGCATCGCAGAACCTCACGAAGCGGGCTGCCTTGCGCGATGCACTGATGTCAAGCACTCCGGCAAGGTAATTGGGCTGGTTGGCCACAATCCCTACCGACATGCCGTTAAAACGGGCAAAGCCGGTAACGATATTGGGTGCATAATTGCGCTGTGACTCCAGGAATTCATTGTAATCGGCAATGGAATAAATGATATCCTTTACATTGTATGGCTTGTTGGGATTTTCGGGGATGATATCATTTAAACCGTCATCCAGGCGGTCAATCGGGTCATCGCAGGGGGCCAGGGGAGTTTCTTCAAGGTTGTTTTGCGGGAGGTAACTCAGCAGCTTACGGATAAGCAGGATACCTTCATTTTCATCTTCTGCAATAAAGTGGTTGACGCCGGATTTGGTGCCATGGGCCAGGGCCCCGCCAAGTTCTTTTTCGGTGACTACTTCTCCGGTAACGGTTTTTACCACTTTGGGGCCGGTAACAAACATGTAGCTGTTTTCCTTCGTCATAATGGTAAAATCGGTCAATGCAGGAGAATATACGGCTCCGCCGGCACAGGGCCCGAAAATGCCGCTGATCTGGGGCACCACACCTGATGCCATGATGTTGCGCTGAAAAATCTCTGCATAACCAGCCAGGCTGTTCACCCCTTCCTGTATGCGTGCGCCCCCGCTGTCATTCAGTCCGATCAGGGGAGCGCCCATCTTCAGGGCCTTGTCCATTACCTTACAGATCTTTTCGGCATAGGCCAGGGAAAGAGAACCGCCAAAAACGGTAAAATCCTGTGCAAAAACGTATACCAATCTTCCATCGATGGTTCCATAACCGGTAATCACCCCGTCGGAATAAAAGTGTTTGTCTTCCAGCCCAAAATCTGTGCAGCGATGGGTTACAAACATATCAAACTCCTCAAAGCTTCCTTCATCCAGCAGGAGGTCAATGCGCTCCCTTGCGGTAAGTTTGCCTTTTTGATGCTGGGCAGCAATTCTTTTTTGTCCCCCGCCCAGTTTGGCAAGTTCGCGCTTCTCGAGCAATTCCCTGATCTTTTTCTCAAAAGCCATATAACCTTAATTTAAACGTTAGGATTTGTTTTTATTCTCACAGAATTCCATCAGTACCCCGTTGGTAGATTTTGGGTGAAGGAAGGCAATATCCAGGCCTTCGGCTCCTTTGCGCGGGGTTTTGTCAATCAGTTGCACGCCTTTTTCCTGCATTTTCTCAAGAGATTTCTCGATCCCTTCCACAGCAAAGGCAAGGTGGTGAACTCCCTGTCCTTTTTTCTCAATAAATTTACCAATGGGGCCTTCCGGATCCGTGGACTCCAGCAATTCGATCTTTGTTTGCCCCAGCATAAAAAAGGCCGTTTTTACCTTTTGATCTTTAACCTCTTCAATGGCGTAGCATTCCAAACCCAGAACATCTTCATAAAACCTGATGGACTCTTCGAGGTTTTTTACCGCAATGCCAATGTGTTCAATATGGGAAAGTTTCATGACAAAATATTTTGATAATTAAAAAATAAGCATTCATTGCATTTTTGGTCAATCAATAATGCCATGATATGCTTCATAAAAATGATTTAAACGGATTCCGGATGGTTTTTTTCAGAAATCCATTTTCTCCTAACTATTATCCTTATCCAACAGGTCTCAAATGGAGAAATGGAAATGTATTTTTTATTTCGGCGCAAAGTTAGGTTTTTTTAGCCATTCAAAACAGGTGAATGACATGAAAAAGCCGGAAACTAGATGAACCGGCTTTTGGTCCATATAAAAACAAAGCAAACACTATCAAACAAGCTACTCCCGGGGGGTAACCACCCAGGGTTCTTCCAGTTCCCAGTTTTGACGAATATGCAACTCCTGTGGGTAAATAAAAACCGGCTCCGGTTGAACCCCGTCAAGGTATTTACCCGTAGTCCACTGCCCGGTTTTTTGCAGGTCTTTTACAAGCTTTAACCCATAATGGCCGGGAGTAAGATAAGGGAAACGGTAGTAGCCGTTTTCATGAACGGTTTTCCTTTGCCGGACCTCCTGATTGTTGTCCAGTAGCTTAAGAATGTATTGAGGCCCTTCTTCGGGCAACGAAAGATTAATTATCAGCAGGCCGTATTCTTCGGGTTCAGTGGTTTTAAAAGTTTTGATGAGGGTGTCGTTGGTGGCTCCGAAAATATCGGTAAATGCACCGGGCAGGATTTCAATGCGATAGTCCGAACCGGGTTCCGGCAGGGTGTCTGTTAATATCTTTCTTCTTACGTGGTCTTGAAAAGAAAAGGAGGTTTCTACCGGAATTGTATCATGGATAAACAGTTGTATTTTGGCAGGTGACATATCCTCCACCGGGCTGGAAGCAGAAATAGCCAGGGGCCGGAAAAATGGTAAACCTCCCCTTGGAACATTGATATCTAATTGCAGGCCGGGCAATTCTTCTTCTCCTTCTTCCCCGGCCGGTCTGCGTCCTCTTCTCTCTCTTGGAACAGTGGATAACTTCAGCGTATCCAGTATGGTTTCCCGGTCTTTCACTTCAAGAAACAATGAATCCCTGTCCAAATCTTTCAGCCATAAATTCATGGTATCGCGACGCAGGCCAAATTCAGCAATATACGCGTCTTCCTCCAACGGCTGCCGGATATCTCTAACATGAACCGAATCGAAAGGTACCCTGAAGGTGAGCCTGATCATCCCTTTACGCTCAGTAGTGGAGCCGATAATGCGCTGCAGGGTGTCTTTTTCCTGAAACATATATAAAGTAAAAAAAGGAATTTCATTTTTTGTTTCTTCTGCATGATCCAGGGTGTCAGCAATGTTATAGGCTTCATCGGCAGGCATCAGGCCAGGTGGATCCGGCCGGGGCTGGTCTTGGTGAGGAAGGTGGTCGTGCTCAAGCTCATGCTCATGATCTTGATCGTGCGGGTGCTCATGATCGTGGTCATGTTCATCTTCAGGTCTTTTTTCGTGGATCAGGTGCAGATGTCCTGCAAATTCTGGTTTCACCAGGCTGTCCAGAAAAGCGATCCTTTCTTCAGGGGGATCATACAAAAAGTTGTTGTTTTCATCGTCCAGGGCAAACATCCGGTATTCCCCTTCCTTCATGTAGCTAATGGTAAACTGCCCTTGTTTATCGGTTTTGGCCAGGTAAACCGGCCGCTCCAGGTAAGGAACGGAGTCCCGGTGGTCATCATAAAGCATCACATAAACACCTTCTTCCGGCTCCAGGGTATAAGCATTGAACACCTGCCCTCCCAATGAGAGTGAGTCCACATAATCGCCTGTTGACAATACAAACTGATAATTGGGGATGGGGTTTCCTTCCGTAATATCCCGTATGGCCTCCCCAAAGAAAAAATTATATGTGGTATTGGGGCGCAGTTCCTCTTCAATCTCCATTATGATTGAGCGGCCCCGAATACGCACTTCAGGTAACCTTTCGAGGGGAGGTGAGATCAGCATTTGCTGCCGGATGTTGCGCAGCTCCACAAACTCGTTAAAAAAGATACGTATTTCATCTCCGTCAAAATTCGGGAAGTAGTTGGGTGGTGTGCTTCTGATAACCTCCGGTGGGTTTTCATCAACCGGCCCGCCAGTGGGAGAAACCACATTGGCGCAGGAAAAAAAGATGAGAATCACCCCTGCGAGCAGTATGCCATGGTAAAGGGTTTTGGTGAGGGAAGAAAAAAGTTGCATCATGTCTGGCAAAGCGGCATAAAAATTTTCAGGGCAAAATTACCAATAATTTAATGATATCGGCCTAATTGAGGGATGGTTTGTCATTTAAAAGGCAATGCTTCAAAGGTGAAGCCTTTTTCGGCAAAATGCGCCAGGAATCCTTCAAGCACAAATAACATTTTTTTTTCGGCTTTCAGTGAATCATGAAAAACCACAATGGCTCCATCGGAAGTATAACGAATGGTTTTTGCCAGACATTGTGCAGGACTCAGTTTTGGATCGAAATCATTGGACAGTACCGACCACATGACCAAACGATACCCTTGTTTTTTCAATTGCCTGATCTGGGGCAAGGTTATTCTGCCGTAGGGAGGGCGAAACAGTTTGGTGGTTAGCCTTTGGGAGCACTTTTTTATGTCTTCCAGGTAAGAACGGGTGTTGCACCTCCAGCCGTCAGGATGGGAAAAAGAGTGATTGCCGGTGCCATGGCCCTTTTCCATAAGATGCCCGGAGAAAAAAGGGTTGTTTTCCAGGTTTTTTCCCAGGAGAAAAAAAGTGGCTTTTGCCTGGTACCGGTCAAGCACCCCCAACACAGAAGGAGTTACCCGTGGATCGGGTCCGTCATCAAATGTGATATAAATTTTCTTTTGCCCGGCTGGCATTTGCCAGGTCAGCAAACCGGAAGTTAAGGTTTTTAGCTGGGTTGGGGGACGAAATTTATTCAGCATAAGCCCGTGATTAACAAAGGCAATAATAACCTTAAATTTTGGAAACCAGAAGGAAAATTGCCGGGAATTTCAAAAAGTTCAAGGA
>SKVW01000197.1 GCA_007129255.1 Bacteroidales bacterium
CTTTTTCCGGCACCATAATCACGGCTTTTTGTCCCTGGGAAGCACAAATCCCGGCCAGGGAAGAACCTGCGTTGCCGGTGGACGCTGCCACAAGGGTTTCATAACCTTTTTCTTTGGCATAAGCTGAAACCACCGCTGAAGCGCGGTCTTTGAAAGACCAGGTGGGGTTTTGTCCGTCGTCCTTAAAGAAAAGCTGGAAAGGCAGCTTTTTCCCTCCAAAATGTCGGAAAAAATATCCCGGGGTGTTTCCTATCCTTAGTCCCGGAAGGTTTTTGAGACTCTCAATGGGCAGCAGTTCTTTAAAGCTGTTTTTCCGGAGTTGATTAAACTCCAGGCCTTTTTTTCTTAAGTTGTGATAGTCGTAAAGGGTCTTTAATATCCCGGCAGGAGGAGTGTTGGCTTTGTTTTCATGGCTGCAGGTCGGACAGAGGTAAAGCACTTCCTCCGGGTCATATTGCTTTCCGCATCCAGCGCATTCGTAGATAAACCTGCTATCTTTCTTTCCTTTTTCCATAACGCTTCCCTTCGAAGGCCAAATTAATGATTTTTGTAAAATAATCCATGAAAGCAACCAAGAAACTGTGTGGTAAAGTTGGAGGATCTTTTTCAAAGATTGTTTTTTTGCAGAAAATTTGTCTCCTTTGTTCACGATTCCATAATTTTGAGAAAAACCAAATCGTTTTGATCAACATGCCCACTTTTAGGAAATATGCCCGCACCCGTAAAAGCCTTTTGGCCTTTTTAATTGCCTTTTCATCGTTATTTGCGGTAAGCAGTGCCTTTGCAGACAAACCATTTTCCAACAGTCATATAACCGAAGTCAATGATTTGAAAATCCATTACCGGCAATGGTTGCCCGAAGGGGCTGAAAAAAAAGGCAGCTTTTTCCTGATCCATGGCTTTGGGGCCTCCACCTTTTCGTGGGAAAAGGCTGCAGAAAGGCTGCAGGGCAAGGGTTATGAAGTAGTGGCCGTGGATGTGCCCCCTTTTGGGTACAGCGATAAATCGCCCACCATCAATCAGTCTTTTACTGCGCATGCCGAAATGATCCACGGGCTGATGCAGCAAAATTTCCCGGACAGGAAGTGGCATCTGGCGGGGCATTCCATGGGAGGCGGGGTGGCACAGGCCTTTGCCCTGCTTTTTCCTGAAACCCTGGAAAGCGTTACTTTTGTATCTGCCGTAATTTTTACTGAAATTCATTCCGGAGAGGCTTACGGGCAGTTTTTGCTCAGGATACTACCCTGGCGGTATGTACTTGGAGCCCTTGCCGAAGAGTGGTTTTTAACTTCCGGCAGGATCGAAGCAATGCTGGAATCGGCTTATGGCAGCAGCCCCACCCAAAAACAAGTAGAGGCCTACCTGCAACCCCTGAAAGAGCCGGGCACAGCCCGGGCTATCCTGGGGGCAGCAGGCCATCGCAATGAATTGCATGACCTGGATGCGGCTGATCTGGAATTGCCTTCTCTCGCCATTTGGGGGGATGAAGATACCTGGGTAAGCCTGGAATCAAGGCAAAAAGCCCTGGACCGAATTCCCGGCATAGAAATAAAGGTCCTTGAAGGGGTAGGGCATAATCCCATGGAAACCCATCCGGAAGAATTTATGAAAACCTGGTGGGAATTTATTCAGGGGCTTTAACCTTTATGGTATAGAGGAATTCCCTTAAAGTTTTTTCAGAACTCCGGTGCTTTCGTTAAACTCTTTGATCAGTTCATCCCATCGGTGTACCTGATTAAAAAGTTTTGGCCAGATCTCCCTGTCGTACCACAGCTGGTTAAGGTCTTCCACCTCTTTTTGCTGTTGCTCAACCCAGGTAAAATATTTTAGGTTATGAATGGCTTTTCGCTCCGGGTAGGTGAGTTCCTTCATATAATCAACAGTGGTACCCAGGATGCATTTCTCAAAATCACGGGCAGCCTGTAACCGGGTATATTCACCTTTTTCCTGTTTCAACTCTTCAAGTCTGGATTTGTAAAGATCGGCCGAGTCGGTGGCGATGGTCAGGATCACGTCTTCACCGGTCATTTCATAATATTTGGCGGTTTTGATGGCCGAAAGCATGTTGGCGATGCATGAAATGCCAAGTAAGGGAAGCTGGTCAATGGTTTGCTGATCCACTCCTTCGGCCAGCAGGTATTCATGACCTTCCTTTTCATTAAACAGCCTGAAAAGCCGCATGCAGTCCTCATCGTCGATGGCGGTGACCACATCGGTGTTTTTTACGTTATGCACCCATGGAACATGCTTGTCGCCAATGCCTTCAATCCGGTGGCCTCCAAAGCCGTTCATCAGCAAGGTGGGGCATTGCAGGGCCTCTGAAGCTACAACTTTCAAACCGGGGGCCAGGTGGCGCAGGTAATCCCCTCCGGCAATGGTGCCGGCCGATCCGGTGGCAGAAACGTAGGCCGCAAGGTTGCTTTTCGGGGTTTTTACCAGGTTATAAGCTTCTTCCAGGGCCTGCCCCGTGGTGTTGTAATGCCAGGCGGCATTCCCAAATTCTTCAAACTGGTTGAATATGATGCAATCGGGTCGGGTGCGGCGGATATCCCAGCAGGCATCGTAAATTTCCTTCACGTTGGATTCGCAGCCCGGGGTGGCGATCACCTCGCTGCCGATCTCATCGCGTAGCCAGGTGAATCTTTCCTGGCTCATCTCCTCGGGAAGAATGGCCACGGATTCGGACCCCATCAGTTTCGAGTCAAATGCCCCGCCCCGGCAGTAATTGCCCGTGGAAGGCCATACCGCTTTGTGGTAGGTGGGATCATATTCTCCGGTGATGATCATGGGGGCAAGACAACCGTAAGCCGCACCAACCTTGTGGGCCCCGGTGGGAAACCATTTGCCCACCAGCATCACGATGCGGGCCTCAATGCCCGTGATCTCTTTTGGCAACTCAAGGTAGTTCACCTTTCCAAACAAGCCCCCTTTTTCTTTGGGCTCGTTTTTCCAGGTGATGCGGAAAAGGTTCAGGGGGTTTATTTCCCAAAGGCCGATATCCCTGAGGCGATCTTTTATTTTATCCGGGATCAGATCAGGATTTCTTTGTTGCTCAAAAGTGGGAAGGACGATCTGTTTTTCGCGAAAACGCTTTACCGCGTTTTCCAAAGCTTTTTCGTTGGTTATCTGGTCGATTATCTGGATCATAATATTAATGGATTGTCGTGAACGGGCAAAGATATGAAATTAACCGGTTTGGGGGTTACAAATCCCGGTCATGGTCTGGTTATCAAACTATTCATAAACCAGTTGGTCTGCTCCCTGCATGATGATGCGCATGATGGCCGCCTCGTGAAAGCTTGCCAGCTTTACACAGGGTGTCAGAAGTCTGGCATCTTTCAGGGCGAAGTCGGTTTTGCTGAATTTGGCCATGACAAACTCCGTTTCATAAATGAATTCATCTGCTGTTTCAGAAAGGGTTTTGATGCGTCCTTCGTGCTTGTAAATCAAATTTTTACGATCATCCAGCCGGGCCAGGTAATAACCCTCCTCCGACTCTTTAAAGGAATCCAGGGTAAGATGAAGTTTGGGTTTGTCTTTGTATGGGGAGCCGGAAGTGGGACAAAATGTAGTACAGTTGCCGCATTCGTTGCAAAAATTGGCTATGTTCAATATCTGGACCGATTGATCTACCTGAAAAGCATTGTCTTTTTCCCGCACCACTTCGTTGTTTTTTCCCCTTACGGCTTTTTCCATGCTCCAGTTTACCGGTTCAACAGTGTATGCATAATTGGCAAAGTTGGGGCAAACCGTGGTGCAGATGCTGCAGATTTCATCGCAATAAAGGCAGCGTGTGGCTTCCGCTGCTATGCTCTCTTCATCCAGGGTTTGCTGAATCAGCTTGAAGTTTTTCCGTTCATCCGTCGGCAGTTCTTTAAGGTCAGGTGCAAATGCCCTTTTGGCGCGCTTTAGCATCAGCTCCCGGTAACTAAGTTCTTTACCATTGGCAGGTTTGGGGATATGAAAATCAATGCCGGCCCGGCGTATGATTTCTTCGGCGGCTTTCCTGCCATCTCCAATGGCATTGATGGCGGTGGAAGCGCCACGCAGGGCATCTCCCCCGGTGAAAACATTTTTCAGGCGGGTTTGGTAGGTTTCCGTGTTTGTCTTTAAAAGATCTTCTTCCATAAAATCAACATCCAGGCTTTGGCCCACGGCAGGGATGAGGGTATCGCAGGGTATGTCAAATTCGGAGCCTTCAATTTTTACAGGACGGGGCCTGCCGGAAGCGTCTGCATCTTTCAGTTCCATTTTGCTGCACCGAAGCCCGCTTATCCTGTTGTTTCGGGTCAGCACTTTTTCGGGTACGGCCAGTTCCACGATCTCCATACCTTCTTTAAGCACTGCTTTGATCTCACCCTGGTCGGCAGGCATCTGGTCGATGGTGCGGCGGTAAACCACAGTTACCTTCCCGTTTTTTCCCACCAGGCGATAGGCTGTGCGGGCCGCATCCATGGCGGTATTTCCGCCTCCGATGATGA
>SKVW01000198.1 GCA_007129255.1 Bacteroidales bacterium
TATCCTGGATGATGGCAAAAACTTCATTCATTGGGGCACCAACGATCAGGGTAATGGCAATAAAAAGAACAATCAACAGTGCCGAGGGCCAAAACACAAGATTATCAACATCAAAATACTTCTTCTTACTGATCAGATGGCTTTCATCATCAGGAAGTTCTGCTTTATTTTTCTTCATATTTCAGGTTAAAATTTTGGTAAAAATAGCAAATCAATACCAAACAATCAAAAGCCCCAACGAAACCTCTTTTATTTCCGTGGAAATATAAATCCCACAAGTAAAAAATGGTTCATTTTAATTTTCGGAATTTTTCCACTTTCTTATCGATATATTCTTTAAGTTCAAGGGGTTCTGTCACTTTGATCTCATCCAGCAAACCAAGGACAAATCGTCCGATGCCTTCCAGGGAATAAACCGGTCCGTCAAACAAATAGTCATTTTCTTTTTTTCTGATATATAAACCGGCATCCGGATATTCCTCCTCCATAAGCATACGGGCCCGGTTATTCAGCTGTAATTTCACATTGATTGGCACCTCACCGGTCATGCCAAAAATACCCACCTTGCCCCGGGTATGCATGGATTCAAATTTCCAGGGCTTATTGGTGAGCTCGGCACGGGAAATGCGGCTGGTCTTGTATTGTTTAACTTTTTGGGATTTTACTTCAAAAGCCAACAAGTATTGGTAATAATTATAAAATCGGATGGGTTCCACTAGTCGATCTGATATTTTTTTACTGCTAACGGATTGGTAGTCCTTCAATAAAACCTGTTCTTTGGCCTTAACGGCCAGGCGGATATGGTTGATGTTCTTTGAAACATGTTGATCGTAAAGGGTTTCGGACAATTCATCCAAATCGGTCAGTGCGTAAAGTTTATCCAGCAGCCCTTTCTGTAAGGGATAGGAAACCCCACAGGCCACCAGTGCATCTTTAACGATGGCCGCTTCCTCTACAGAAAAAACGATGAGGTCCTCGGGTTTAAAGGTTGAACGGGATGGACTTTCAATCCGGAATCTTCCGTTTTTCCGAATCACTTCAAACCCCAAATCCCTTAGCAGTAAAATATACCTTTCAATGGTGCGGGGCGAAACGTCAAAATCCCGGGCAACATCGGCCTTGGTGCATCCCAGAGGAGCCCGTAAACGGGCAATAAGTTGCAACACCCTGAATATTTTTCTTTGTTCATCCATTCCCGATGTTGTTTTTTCTTTTAGCCAAAATACAAATTATTCAAACAATAAAAACCCCTGATACCAAAATGTGAAACCAGGGGTAAGAAAACGAAGATTTCGCTAAAATTAATTTTCCTTTTCATCCAGGGGCTCAGTCAAATCAAAATCAGCCCTGAACACCTTGTCTCCTTCATGAGCAAGCACGTAACTAAAGGTAGAAAGGTCATGCGAAAACTCTACGCCCCAGACTGCATGACAGGAAGCGGGTAGCATTTCGCAGGTATAATCGTCTGCCGGGAAATTTTGAACAAATTGGGTGCCGAGACCATCAGAATAACCGCCATAAAGGGTTATCTCTTCCGGAGTGCCATCGGGATGCCGATGATCGTGGCGTAAGCGCAAACCTTCATCTTCCACCAAAAACAACCAGGTGCGGGACTCGTCTCCGTTCATGTGAAAATCAACATGTACCTCATCTTCCTCGCATTTGGACACCCGCATGGTAAAATCAAGGTCCTCCCAGCTTTCACGACCTTCAGCAATGTACGTTTGCTCTCCCGGAAAAGATTGACCGCAAAGGTCACGTAAATGATCTAAAAAAGCTTTTTGTTCCTGGGAAAGGGGACGTACTTCCTCGTCATGGGCTACTTCCCTGGCATGCTCTCTGTGGCCGCATGCTCCAATCATCAATGCTATTGCGATCAATAAAAATATCCTTTGCATGTTTTCAAGTTTTTGGGTGATTAAATAAGGTCTTGGATTTAATGTAATTTACTTACTAAATTAATCATTTTAAAAAATACCGCGAAATATTCTGCGAAATAATTAAAACAGGATAAATAAAGGTTTCGTAATTTTACATTTTAAATTAAATACAAATACATATGAAACCATTAGTAAGTATTATCATGGGCAGTACTTCCGATATGCCCGTAATGCAGGAAGCAGCAAAGTTTTTTGATGAAATGGAGATCCCTTTTGAGATCAACGCCCTGTCCGCTCACCGCACCCCGGAGAAAGTTATGAATTTTTCGGAAAACGCCCGCAAGCGCGGCATCAAAGTGATCATAGCCGGTGCCGGCGGAGCAGCCCACCTGCCTGGTGTTATTGCCGCAGGTACTACCCTTCCCGTGATCGGGGTACCGGTTAAATCATCCATTTCCATGGACGGATGGGATTCGGTTTTATCCATTCTTCAAATGCCTTCAGGTATTCCCGTAGCTACCGTTGCCCTTGATAATGCCAAAAATGCCGCCATACTGGCCATGCAGATCCTGGCCCTCACCGATGAAAATATTGACCTGCGACTTTCGGCTTTTAAAGAAAACCTAAAAAGCAAAGTGGTTAAAGCCAATGAAGACCTTAAAAAGGTAAATTTCAAATTCAGGGTACAATAAGGCATTTTAAAGCAGGAGTGTTCCCTGCCTTAGTTGATTGACTTTTGGGTTCTACCTCTTAAGTCTTCCCGGGGAATAATTTGTCCTTTCAGTTTTTTTTAAAATTAAATTTGGCGAAAAAAACGCGGTTTCAAAACTAAATTTTACTTAACTTGCAAAAAAGAAGCCTGCACAATTTGTGGCTTCTTTTCTCCTCCCTTTTTTTTGAATTGACTAAAACCGGGGATTATGTATAAAAAAACCTCCTTGGGATTTCTGTGCCTTTTTTTGGTTTCAAACCTGGTTTACGCAGCCAACGACAACTTCCCTTTCGGAGGAAGGGCAGCAGGAATGGGCAATGCTGCGGTTACCCTGTATGACTTTTGGGCAGTAAGTCACAACCAGGCCGGGCTGGCCAGGCTGGAGTATATGGTAGCAGGGTTTTATTTTGAGAATCGCTTTATGACCCGGGAAATGAGCTTTGGTGCGGCCGCTATTGCATACCCGGCTTCACCGGGTGTTTTTGCCCTGAATGTTAGTTATTTCGGATATTCTTTATACCATGAAAGCAAGATCGGTTTGGCCTATGCCCGTTCATTCGGAGAAAGATTATCGGCAGGTGTTCAACTCAATTATTTATACACCCACATTGGGGATGGCTACGGCACGGCAGGAAACCTTGCAGTTGAACTTGGGGTCATTTATGAACTGGTTTCCGGACTGAATATTGGCGCCCATGTATTTAACCCCACCCGGGCAAGCATTGCCGATTTTGATGATGAGCGCATTCCGACGATTATGCGTATAGGTCTGGCATACGCTTTCTCCGAAAGGGTTATGATGACTGTGGAAACCGAAAAAGACATGGAGTTTAACCCGGTATTTAAAGCAGGACTGGAATATCAGTTGATTGACCATGTTTATATCAGGGGAGGAATGGGTACAAACCCCACCACCAATGCTTTCGGCTTTGGGATGGATATAGGCAACATTACCATTGACCTGGCCACTTCCTTTCATCATGTTCTTGGATACTCCCCCCAGGCCAGCCTGGTATACAAATTCAGGTAAAGCGACTTTAAACAGATGCAAATCCCAAATGCATATTCACGTAAAAAACCAGCATGCCGTATTTTCGGTTTCCTTTTGCTGTTTTTCTTTTTAAGAATATCAAATGGTATTGCCCAAACTGACACCATACCCCCTGCTTATCAACCTTTTGACCTGGAAGAGTTTTATCAGCGCATTGAAAGCCTTTTAGAGGAGGCCGATGAGGAGCTGGATTATGCAGAGTTGTTTGAAGAGTTGCAATTCCTGGCACAAAGCCCCATCAACCTGAATACAGCCAGAGCAGATGACCTGCGCAGATTATTTTTCCTAAACGACATTCAGATCAATAACCTATTGGCTCATATCAGTAAATTTGGCAACCTGATCAGTATCTATGAGTTACAGGCCTTAGACGGTTTTGACCTGGAAACCATTGAGGCCATGTTGCCATTTGTATTTGTCAGTGAGGATGTTAGAAGGCGACATTTTACTTTTGATGACATGATACGGGAGGGGAATAGCCAGTATTTTCTGCGTTACCAAAGACTTTTTGAAGAACAAAGAGGTTTCAGCCCCATCGATCCCGAAGAGTTGGAAACCAACCCCAATGCCCGTTATCTTGGAAGCCCATACAGGTTATACACAAGATACCGCTTCACTTATTACAACAATGTGAGTGTTGGATTTACAGCGGAAAAAGACCCGGGAGAAGAGTTTTTCAGGGGAACCCAGCCCCATGGTTTTGACTTTTATTCAGCCCACTTACTGTTGCGGGATTTTGGAAGGATCAGGGCGGTAGCTATTGGTGATTTTCAGGTACAGTTTGGGCAGGGACTCACTTTATGGTCTGGCCTGGCCTTTGGCAAAAGCAGCGATGTCGTCAATGTAAAGAAAAACGGGTTGGGTTTGCGCCAATACACTTCCGTGGATGAAAACAACTTTTTTCGCGGAGCCGGGGCTACCATAGGATTTGGAAATATTGAACTCACCGCCTTTATTTCCTCCAAAAGCCGGGATGCTACGGTGTTGGAGACGGACACTTTAACCCATGAAACCCTTGCCATTACAAGTCTTCAACAAACAGGCCTGCACCGCACACCCCGTGAGCTGGAGGGAAAAAATGCGGTGGATGAAACCATTTTCGGTGGCAACCTGGCTTACCGCAAAAGAAACTTTTCCCTTGGCCTATCGGCATACCATATGGAGCTTGGCGCAGAGTTCAGACGCAAACTTTCTTTTTACAACCAGTTTGATTTAAGCAGCAATACCAATAGCAACATAGGCCTGGATTACAACTACATTTTCCGGAATTTCAATGTGTTCGGCGAATTCGCTTTAAGCGAGAACGGTGGCTACGCCATACTCAACGGCCTGATGATGAGTCTGGATCCCCGCCTGTCCATGGCAATCGTTCACCGGAAGTTTACCAGGAATTATCAGTCCCTTTTTTCTGTGGCTTTTTCCGAAAACACCAGGGTGGCTAATGAAAAAGGTCTTTATGTTGGGCTGAATGCCCGCCTTACCAGCCGGATAAGCCTGTCGGCCTATGCGGATCATTTCACTTTTCCATGGATGAAATTCCGAACGTATATGCCTTCCCGGGGTTACGATTACCTCCTGCAAGTCAATTACCGGCCTTCGCGCCGGGTGGAGATGTATGCCCGCTACCGTGTAAAAAACAAACCCCTGAACACGAGAGAAGATGTTATCATTCGTTACCTGGACGATGCAATAAGGCAAAACTTCCGCTTTCATTTCGGCTATGACATTTCCCAATCCTTTTCCTTAAGAAACCGGATAGAAGTGGTGGATTTTCTCTTTGGAACCAGGCAGGAAAAAGGCTACATGGTTTACCAGGATATCCGCTATCGGAGCTTTGGCAGTCCATGGGCCCTCACTTTTCGTTATGCCCTTTTTGACACCGATGGGTTTGATTCCCGCATTTATGCATATGAAAATGATGTGTTGTATGCTTTTTCCTTTCCCTTTTATTCGGACAAGGGAAACCGTGTTTATCTGCTGGCACGTTACCGTATGTCCCGCCGTATCGATCTTTATGCCCGCCTGGCACAAACTTATTACACCAACCGCAACCAGATCGGAAACGGCTTGGATGCCATCGAAGGCAACACCCGCACAGAGATCAAAGCCCAGCTCAGGCTTCGCTTCTAAATCCATCTTTTGGGGTTTAGTAAATAAGTTTGGGTTTTTGGGAAGCTTTTTTTCTTAAATTTGCCCGTCTGATAAAAAAACAACAAACAAATATTAATCAAATATTAACCAAAACAACAACGGTTTTCTTTTATCCGTGGTAAACAGAAGCCGTATTAAAAAAACGGAGGAATCTTATGATTTTTTTATGGGTTGTGTTAGGGTACCTTGTCCTGCTGATGGGTATTTCCATTTACAAAAGTTTTATGGTCAAGAGCCAGGACGATTTTATGGTTGCCGGGCGATCAGTTTCCACTCCCCGACTGGTGGGAACCTTGCTTTGTACCTGGATGGGTTCCGGCAGTTTGCTCGCCGGTGCCGGGCTTGCCGCCAATGTGGGTTTTTCTGAGCTCTGGATGGCCGCCGGGGCCTGGATTGGGATCATTATTGTTTTTTTCCTGGCAGGGCGCGTAAGACGTATTGCCGAATATACTGTTCCCGACATTCTGGAGTTGCGCTACAATAAATATGCAAGGATATTGGGAACCATTGTCATTGTAATTGCCTACACAACCATTGTGGGTTACCAGTTCAGGGCAGGAGGTTTTGTACTCGACCTGGTGGCAGGTATCCCCGAATGGCAGGGGGTATTGCTAACCGCCGGATTTATCATCACCTTCACGGCATTTGCAGGGATGATGTCCATTGTATCGGTAGACATTATCAATGGCGCTGTAATCACCGTAGCCATGCTGGTTGCTGCGCCCCTTGTTTTTTTCAATATCGGTGGTTCGGAACACCTCACCGCGACCCTGGATCCTTCCCATTTCCAGATTTTCGGGGGTAACAGTTTTTTCTGGGCCATGGGGATTTTCTTGCCAACTTTCTTTCTGTTGCTAGGGGAATCGAATATGTACCAGAAATTTTTCTCTGCCAAAAACGAAAAGTCGGCTAAAAATGCTGTACTTTATTGGGTTTCCGGAACCATTGTGGTGGAAACCGCACTGGCCTCCCTGGCTATTTTTGCTTTCAGCCACTTCAACCTGCTGGATAAGGCCAACGAAATGTTCCTCTCCAGCGAAAACGCTGAAAGGATTATATTGCACACTGCACGATATGGAACGGAAGTAGGTCTTCCTATCTGGGGAGGGCTCTTGCTGCTTGCTGCTTCGGTAGCCATTATCACCTCCACAGGAAACAGTTTTTTGCTTACCCCCTCTACAAACCTCACCCGGGATATTTATCAACGGTTCATTAACCGCAGTGCGGATCCAAAGAAGATTGTAATTTTTCAAAGGGTAATGGTTGTATTGCTGGGATTTTTGGCCTACTTATTATTAACGCAGTTCCAGACCATTCTTGCCATGGCCCTGACCGCCTATACCATGGTGGGTGCAGGCCTTACGCCTGCCCTGCTGGCGGCCTTCCTCTGGAAACGGGTTACCGTAGAAGGGGGAGTTGCTTCCATTGCTACGGGGATGGGTGTTACCCTTTTCATTACCGTAACCAACTCTATTTTGATGCATTACCAAGGCGTACAGCTGCTAAATGAGCAATACATCATTCTGCCGGCGGCATCCCTGTCTATATTGGTATTAATCCTTGTTTCCCTGGCCACAAAGCCCGATGGAAAAGAGAAATGGGGCAGGTTCTATACTAAGGATGCTTCCCTGGCCAAAGCCATTGAAGAGGTCAAACAGGAAGATTGATACTTTTTTAAGAACATATTAAAAAAGCCCGGAGAATTTCTTCGGGCTTTTTTTTCAGCATCCGGATCAATATTTTAATTACCAACCGGGTACAAAATTAAGTCCCCACACCCCTTTTGAAATACCCTTTGTGTGAAAGGGGAATGCATAATAAGGTTCCAGGATAAGCGCTCCAAACACATTGATGCGCAGGGAAGGGCCGGTACTGAAAACCGGAAATCTATTTCCTTCATCCATTGCTTTGGAGCGGTCAAGGGTAATCCGGGTGTCATCATTCCAGGCTACCCCTGCATCAAGGAATAAAGCCAGTTCCGTAAAGAAAAAATTACTGGAGATCAGGGCAAGTCTTTCCGGTCCGGAAAAAGGGATCCGGATCTCTACTCCCCCTAATATAGCCCGACTACCAAGCAACTGATCGAAAGTAAATTGCTCATCCACTGCATCATCCAAACTCTGGAAGGAACGGTAATCATACCCTCTGACCCATCCCGGGTATCCAAGATATAAAGGATAGAACAGATTATTGTCTGCCTCCTTTCCGTAGCGGCCGTAATGAACGCCCCTGATTGCAAAGGTAAATGGTTGTGCCCGCCAGTACCTTCGATAATCAGCGGTAACATTCCACATATCAACCTGTCCAAAGTATTTGTCAACTCCTAAACGATAGCGCTGCCCGACCATAGGAGAAGCAAGCCCGAAAAAGGAATTATCACCCACATAAGCCGTAGAGATCTGCTGCAGGTTAAAACCACTGGGTGCATCCAGGCGCTCCCGGTCCTCCCCTATTTTAAAGCCCTGGTAATAATAATTGTTGATGGCATCAATCCGGAAATAGTAAAATGCCAAACTAGCCCCAAACTCAAGTCGCCGGGTGGTAGAAAACGGGAAAAAGGCAAAAGCACTGATCCGGTCTTCAAAGGTTCTTTGCATCAGCAGTTGCATATTATCCACAATGGCAGGCTCCCCGTCAATATTGAGGGTATCCCTGGTAAGCCTCAGCCTGGCAAACGGATAGGGAATGTGTGAAACCATCCCTCCCCAGTTTACCCTTCTTTTTTGATTCAGGTAACCAACCTGTGCTCCAAAGTCGTAAATTTCTCCGTTTACCGCCGCAGCAGCAAACAGTTGATTGTCGCCGGTAATGTCGCTAAACAACATGCTCACCCCACCGGCTACTCCCGTTCCAAAACGGTTGGTGGCCATTCCAACACCTGAGCTGCCGATAAAGGTCAAAGAAAACTGGGGTTTATAGGGTATTTCGGCGAAGGAGTCCACAGGAAAGATCGGATCTACAGGTTCTATCTCCAGGTTGGCATCCACAATAGGGCGGGTAGGCCTTTCAAGCGGAGGCAAAACAGAAGCGGTTAAATCTACTTTAAGGGGATCAACCTGCACCCAGTCGAAATCATCTTCATCCGCACTAAAAATTGAGTATTTCCCATGCTGATAATGCGAATAAAAGATCTGCCCTGTTTCACGGGCAACGGTTAATGCCGGGGAAAGGTGGGTAATACCGCTGATACCGGTATAATAATCGGTGAGGCGATATACCTCTTCTTTTTCGATATCCAGAAAAAACAGGTTTCGAAAACCATCGCTGTTACTCAAAAAGTAAATTCCTTGTTGTTCTTTATCAAATATCGGATTGATATTGTCGGCACCAGGGAAAACGTCAAAAACCCTGATGGTTCTGTTTTCATCCCGCATGTCCATGACTGCAAGGTTGAAAAGAAAATTGGGATTATCGCCCTGAGAGGATTGGGGACGGTCGGTAGAGAAAGTCAGCCAATTCCCGTCTGGTGACCATGAGGGGTGGAGATAGGAATACCGGTCACTGGTCAGAGCGGTTACTTTTTTTGTTTCAAGTTCATATTTAAAAAGATCGTGGCGCCCGTCAACCAACCCGTTAAATACAATATAGCTTCCATCCGGAGACCAGGACGGGTTGTTTAATGAGGGAACACCGGGAACTTTTACCTCCCTGGTCCGCCTGGGCCGGTCGACATTCACAATGATTAACTGGTTCACGCCCTGCTTTACTCCCACATGCACAAATCTTTTTCCATCGGGCGACCAGGAGCCGACGGACTCAAAAAAGTTAAACCCGTCAATATCCATGTTCCTTGTACTGCTGGCAAGTTTGTGTTTAATATCCCCGGTCTGTGCATCGGCAAGGAAAAGGTCAATAGAAAAAAGATCGCGTTCGGAAAAAAAGGAAACGTATTTTCCATCGGGACTTATTGACGGACTGATGTTGATATGTCCGGCATTATCGGAAGAAATGATTTTTTCACCCCTTGCTATATGGCGTGCGCTATCGGCCATCAAAGGTTCAAAATGGGTGTAATTGGTGCTTTTCCAGATATCCGAAACGGTTTTGGCACTAAGGCCTACCACTCTTTCAAGGGCACGCTCATAACCAAATTTGGCGGTTTCCCTGAATAATGGAGCAATGAGGGAATCTCCCCAGGTGCGTCCCATAAAAGCTACAAAGCTATGCCCATACCGGTAAGGATTATACTGGTAACTTCGGGTCATGTCGCGCAGGGAAGGAAAGTCATCTTTATGAACCGCATCCCGCATGATCATGGCGGTATGGGAATCTGTGCTGCCAATGGAAAAATATTCGGCCATTCCCTCTACCAGCCACAGGGGAAGGTTACGCAATGAATTTAAAGACAAAGAGTCATCAATAAATAAAGCCCTGAAATGAAAAACGTGAACCAGCTCGTGACCGATCACATGATCGGTCTGGGCATTGGTTTGCAGGATGGGCATAACCACCCGGTTTCTCAATGCTTCGGTAACCCCGCCTGTACCAATACCGATATTGCCACTCACCGCTGTGGTTTGTTGAAAGTCAGGGTGATTGGCATAGATCAGGATAGGATTTTGGGTATCAAAAGTATCCAGGAAAAGTTGCTGGTGACGCTTGTACCATTTTTCATATTTGTTGGCAATAAAATTAGGAATGGAATCATTCTCAAAATAATGATATATATCAAAATTGGGAGATTGAAACACTTCAAACTCAAAGGAGCGGTAGCTGGGTTTATTTCGGCCAAAATATTGTGCCTGAACATCCTGTAAAAAGACAAAAAGCAGGGTAAATATGGCAAACAAGCTCAGTAACCGCGAAGCAAAAGGGACCGTTTTCATTACTGGAAAATTTAAAAAGTTAATCCTTCAGGAAACCTGTTATAAAACGAAAGTAGCTGAACAATAGTACACAAAATCTATTCCAATTTATTTTCGTTTTCGCCAATTAAAACACTTTTACAAAGGTATTTGTTTGCCTGTACCGATAGTCAGAAAGTGCTATAATTTGGATTTTTTTACCAACTTTGCATAAATTTTTTTTGTGATGCAAAACCTTGAAGAATATTTTGCCCCTTTCCGGCAAAACATTGTTGGAATCAATCAAACCTATAAAAGCCCCTATGGCGTTCAGAAAGTTGTTTATGCTGATTGGATAGCCAGCGGGCGCATGTACGCGCCCATTGAACAAAGAATCAGCACGGATATCGGACCCTTTGTGGCCAACACCCACACCGAAGCCAGCGAAACGGGTATCCTGATGACCAAAGCCTATCACCATGCTTTAAAGCTCATCAAGCAACATGTTAATGCAGGCCCGAAAGATGTGATCATCACCGCCGGTAGTGGCATGACCACGGTAATTAATAAATTCCAGCGAATGCTTGGCTTGCGGATTTGCGGGAAGCTAAGCCACAAAGATTGTATCATGGAAGACGAAAAACCGGTGGTGTTTATCTCCCACATGGAACATCACAGCAATCACACCCCATGGTTTGAAACCCATGCAGATATCGTGCAGCTAAAACCCAATGGAGAACTGTTAATTGACCCTGAAGAACTTCGCACCCAGCTTGAAAAATACAAAGACCGCAAACTGAAAATAGGATCTTTTACGGCCTGCTCTAATGTTACCGGAATACAGACCCCTGTTCACCAGATGGCCAGACTTATGCACGAATACAATGGAGTGTGCCTGATCGACTATGCTGCTTCTGCTCCTTATGTGGATATCAATATGCACCCTGAAGATCCCATGGAAAAACTGGATGCCATTGTTTTTTCACCGCATAAATTTTTAGGAGGCCCGGGAAGTTCCGGAGTATTAATTTTTGATTCCGCATTTTACAACAGCCTGGTTCCTGACAATCCGGGGGGAGGCACCGTGGAATGGACCAATGCCTGGGGAGAGTATAAATATACCGACGATATTGAAGCCCGTGAAGATGGAGGCACCCCGGGATTTTTACAGGCCATTCGCACCGCATTATGCATCGACTTAAAAAACCAGATGGGCACCCAGAACATTAAAAAAAGGGAGGATGAGTTGCTAAAGCTGGCCATGGACGGCCTCTCAAAAATACCGGACTTAAACATTCTGGCCGAAAATGTAAGGGACCGGCTGCCCGTAATCTCTTTTTACTTTAAGCATATTCATTACAACCTGGTGGTTAAATTGCTGAGCGACCGCTTTGGAATACAGGTAAGGGGTGGATGCGCCTGTGCAGGAACTTACGGGCACTTTTTGCTGGAAGTGGATTATGAACTTTCACACATCATCACCGAAAAGATCAATTCAGGCGACCTGTCTGATAAACCAGGCTGGATCCGGATGTCCTTACACCCAACCATGACCAATGAAGAAGTGGAGTACATCCTGAAAGCAATCCGGCAGGTTCATCAAAACCACGAAGAATGGGGAAAAGATTATGAATACCTGAATCGCCAGAATGAATTCCGTCATAAGCTGGCGCCTAAAAACCCGGTTGAGAAGGTGAAAGAGTGGTTCTCCATACCCATGCCCTGAGTTTCAAAAAAAACAGGGATCATGAACTGAAAATACGCTGAAGTTGTTTTACCTGGGTATTCCACAACAATTCGGATAGTTCAAGATCGCCGGGTTCTGCATAATCCGTAATGATAAGAGCCAACTCCGAAGATACCGGTTCAAATAAAATGTGCATTTCCAGGATGTGATCCTTGTGAAAATCATCCAGCCATAAAAACTTTACATATTCATTTTCTTTTTGCTTTACAAGTCGGGCAGTCTGTTCGGATCCCTCCCACTTAAAGTGAAAAATATCCCCGTCGAACTCCACTTCATCTGCAAACCACCTGGAAAGCCCCTCAGGCGTTGAAATCAGGGTATACAACAACCTTGGCGAAGTTTTTAGGTTGTATTCCAGTGTATACTTATGCAAACCGTCCATGGCGAAGAAATTTAAAAACTGTATTCCGCAATATACAAAAAAATATTTCGATTTTATTTTTTAATGGGTTTATTTTAAATATTCAAAACACATTATATCAGGGAAATCTACGGAAGCTTTAAAGGTTTCTTTTTTAAGGGAAACAGAAAGCAAATGATTATTTTTGCCGCATTAATTTTTTCAAGGTGAGCCAAAGCAAATTATATATCTATTCCCTGGCCCTGATGGCGGTTTTATTCTGGGGCATCAGTTATGTTTGGACCACCATGGTGTTTGAATATTACAAACCCATCACGGTGATGCTCATTCGCCTGAC
This sequence comes from Bacteroidales bacterium, assembly GCA_007129255.1. GTDB lineage: Bacteria > Bacteroidota > Bacteroidia > Bacteroidales > UBA7960 > PUML01. The sequence continues at coordinate 13,024 of SKVW01000198.1, forward strand.
CATCGCCTCCCTGCTTATGTATATTATTTTCAGGGTGAAAAATCTTGGGCAAAGAGTTCACCGCAGCGACTATAAAGATTTTGTGATCCTTTCTTTTTTCTCTCCATTTTGCTTTTTTATCGGCGAAAATTTTGGTCTGTTACACACCTCCCCCACAGTTGCTGCCGTGATTATTGCCACCATCCCGGTTTTCACGCCCATTTTAGGATATGTGGCTTTTCGGGAGAAGTTATCCCTTATAAACATTCTGGGATTCCTGGTTTCTTTTTCAGGGGTAATGATCATGGTGCTCGATTTTGAATTCAGATTCAGTGCCTCCCCCATTGGGGTTTTCTTCTTGTTTTTCGGGGTTTTATCTGCCCTGATCAATATTGTCTTTTTAAAAAAACTGGCCATCAAATATTCTTCTTTTACCATTATTGGGGTACAGAATATTCTTGGTGTCATTTTTTTTCTGCCGGTTTTCCTGGTAATGGACTACAGCCACTTTATCACGGTAAGACCATCCTGGCAAGCCGTTGCGGCCCTTATTGCCCTGGCTGTATTCGGCTCCACCCTGGCCTTTATGTTTTTCACCACGGCGGTACGTTCCATTGGGATTGCCCGCACCGCCATTTTTGCCAACATGATACCGGTGGTAACGGCCATTTCTTCCTTTCTTATTCTTGGTGAAGCGCTTGACCTGAGTAAAATCATCGGAATGATGGTGGTGATATCCGGTTTGTTGATGACCCAGGTATCCAGGTTACGAAACCGCAACAGAAAGCGAATGGCAAATTACCCGGTTTCCGGGCAAAAAAATAAATAAACCCCCTTTGTGTTTTAAAATTGTTTACTATTTTTGCACCACCTTAACCGGCGGGGTAGCTCAGGTGGTTAGAGCGTCGGATTCATAACCCGAAGGTCACGGGTTCAACTCCCGTCCCCGCTACGATTCAGCCCCTGTAATCATTTGATTTGCAGGGGTTTTTGTTTTTCGGGGGTACAAATAAGATCCGTTGCCAAACTCAGGGATCAATATTTAATAAAAACCTTACCTTCGCTAAAATTTTTTCCATACCCAAAATTCGGAAAATCTTCCAGAAAACTTTTGATATACCGGTACTTTTCCCGTAAACCCCATGCCCTGCCAAAAAATCATACACATTGACATGGACGCTTTTTATGCATCAGTAGAGCAACGCGATCATCCTGAGTACAGGGAAAAACCCCTGGCCGTTGGTGGAGGAAGCGGGCGCGGAGTGGTAGCTGCAGCCAGTTATGAGGCCCGCAAATTCGGGGTTCGGTCTGCCATGCCCGGGGCTTTGGCCAGAAAAAAATGCCCTGAGTTGATCTTTGTTAAGCCGCGTTTTGAAGTTTACAAGGCCCTGTCTCGCAAGATCCGCGACATTTTTTTCGAATATACCGACCTGGTTGAGCCCCTATCACTGGATGAGGCTTTCCTGGATGTAACCCATCCCAAAAAAGGAAAAAATTCCGCCACCCTTATCGCCCGGGAAATACGGAAAAGGATTGATGAAGAATTGCAATTGAAGGCTTCTGCAGGGATTTCTTACAACAAATTCCTGGCAAAGATCGCTTCGGATATAAAAAAGCCTAACGGGCAGTATGTGATAAAACCCGAACAGGCAGCGGGATTTATAGAATCATTGCCCATCGAAAAATTTTTCGGGGTGGGAAAGGTCACCGCAGAAAAATTTAAAAAACTTGGCATCCATAGCGGAAAAGAGCTCAAAGAAGCCAGCAGGGAAAAGTTGCGGAAACATTTTGGAAAACACGGGATGTTTTTTTTCAGTATTGCCCGTGGGGAGGATCTAAGGAAGGTGGATCCGCAAAGGATCCGCAAATCGGTGGGAGCCGAAAACACTTTTTCATCCGACCTGTTAAACGCAACTGAACTTGACCAGGCCCTGGAAGATATTTGCAGCGAGCTTTACCGCAGGCTGGTAAAAGCAGGCATATTGGGCAAGACCATTACCCTTAAAATCAAATACCACGATTTTATTCAGGTTACACGTAGCCGCACGCTTCTTTTACCCATGCAGACAGAAAAAGAGATCCTTCAACTTTCCCGCGAACTGCTGCATCAGCACCGCGAGCCCGAAAAGCCCATCCGCTTGCTAGGGGTTACTTTTTCAATGTTGGAAAAAAAAGGAATTCTACCCGGTAAACAACTGCGCCTGGATCTTACATTTTAACTATGCGCTTTTAATCAATAAACCCTTTAACTAAATAAAATGAATCTATTACCCATTAATCCAAAACCGGTTTTATTATTAACAGCACTTTTTCTATTACTTATCAGCGGATGTGATAAAGACAACCCGGAACCCGACCCTGCGGAAGA
>SKVW01000049.1 GCA_007129255.1 Bacteroidales bacterium
CTACATCCAGCGCCTGCACAATATGGGGCACGTAATGGGATGGGGTAACCACATTGATGTTGTGGCAACCACGTCTTTGCAATAACAACATCATATTGGCCAATTCACTGACGCTGTATTTTCTTCCCTGACCAAGGTGGCTGATTTCGTAGTTAATACAAAAAACACAAAGCAAAGAACAATTCGTAAAAAAAATCGTTCCTGAACCATTTTCCCCAACAAGCTCCCTTTCCTCTCCAAAGTGAGGGTGAGCGGAAGATATCTCCAGGTCGGCGTTGGCATTACAATCACCCCTTAGTCCCCGCAAACGATCGGTTTCACACTCCCTGGGGCAAAGCGTGCAATTTCCCATCATATCATGCAATACCTCTCCACGGGCTTTTAATTCTCCATTTTTATGCAGGGCCAGGTAGGAGGGCTCAAATGAGTTGCCGGTGTTTTTCGAATTCATTGTTGAAGATTTTTTTACTGCCTTAGCTTTATTGGCAGTCATACTTAAAATAACCCCCGGGGCAATGCTTGCCGCAGGTACTGTAAGCAGTGTTTTTAAGAAATGACGACGGCTGCGCTTTTCCATAGCGTTCTTTTATTTGGTCTAAATTAAATGGTTGTAAACCAATACTTAACAAGCATAAAAGTACAAAATTTTTGCCAAAAACTGAGAAACTTTTGGTTTAATAAAATGATGTGATAATATTTTTATTGTTTATTTTTATGAATTACATTATGAAGATAAAATTTTTAAAAATATTCTTTGATCAAAACATAATCCTTTGGATTTTTGTTGTAAAGTAGGAATTATATTTTTAAATTTAACACACAAATAACCAAAACAGGAGGATTAACATGGCAGATTTGAAAACTATGTATATGGGTCTGGAATTAAAGAACCCCATTATTGTTGGTGCTTGTAATTTAACCCTTGATCTGGATACCGCAGCGAAGCTTGAAAAGCAGGGAGCGGCTGCCATTGTGTTCAAGTCATTGTTTGAAGAGCAAATCAACCTGGAAAGCATGCAAATGGAAGAAGAACTGGCGGAATACACCGAGCGTCATGCCGAGATGATCAGCTTGTTTCCCAATGTCAAGCATGCCGGCCCGGAAGAGCACCTGGATAAACTTTCCAAACTGAAAGAAGCGGTTAAAATACCGGTCATTGGCAGCCTGAACTGTATCAACCACGATACCTGGGTAGAATACGCCACCGAGATGGAAAAAACCGGGGTCGACGCCCTTGAATTGAATTTTTATGCCACCCCAAGGGACTTTAAAACCACTTCCCAGGAAATTGAAAAAGAACAGATCCGCATACTCGAGGAGGTCAAAAACAAGGTTAAAATTCCCGTTAGCGTTAAAATCAGCCCCTTTTATTCTAACCCCCTTGAGTTGATTTATAAAATGGATAAAGCCGGCGTGGATGGTTTTGTATTGTTTAACCGTTTGTTTCAGCCTGATATTGACATTGAAAAACAGGATCACCATTATCCCTTCAATCTTAGCCAGGCCGGGGATTACCGATTGCCTCTTCGTTATACAGGACTGCTTCACGGAGAAATTAAAGGCAGTGTTTGCAGCAATACCGGAATTTTTAAAGGAGAGGATGTGGTGCGCATGATCCTTGCAGGAGCCGACTCTGTGCAGGTTGTGAGTACCCTTTACAAGAATAAAGCAGAATATATCCAAACCATGCTCAAGGATATCAACAATTGGATGGATGACAAGGGCTACAAAACCCTGGATGAGTTCAGGGGGAAATTATCCAAGGCAAATGTAAAAGACCCCTTTGCCTATCGCCGTGCACAATATGTGGACTTGCTGATGAAGCCTGTGGAGGTCATGAAAAAGTATCCGCAGGTGTGATAATTAATTTTACCAAAAAAAAACGGGGAACCTGAAATTAAGGCTCCCCGTTTTTCTTGGGTAAATTCTTTTATTATTCAATGGTCAGGTCATAGGGCATGCGCATCAAAATACCGGTCATTTCATTTACCTTGTCTACCTGCTGGTAAAAGTGGTAAGCGCTTCCAAGTTTATTTTTCAGACGTTCTTCCTTTATTCCGCCAAAATCCTGCCTTAACCTGGCCAGAAAATCCTTTCGTTTGGGGTATTCAACCAGGCGATAAACCTCCAGTTCGGCCAGTTCGGCAGCTTTTTCGATGGCGAAATTCAGTCCGCCAAATTCGTCGATCAATCCGTTCTGCCTGGCTTCAGCACCACTCCACACTCTGCCCTGCCCAAGCTCATCCACGGTGGAGGTGGTCATGTCCCGACCTTCGGCAACGTGACCGATGAAGGTTTCATAAACATTTTCGATACTTTCTTTGATGATTTCTCTTTCGGCCCGGCTCAGGGGTCGGGTAACACTGGCAAGATCGGAAAAGTCATTGGTTTTTACGTTGTCAAAGGTGATCCCCAGTTTTTCGTTGAAAAAGTCCTGCATGTTGGGGATCATCCCAAAAACGCCAATAGACCCGGTAATGGTGTTGGGATTGGCAACAATCAGGTCGGCTTTGCAGGCAATGTAATATCCGCCTGATGCGGCCACATCACCCATGGAGGCAATTACCGGCTTTTCACGGGAAGCGAGCTCAACTTCCCTTAAAATCACATCTGATGCCAATGCGCTCCCCCCGGGCGAGTTGATCCGAAATACAATGGCTTTTACCGTGGTGTCTTTGCGGGCTTCGCGGATGGCCCCGGCAATGCGATCAGAGCCAATGCTCGTTTCACTTCCGCTTCCGGGCAGGATGTTTCCCATCCCGTATACTACGGCAATTTTATCACGGGTACGTGGCCTTTCCATTGATTTGGGGCGGGGGGCCCGCTCGTATTGCGACAAGGAAACAAAATTAATATCATCCTGGAGGTCGATCCCGATGCGCGTTCTGATCTCATCCAGTATTTCATCCCGGTACATAATGCCATCGATCATATCCCACTCAAGGGACAATTCTGAAGTACGGGTAAGCAACTCATTGGCAACCTGGTTGAGATGGTTTACGGACAATCCTCTTGATTTGGCAATATCAGCCATTATGTTATTCCAGATGCTATTGATGTAGCTGGTTACCTGTTCCCGGTTTTCAGGGCTCATCCTTTCCTGGTTAAACATTTCTCCGGCACTTTTGTATTCGCCATGCCGGATGATCTGGGGATCAATTCCCAGGCGGTCTAACATGTTTTTCAGAAAAAACATTTCCGCATTAATTCCCCGAAAATCAACAATTCCCTCAGGATGAAGATAAATTTCATCGGCCACCGTGGCCAGGTAATAGGCGTTTTGGGTGTAGCTATCTCCGTAACTAATAACAAACTTTCCGGATTCCTTAAAGTCTTCAATGGCTTGCCTTATTTCGTCAATGGAACTCCAACCCGCATTTACAAAAGTAAGATCCAGAAAAACACCCTCAATGTTTTCATCTTCTTTAGCCTTTTTCAGGTTGTTGATAAGGTCATTCAATCCAATGGTTGTTGTTGGGGAAAATGACATAAAATCAAAGGACTCAAAAGGGCTTCTTCCGCCCCGGTCAACGATTTCTCTTTCCAGGGTTAAATGAAGAACCGATTGTTTTTCGACCTCCACCACCTCTTTTCGTGAAAAGCTCGCAATGGAGGCGATTACCCCGACCATAATGAAAAAGATAATGACAAAGGTCAGAAAGAACCCCAGCATGGAGGCGAACATAAACTTAAAGAACTGTTTCATGGTTTTGTTGATGTTATTTGTTACTAAATGGATAAAAGATTATGCAATATTAGCAAATTAACCAGAATAATAGCCGTTTTGGGATTATAAAATTTACATTTTGCGATCACATTTTTTTTGATGAATTTTGCTGAATTAATTCTTTTAACGGAAATTGGGGAATGAACCGGGCATATTTACTTCTGGGAGGCAATATGGGGAAAGTGCCCGAAACATTTCGAAAGGCCCGGAATTTGATTGAAAAAAAAGCAGGGAAAATTTGCTGTGAAAGCTTATTGTACCGCACAGAACCGTGGGGTATGAAAAGCCGGATTTTTTTTTATAACCAGGCTTTGGCAATAGATACGGAATATGCGGCAGAAACCCTTTTATGGCAGCTGCAGCATATAGAGAACAGATTTGGGAGGACACGGGAGCCTGGAAAGGTGACTTCCAGGAAACTGGATATTGACATCCTTTTTTTTAATGATGAGGTAATTGATATTCCACAATTACAAATACCACATCCACGAATGCATTTAAGACGGTTTGCACTGGTGCCCCTTAATGACATAGCACCCGCCAAGATGCATCCTGTCAACAACAAAACGGTTGGTCAATTGCTGAAGGAATGTGAGGATCCTCTGGACGTTTTCCCATTGGATGATCATGAACAGTTTGAAAGCTAAAACTTTTATAGATGCGCTATAATTATATTGCCATTGAAGGAAACATCGGGGCGGGAAAAACGACCCTTGCAACAAAAATATCCGAGAAGCTCAATGGTAAACTGATCCTTGAACAATTCGAAGACAACCCTTTTCTCGTTAAGTTTTACGAAAACCCTGATAAGTATGCCTTCCCCCTGGAGCTATCTTTCCTGGCAGAAAGATATCAGCAATTGCGCACGGAACTTGCCCGGCAGGAACTGTTTTCGAATTTTACCATTTCGGATTACTTCCTGAATAAATCCCTGATTTTTGCAAGGAAAACCCTGGGTGAAGATGAATACCAGCTTTTTATAAAGCTTTTCAATATTATGAATGCCAACCTCCCAAGACCAGACTTGTTGGTCCATTTGTATGTAAGCACGCAAAAGCTGCAGCACAACATAAAAAAAAGAGGAAGGGAATATGAGCAAAAAATCCCGGATGAATACCTGGAAAAAATCCAGGACAGCTATCTTAACTACCTTAAGCAGCAGCCCCACCTTCGTATATTGCTCATTGATGTAAACAACCTTGACTTTGTTGCTTACCCCGAACATTTTAATATGATATTGGAGAGCATTAATAAAGAATATCCTGTTGGGATGAACCGAGTGAAACTTCCTTAAAACCCCCTCACAAAAAAAGGGCAGCCCAATACAGAGCCACCCTTTTTTTTTGTTTGAGAATAGTATATTATCTAACGATTTCCTGGAATTCTCCCTGGTTGAAGTACTGAATGAATTCGCGATCTTCTGCGGCAATTTCAGCATATTCTTCATCCAGTTCAACCGCTCTCCTGAGGTTTTCATAAAGCAGGCTGGTGTTGTTCTGGCGTGCTCCGATGATTGCTTTCAGGTAGGAAACAGCTGCTGATTCCGGAGCGCAGTTCAGGTTGTTCATGGCGCCGTCTTTGTTTTCGGTCATCAGCTGTGCCAATGCTACATTATGGGTACAGGTCCGTCCTGCATAGGATGACAAGGCGGCCTGGTAGTCACCTTCCAGTATCATGAGGTTACCGATGTTGTACTGAGCGTCAACACCTTGTCCGATAGCTGCCTCATAAAGGGCTTTTGCATTTTCGATATCCCTTTCCCAGGCGGCGACCACGCCAAGATTGTTTTGAACATGTCCGTTGCCGGGGGCAAGCTGATTGGCTCTTTCAAGATTTCTGGCAGCGGCTTCGGCATCACCTTGCTTCAGGTAAACATAGGCTGCGTTGTTAAAGCCCCTGTAACACCTGGGATGAAGTTCCTGTACTGATTTGTAAATGGTCAGCTTGGTTTCCATGTCTTCAGTAAGGGTTGCAGCATAGAGTAATTCATTCAAGTCAAGCTCGGCTGGGTTTTCAGTGGCAAGGTTGGCAATTTCTTCATCGGTTCGCTTAGGCTCATAGGCTCTGAAAATCATTTCTGCCCTACGCAGGGGCTCAAGGATTTTTTCAATTTCCTCATAGATCAGCGTCATGTCCTTAATCCTTCTTTCCCTTTCAGCGGGTCCAAGCTGGGAGTTGATAACGTTGGCAATGGCTTGCTTGTCAGGAAGGTCAGAAGCCTGAAGCTTTTCCATGAAACCTTCGAAGTCCTCGCCTTTGGCAGAAATATTGATGTCTCTTTGTAACTGCAGTTCCGGCTCTTCATCCCTGGCTTGCCTCATTTCAGGTTTCTCTTCTTCCATTTTCTTTTTACGCTCTTCCAACAAGCCTTCAAAATACCTGCGGGCAGTTTCTGCACGGTTTTCAGAAAGCCTGTCGTTAAGGGCTACTTCTCCTTCGGGTGATGCCCAGGCGTTTACTTCCATACTATGGATCTTCCAGCCCTTGTTTACGAAGTCTTTAAAGTTTTCCAGTTTTTCCCTGGCTTCTTCTTGCTGATTAAGGTCCAGCCTCCAGTTGAGGTTGTGGCGCATGTAAGCAAAGTAAATGTTGGCTTTTTCAGTTACGATAGTTTCCTTTTCGTACCCGTGGGGAGCAAGGGAGATGTCCTCATCTTTTTTTACCCTCTGGGAAGTGATGATAATACCATCAGCAACCTTCCTTTCGGGTAATGTGGTGGCGCGGTCTTCACGGCCTTCACGATAAACCCTGCCCCGGATGTAAAGCTCTGAGGCTTTCATTTCGGGTTGATAATCAAAAATGTTTTCCATGCTGAAGGTAGTTCCCTGATCACGAGTAACCATTATACCTTCTGCTGTGGTTCTTGATCCACGCAGGGTAATGGTTTCAAGTTCTTTTTCACCACCTTCGTATTTCAAAACGGGGGTGAATTCAAGCATGGCTCTGCGCAGGAAATAACCTTCTTCAATGGTTCCCTCAACGTTGGCGGCAACCTGCCCACCATGATTTTCCAGGGGATTGGTTTCGGGGGTGTATCTTACACCCTCATCGTAGTTTCTCACCATCCGGTTGACACCACAGCTGCTCAATACTGCCAAGGTAATGAGCATTAATCCCAAAATCTTAAAGTTGATACTTTTCATAATTTTCTCTTGTATTTGGTTAATCTGTCGTTTTGATTTTTAATTCAGGTTTATTGCAAATAACGCGGTTTAATAATACAAATATAAAAAAAAGGTTTTATAATGATTGTGTTTACGTTATTTGTTTTATTAAGGTTTCCGGTTATTACGTGCCAAACATCGCAAATTTTTTAAAAAAAAGAAGCGTTATTTTTATCGATTGCCGGGGTAAGCTCCGGTTGGTATTGACTTTAAAGTCAGTTTGCAAAATAAAGACAAATTTGGATTCAAATCACATTTGTTGAAAAAAAATATGATAATAGGTGAAAAGAATTAGGTTTATTAACCGGGAAATTAAAAAAACCAGAAAAAAACAAAGGTGGTTTTGCCAAATGATAAAAATGTTTTACATTTGCACTCCTTTTTTTCGGGAAATGCCGGCCCGTTCGTCTAGGGGTTAGGACGCCAGGTTTTCATCCTGGTAACAGGGGTTCGATTCCCCTACGGGCTACTAACGCTAAATATGTTAATGTAATCGAGGTTTATTATGGCCAATCATCAGTCAGCAAAAAAAAGAATCCGTTCCAATAATGCCAAAAGGCTTAGGAATCGTTATTATGGAAAAACAACCCGCAGCGCGGTAAGAAAACTCAGAAGTGCTGCCGATAAAAAAGAAGCTGTGGAAAAGCTTCCCCAGGTAGTTGCTTTGGTTGATAAACTAGCAAAAAGAAAAATAATCCATAAAAATAAAGCTGCCAATTTGAAGTCGAGCCTTACCAGGCACGTAAACCAGCTTCAATAGCGGCTTACGCAGGCAAAAATTGGGGATTGCAATTTTTTTGGAAAAAAATAAAATCTTTTTACCTTTGCTGCGCATTGTTAAAGGCCCGTTCGTCTAGGGGTTAGGACGCCAGGTTTTCATCCTGGTAACAGGGGTTCGAATCCCCTACGGGCTACAGAAAGACCTTCTGAATTTCAGGGGGTCTTTTTTTTACCGGGATTTTTTGTAAATTCGTTCAGGGCAATAAAAAAATCGATGAAAAACAAAAGCCTTGATGAGCCGAGTCCGGTAAAAGGGATAAAAAGCTGGGCAGAAGATGACAGGCCGAGGGAGAAGTTGCTGGCAAAAAGTAAAAAGGCGCTGACCGATGCGGAACTACTGGCCATTATTATTGGTTCAGGCTCTGCCAACGAATCTGCCGTTGATCTTTCCAAAAGGATTCTGGGCAGTGTCTCCAACAATCTTTCCGAACTTTCAAAACTATCTGTAAATGATCTGTTACGTTTCAAGGGTATCGGTTATGCCAAAGCCATAAATATTGTTGCTGCCCTGGAGCTGGGCCGGCGCAGAAGACATAGCGAAGGTTTGCAGCGCAAAAGCATTTCATCAAGCCGGGAAGCTTATGAGTTAATGCACCCCCTTATTGGCGACATTTCCTATGAAGAATTCTGGATCATAACCATGAACCGGGGCAATATGGTGAAAAGAACGTTATGCATCAGCGAGGGGGGGGTTGCGGGCACGGTGGCAGATCCCAAAAAAATCTTTAAACTGGCCCTGGAAGACAATGCTTCTTCCATTATTTTGTGCCATAACCATCCAAGTGGTCTGATCAAGCCTAGTGAAAACGACATTCGCATAACAAAAAAATGCAAAGAATCGGGTGTCTTTCTTGACCTGCCGGTTTTGGACCACTTAATTATTGGAAATGACGGCTATTTCAGCTTTGCCGATGAAGGGTTGTTGTAGGGTTTTTTTACTTCCCTATACCTTTTGGGGCTTCGCAAATAACAAATTTACCTTTAACTTTACAGGGTCTTAAGTCGTTTGTAATGATACTGATATACTGCAGTAAGCTTAGCAGCAGGATTAAATACAGCCTTGGCCTTTTCTTTGAAGGGTTGATGGGCGTTGAATACAAAATTACCACAAACAGCGATGAGTATTTCAATTATCGTGGCGGCAGGGTCAATTATAGCAGTAGTCCTTTTCCCGTTGAGGAATTTTACATTGAGCCTTCCGGGTTTTTAAGTCAGCAGGGAGTTATTGTCTTTCGCCCCCGGTTTCAATACCGGGATGGCTTTCCCTTCCTTTTTCCTGCTGCAGGCATTCAATGCAATATGGGGTTTGATCCTTTCTCGGCAGCTTTTTATTTGGTGAGCCGCTACGAAGAATACCTTCCTTTTAAAAAAGACCGGTTTGGCCGTTTCGAAGCCCGCGAAAGCTATGCATACCAAAATGGGTTTATTAATAAACCGGTGGTAAATCATTATGCCTTGCTTTTAAAAAAAGCCTTAAAGAAAAAATTTCCTTTCCTGGAATTCCCGGAATTAAACTTTTCTTTTTTCCCTTCTTACGACATCGATGTTGCATTTTCCTATAAAGGCAGGGGGCTGTTGCGAAACCTGCTGGGGACAATCCGGTCCCTTTCCAGGTTTGAGCTCAGGGAGTTTTCAGAACGTTTTCAGGTTATTATGGGATATAAGAAAGACCCTTATGATACTTATGATTACCAACTTAACCTGCACAAAAAGTATGATTTAAAGGCTTATTATTTTTTCCTTTCCGGGGAATATGGTCCCATGGATAAAAACGTGAGTTTTTTTTCGCTGGCATTCCAAAACCTCGTAAAAAAAATTGGCGATTACGCCGCTTTAGGAATCCATCCATCTTTTGCCTCGAATTTTTCTCCTAAAAAGTTATCGGAAGAGATCATGCGCTTATCCGGGCTTTTGCACCGGCAAATTACCCACTCCAGACAGCATTACCTGATGCTGGAATTTCCCGGAACCTATAAAGAACTGATCAGGAACAATATTACCCATGATTTTTCCATGGGTTTTGCTTCCTTTCCCGGCTTCAGGGCAGGAATAGCCAGTCCCTTTTACTTTTATGACCTGGAGCAGGAAACGGTAACGAACTTAAAGGTATTTCCGTTTGTTGTAATGGACGGCACTTTATGCGAATATCTTCAGCTTTCCCCTAAAGAAGCCCAGGAAGAAATAAAAAACCTGATGGAAGAGGTGAAGGAAGTTAACGGGACGTTTATCCCCCTCTGGCACAACCAGTCTCTGTGTGAAAGAGGGCATTGGAAAGGCTGGCGAAAGGTTTATGAAAAAATGTTGAAAATGGGTGCTGAGAAAGCACAAAAGAATGTATGATACGTTATCTTACACACGATCAGATTGATTTTGAGAAATGGGACGATTGCATTGACCGGGCGGTAAATGGCATTTTCTATGCCTATTCCTGGTACCTGGATATGACCGCTACCCCATGGGATGCCCTGGTGGAGGATGATTACCGCGCTGTAATGCCTTTACCCCGACGCAAGAAGTTTGGCATTCATTACGTCTATCAGCCTTTTTTTATCCAGCAACTGGGTGTTTTCAGCACCTACAGTCTTTCGGGCGAAGTTACCCTTAGGTTTGTTAAGGCTATTCCTGATCATTTCCGGTTCATTGATTATCAGCTCAACACTTACAACCAATTGCAGGAGTCTGAAAACTTTCACCTGGGAAAAAGGATTACCTACGAGCTGGATATGATCTCCCCTTATGAAGTGCTAAAAAAACAATACAGCAAAAACACCTTGAGAAACATTAAAAAAGCAGTAAAAAAAGGGGTGTTTATTACCCCTCATGGCAAGCCTGAAGAAATTATCAATGTTTTCAGAAAAAACAGGGGCCGGAAAATTGATGCTTTTTCATATCAGGATTACAATGTGCTAAAACACTTGACCTATGCTGGCTTGCACAGGGGAATGGTAAGTATTCGCAGTGCTTATTCACAGGAAAACAATTTTTGTGCAGGGATCATTTTTTTCCGGAGCCACAAAAAAGCGGTTTTCCTTTTTTCCGGGGCTACCCCCCAGGCAAGGGAAAATGGGGCCATGGCTTTGTTGGTTGATGATTTTATTCGCGAACATGCAGAAAGTGAGCTGATCCTGGACTTTGAAGGGTCTTCCATTCCAAATCTTGCAAGATTTTACAGGGGGTTCGGATCAAAAGAATGTGTATTTTTACAAATGAAAATAAACCGTTTGCCTGGAATCATTAAACCCATGGTTAACGTCTATCAAAATCTTCGAAAGTCTTTCATAATTCCAAAACCTTTCAAACCTGCAGCAAAATGATTCATCTTTTGGGTAAAAACAGTTCACTGATCAATCAATACATTGCTGAAGTCCGTGACCAGGAAATTCAAAAGGATCCTCTTCGATTCAGAAGAAATATGGAACGATTGGGTGAAATTTTTGCTTACGAGATCAGCAAAACACTGGAGTGGGAAAAAAAGGAGGTGATCACCTCTCTGGGAGTGGCCGAGTGTGAAGTGCTGAAAAGCCAGCCGGTTATTTCAACCATCTTACGTGCGGGTCTTCCTTTGCATCAGGGGATCCTGAATTTTTTTGACCAGGCTGAAAATGCCTTTATTTCGGCTTTTCGTAAACATCATAAAAACGGCCGGTTTGACATCCAGATAGAATATACTTCCTGCCCTTCACTTGAGGATAAGGTTTTGGTTATCAGTGACCCCATGCTGGCTACCGGCTCCTCCATGGTGCTTGCCTATAAAGAATTGATTCAAAAGGGGAAACCTGCCCATACCCATATCGTTTCAGTGGTTGCCAGTGTACAGGGGCTTGAATACATGAAAAAGCACCTGTTGAATGATGATTTTACGGTTTGGCTTGGGGCCATAGATGATGAGTTGACAGCCAAAGCTTATATTGTGCCCGGGCTTGGGGATGCCGGTGACCTGGCATTTGGGAGTAAACTTTAATTTTTTCCGGGAAAATGTTTCAGAAAGCTGTTTTTTTTGAGAATTTAAAGGTTTCTTTAGGTTCTATACGGAGCCATCTGCTCCGCACAGCCCTTACGGTAATGATCATTGCCTTTGGCATTATGGCTTTGGTGGGAATCCTCACGGCAATTGATTCCATCAGAGGCTCCATTACCGATAATTTTTCCAGGCTGGGTGCCAACAGCTTTTCCATTAGAAACCGCGAAATGCGTATTCAGCAGGGAGGAGGTCCTGCCCAGACTTATCCCCGCATTACTTTTGCCGAGGCAGTGGCTTTTAAAGACCGCTTTGATTTTCCCGCTTCTGTTTCTGTTTCCGTTTTTGGCACCGGGGCCACAACCGTAAGGTACCGCTCGCGCGAGACCAATCCCAACGTTTCAGTTGTTGGCAGCGATGAAAACTTTTTGGTTACCACTGGCAATGAAATAACCGACGGCCGGAATTTCTCATCCACTGAGCTGCAATTTGGGGCCAATGTGGTGGTCATCGGCAGCGAAATAAAGGAAACCCTTTTTCCGGGAGAAACTCAACCGGTTGGTGAGTTTATTACCATTGGAAACGCCCGCTACCAGGTTATCGGCGTGTTAAAAGAAAAAGGGTCAGCCTTCGGCTTTTCTGAAGACCTGAGATGCATCATTCCCCTTTTAACAGCCAGGAAAAACTATTCACGCCCCAATATGAATTATTCCATAAATGTCAGCACCAACCGCCTGGAAGATCTGGAACCGGGCATTGGAGAGGCTACCGGACTTTTTCGGATTATCAGGGGGGTGCGCTCAGGCGACCGGAACAACTTTGATGTGGCCAAAAGCGACAACATTGCCCAGGCACTGATAGAAAATATCCGGTATGTAACCATGGCCGCTACCTTTATCGGGTTGATCACCCTGGTTGGGGCTGCCATTGGACTGATGAACATCATGTTGGTATCCGTAACCGAAAGAACCCAGGAGATTGGTATCAGGAAAGCCCTGGGTGCCACCAAAAGGATCATTAAACAACAGTTTTTGTCAGAAGCCATCGTTATTTGTCAACTGGGAGGGATTCTGGGGATTATCCTTGGGGTTTTAATAGGTAATTTAATATCTGTGATTGTCGGCAGTCCGTTTATCATCCCATGGGCATGGATCATTTCAGGAATAGCGGTATGCTTTGCCGTGGGCCTGATTGCGGGTTTTTATCCTGCTTCCAAAGCAGCAAATCTTGATCCGATAGAGTCTTTGCGGTACGAATAATGTTTGTTTTTTTCTTTAAAACATCACTTTTTTCTTTTTTAAAGTATTTATTCTTACTTTTGTTTTATGAATAAATAATTTTAGTCGAAAAAATTATTTAAGATTTTATTTTTATTAATTTGATGAATAAAATAAAAGTACTGGTTGTTGATGATCATGATTTGATTGTTCTTGCCATCCGGCAGGTTTTTTCAAAGGTGCCGGATGTTAAGCTGATGGGAATTGCCAAGGATGGTGATGAGGCATTTCAAAAAACGTCGGACCTGCGACCGGATGTGATCATCCTTGATATATCCATGCCCGGTATGGATGGGATTATCTTAACCCGGAAAATTACCCATGATTTTCCCGAAACAAAAGTTGTGCTGCATTCTGCCCTGGTTAGTGAAGAGTTTATTGTAAGCGGTTTTGAAGCAGGGGCCATGGCTTTTGTGCCAAAAAACTTCAAGCCCGGCCAGTTAATTGAAGCCATTCGCACTGTTATGAAAGGCGAGCACTACAGCAAAGGATTTGTTTCGGAAATTTTAATTGAAAACTTCCTTAAAAATAAAAACCGAAGAGACGGACTTAACCACCGGCTTACCGACCGGGAAACGGAAATTCTCGGTGCCATTACCGAAGGCATGAGCAATCAGCAAATGGCCGACAATTTCTGCATCAGTGTGCGTACTGTGGAGGCGCACAAATCCAATATCATGAAAAAGCTGAAAATTTCCACTACCGCCGGGCTGGTGGTCTATGCCATAAAGAATAAAATTGTAAAAATATAGACAGGAGCCAATTCTCCGGCATTATTTTTCCTGTTTCTCCAGCCTTTCCAATTTTTCATGCAACTCCTCCCATAAACTTTCCTGTTTTTCCAATTGTTTTTTTAATTCATTGTATTTTTCAAAGATCTCATTGGAACCTGCAAGATCAGGGTTTTTCTCAGGATTGGAGATTACGGCTTCCACTTTTCTGATTTCCTTTTCCAGGTTTTCCATTTCCGACTCGCATTTTTCAATGCGGTTTTTCAACTTTCTTAATTCCCGTTCCAGGTTTTTTTTCTGTTCCCAGGTTTTCTTGCTGACGGAAACGGTTTCTTTATTGTTTTTGGCTTCTTGCTTCTGTTTTGCTTCTAACTGGGTAAGGGTTTCAATTTTCCGGGCATCAATAAAATCGTAAATATCCCCGATGAACTCCCTGATGCGGCGGTTGCGAAATTCAAACACCTTGTTGGTAAGCCCCTGCAAAAAATCCCGGTCGTGGGATACCACGATGATGGTACCGGAAAATTGCAGCAAAGCGCTTTTAAGGATGTCTTTGGAACGCATGTCCAGGTGGTTGGTGGGCTCGTCAAGGATGAGCAGGTTAGCGGGCTCCAGCAAAAGTTTGGCAATGGCCAGGCGGGATTTTTCTCCTCCGGATAAAACCTTCACTTTTTTGTCCACTTCTTCCCCACCAAACAAAAAACCTCCAAGGATGTTGCGGACCTGTTTTCTTACTTCACCGGTTGCCACATCATCCAAAGTCTGAAATACGGTTTTTTCAGGATCAAGATACTCTGACTGGTTCTGGGCGTAATAACCGATTTTAACATTGTGGCCGGTATTCAACTCCCCTTCATGGGGTAACTCCCCAATGATGACCCGCGAAAGGGTGGTTTTGCCTTCCCCGTTACGGCCTACAAAGGCAATCCTTTCTCCCTTGGCCACCAGGAAGTCAAGGCTGGAAAGCACTTTTTTCTCACCATAGCTTTTGGAAACATTCTTTGCTTCCAGGGCAACTTTCCCGGAGGGGGGAGCTTCCGGGAAACGAAAATGGATGGCGCTGTTGTCGGTTTCCTCAACCGCTACCTTTTCCATTTTTTCCAGAAGTTTTACCCTTGATTGCACCTGCCGGGCTTTGGTGGCCTTGGCCCTGAAG
The DNA here is from genome assembly GCA_007129255.1 of Bacteroidales bacterium. Lineage (GTDB taxonomy): Bacteria > Bacteroidota > Bacteroidia > Bacteroidales > UBA7960 > PUML01. The sequence continues at coordinate 14,794 of SKVW01000049.1, forward strand.
CGGGTGATAAACCGTTCAATCTGTGCAATTTCCCTTTGCTGGTTGTTAAAGGCTGCTATTTCCTTTTCCATGCGTTCTTCCCGCAACAATTCATAATCCGAGTAGCAAGCCTTGTAATCATAGCTCTTTCCCAGGGTGATTTCAATGGTGCGGTTGGTGATGTTGTCAAGAAAAGCCCGGTCATGCGATACCAGCATTACTGCACCGGGATAATCCTGTAAGAAGGTTTCCAGCCATTGGATGGATTCGATATCCAGGTGGTTTGTGGGCTCGTCCAGCAGCAAAAGGTCGGGAGTTTGAAGCAGGATCTTGGCCAGCTCCACCCGCATTTGCCAACCCCCGCTGAACTCCTGCATGGGGCGGTGCAGGTCTTTGCGTTCAAAACCCAGGCCCAGAAGCACTTTTTCTGCCCTTGCCAGCTGGGTGGGGCCTCCTAGCATATCGTATCTTTCGTTGGCCTCTGCCAGCTTTTGGGTAAGCTGCTGATAGTCTTCAGAATTATAATCTTCCCGGGTGGAAATCTCCTCAGTTAGCTTGCGGATAGAACGCTCCAGTGCCTGCACTTC
>SKVW01000159.1 GCA_007129255.1 Bacteroidales bacterium
GCTCCATAATAAGAGGGAATGGTAAGCTTTCCGGAAGCTACTTCTGTTTGCCGGATTGTATCATAACGGGTTACTCCGGGCAACAGCCTGCGGATGATCTCATTTTTTTCGGCATTGATGCCGGCTTCATTTCCATAAATGGCACCCAGCGTAAGGGAACGTTGCTCGCTAAAACGATGCTCGTACTGCACCCCCAATGCCATATGCCAGCCATTTACCTGGTTGTTGTTGATCATACTGGTTTGGAAAAACCCGGCCGAATCTGATGAAACCGTGGTGTGATGATCGAGGTTTCCGAACAAATAAGAGGCATTCACCCCGAAGCTTAATCCACGAAGGGGTTCGACGGCGGTCCCCATAAAAACCTGGTTGATGCCGCCCATTCCTTCATACAGGTAATCAATGTTGCCATACTGCTCATCAAAGGACGCATCGCTGACCTGGTAACCAACCGAGCTGAAAGGCTTCAGGCCAAAACCAAAAGCCCACCATTTGGTGACAGGAAAGCCAAAGGAAAGACTTCCCAGGCTGGTGTAATTCGATTGCTGGCTTTGTTCAAGGGTTTGTTGCTCGGCAAAGAGGGAAAAAAGCGTGGCTTCAAAAACAAAAGAAGTGGTGTCCAGGCGGGTATAGGCTGCCGGGTTTACTTCATTTATGGTCCGGTTGCTGCGATAAGCAACCCCTATGCCTCCCATGCCCATGTTGCTGAAGTTTTGATTGAGCCGTAACTCACCAACACCATATAACGAATAAGGGCTGTTGATGCGGTTTTGTGCGTTAACTGCCGAGAGTATAAAAAACAGGCTGATAACACTTAAAAAAAGTTTAACCGGCTTAATTGCTATGGTGTTGTGCATTATATTCAAGGATTTGATTCAGTCCGTGCAAAACAATATTTTCGATTGCAAATATCCTATTTTTTAGCATTTTGTCAAAAAAAAATATGTCGCCTCCGCTGAAAATGATTTGAATGTCTTTGTGTTGTTTTTTGTATTGGTCGATGGTTCCGTCGATTTCTGCAACCATTCCGTTGATAACTCCCGAAAGAATTGATTTTTGCGTGGTTTCCCCGACAAGGGAAACATTTTGGCTTTCTGCTTTAACCAAAGGCAGGCGGCCCGTAAAGGTATTCAGGGCCTTAAAGCGCATCTGCATGCCGGGCGAAATGGCTCCACCCAGATATTCTCCGGCTTCTGTTACCCGGTCGTAGGTGAGGCAGGTGCCTGCGCTGATCACCAATAATTGCTTTCCGGGAAAAAAATGATGTCCCCCAATGCTTGCCGCCAAACGATCCATGCCCAATGTTTCCGGACTTGCGTAAAGATTCTTTACAGGGGTCGGGGTGGCATAAGACGCCTCCAGATAAAACAGATCCCGGTTTTTTAAAAAAGCCAGTTCCTGTGGGATGTCCCGTACCGCACTTATAATGGCGGCATTTAAGGAGCCCTGCACTTCCCCGATCATGGATTCAACCATGTCCAGGTTGGCCGAGGTCTTTTGCGCTTTGATCTCTCCTTCCTGAAAAAGGGCCGCTTTCACCAGGGTGTTGCCTATATCAATAACCAGGTTCATAAACCCAAAAGAGTTTCATAATGCAAGAAAAATTTCTTGCCGGTTTTTACTGTGGTGCATTTGTGGCGGGCAAACGGCAGGCAAAAAAGTTTGCCTATGAAAACGGAAATTAATCCCAATTATTTTGCATTGAAAATGAGACACAAAAGTAGAAAAAAATCCCTTGCCGCCGGTTATTTAAATAAAAACTTGTTGTGATTTAAAAATGTTTAACTAAATTTGCAAAGTCGAAAGGCAAGGTACCATAGCTCAGTTGGTAGAGCAACGGACTGAAAATCCGTGTGTCCCTGGTTCGATTCCGGGTGGTACCACGCCCAAAAAATATAAACCACTTACAGCTTTTTATGTTGTAAGTGGTTTTTTTTAGCTAATTTTTAGGGGCTATCCGGATATCACCTGCATACAAAAATCTTACACCCCTGCCCGGGAAGTTTGGGGAGTCCTGATCGTTTAATAAATTAAAACAGGTTAGTGCCTGCTGCTCACATCGACCTGCCGGTGAGGCATAAACCTTATGAGAAAGGGTTTAATAAAACTGGCGGCCTTGCCCAAACAAGACCGCCAGTGATTGTTTCCTGTTTGTTTTGTTATTCCATTATAACCAGCATTCCGCTTTTATGAATGGTTTTATCCCGGGAAGTCAGTTCAATCTTATAAAAGTATACCCCGCTGGGTAAATTCATTTTTTCCATTACCCAGTTGTGCTCTCCACGGGTTTCCTGTCTCAGGGCTGCATTGTATACCCGCTGCCCGTAGCTGTTGTGCAGTTGCAGGGTTATTTCCCCGGGTTCGTTAAGGAAATAGGGAATATTCAACCTGTTAAGCGCGGGATTGGGATACGGTTCTCCAATGAATGGCAGATAAGCTCCTTCCGGTTCCACTCCAAGGGGTTCTGACATTGTAAACAGGAAGGGAACAGCCGGGTTACCTTCCAGGCTGAGGGATTCGAAAGTCAATGTTTCATTGATCCCGATAAGCTGCTGCAGCTCATCGCTCCATGCCATGAATCTTATTTGCTCTCCTTCATAAATATTGGACGCAATACTCAGAAAGATCAGACCATCATGGCTGGCCACGGGCCTGGCAGACCCCCTTCTTTCATTCCCCGAAAGGGCAATGATCAGGTTATTTTCATTGTGTGTGATGAAACCTTCCGGGTCAACAAGTTTTCCAACGATGTTCATGGTATGCTCCATATGGCTTACCACACCATGGTTCTCATCATCCATAAGGGATGCATAAGGGATGTCGGGGCTAATGGCGCATTTCGATTCATCAGGATACTGAAGAATGGATGAATGGGTTAATGCAGACACATAGCCCACTCCCGGGCATAAGTTTGTTAAGGAGCCAAGCCATAGGCCCCCATGATACATTGCAAAGCTTGTTTGCCCTATCAGGCGGTCGTTCTCTTCCGGTACGGGAACGAGGTTCCCCAATGCGGTATTTACCGGCAGGCATTGCTGTGGGATATATCCTATCCATTGGTACCCCTGCGATATGTTCAAAGGCATGGATGGTGCCGGAGCCCCTAAAAGATAAAGCTCCTGTGTGCTGCAAAGATCCATGACATATCCGTCCTCCGGATTTATCTCCTGCAGGCTGCCCATCCAGATGCCATTAAAATATATTGCGTAGGAGGTTTGGCCTATTATCCGGTCATTCTCACAGGGAGATAACCCGGACATCAGATCGCTCACCATCATGCTTCCCGGGTCAATATTAACGCTGAACCAGGTGAAGCCCTGACCAAGGTTAATACTCAGTTCCAGAAAGCCTTTGCATTCCACGATGTATGGATTGCCGGGATCACCAATCTGGGCCAGGTGTTCAAATTCAAGTGTCTGCCAGGTCTGGCAGGGTTCGCAATTTTCCGAATCCCAGATGATCAAATCCACAATTTCGCCGGATATTTCATTTGATCCGATACTCATAAATACCAGGCCATTCTGATCGGGATCCGGGGATGCCACGCCACGGCATTCTCCATCCACAAAGGCGCCGAGAATGTCATTGGGGTTAAAGGATACCTCCTCATTAAGATAAAGATGGGCAGCAAGCTGCATGCTATATTGCATACCGGCAACAGGCTCCCAGTCGGGAGGCGGGCAGGGGTCAGGATCAGAATCCTCCTCAATATCCGCAGCAAAGCGCGGGGTGATTTGCATTTCTTCATGAAACTGGCTTACCACACCGGTTATATTTACCGCTTCGTGGGGTATCTCCTCACCTATATAATCCACATCCCAGAAATGTGTTCTTACCACAAAAATATGGTTTCCATCAGTAATGGTGTAGCTTTGCGCGTTGACAAAAACCTGACCAGCTTCAATATCCTGGAATGTAACATTACTAAACTTAATGAGTTTGGCCTGATCATCCGTGGTTACACCATCAAGTGTAAACAGATAGGGTTCTACAGGTGTGTTGGCCAATGCTTCGGGTGCATTTTCGGTGGGAAGAAACCTGACCATATTATTCACAACCTCGATCTGACCCGTAACATGGGTGATCACATCATAAAGCTCATACAGGGTAGTAATATTGCCGGGCTGATCATTGATAAATATGGCTGCGGTTTCATCCTGAATGTATTTCCGGTTTTGAAAGTCATCCATTGCCACAATCACGGCCTCACCGATATAGCGGTAGATGGTTTCGCCCAGGGGCATTGTCCGGAGGTCGGCCAGGGTAGATACTTCTATTACATCAGGATAATCAAGGTAACCCCAGAGATCGTCGACCACCGTATCATCTGACAGTGTGAGTTGCCTGTTTACGGTTGTTCCCCATTCGCCACCA
>SKVW01000140.1 GCA_007129255.1 Bacteroidales bacterium
ATCCTGCAGCCGGCCATCGACTACGCCCGTGAAGGCTTCCCGGTAACTGAGCTCATCGCCTATTACCTTCAGCGATCGGCACCCATCCTGGAAGGCTTTCCCAACTTTAAAGAAACCTATATGCCCGATGGCCGCATGCCCGAAAAAGGAGAGATTTTCCGCAATCCATACCTGGCCGGCACTTATGAAACCCTTGCAAGGGAAGGCAGGGATGCCTTTTACAAAGGGGACATCGCCCGCACCATCGAAACGTATATCCGGGAAAACGGGGGCTTCCTCAACTATGAGGACATGGCCGCCCACCAGGGTGAATGGGTGGAGCCGGTTTCCGCCAATTACCGGGGGTATGACGTTTGGCAGCTGCCACCCAACGGACAGGGCATCGCCACCCTGCAGATCCTCAACATCCTGGAAGGCTACGACATTGCTTCCAAAGGGCTGTACAGCCCCGAATACATCCACCTGTTCGTGGAAGCCAAAAAACTGGCTTTTGAAGACCGGGCGCAATATTATGCCGATATGGACTTCAGCCCGGTGCCTGTAGAAAAACTCATTTCTAAAGAGTATGCTGCAGAAAGGCGAAAACTGATCGATCCTGAAAGGGCTTCCCGCCAATACGCTCCCGGCCTGGAGGAATCGCCCAACACCATTTACCTGACCGTGGCCGATCAAAACGGGAATATGGTGTCGCTCATCCAAAGCAACTACCGGGGCATGGGCAGCGGGATGACCCCTCCCGGACTGGGCTTTGTGCTGCAAAACCGGGGAGAAGGATTTACCCTTGAAGAAGGGCATTTCAACACCTACGAGCCGGGCAAAAGGCCTTTTCATACCATCATACCGGGGTTTATCACCAGGGGTGGTGAACCGTTCATGAGCTTTGGCGTGATGGGCGGGGCCATGCAACCCCAGGGGCATGCGCAGATCGTGATCAACATGATCGATTTTGGCATGAACCTGCAGGAAGCCGGGGACGCACCAAGAATTCACCACCGGGGCTCGTCCGAACCCACCGGCCAGCAAATGACCGACGGTGGCATCGTGAACCTGGAGTCGGGGTTTACTTATGAAACCATCAGGGAGCTGTTGGAAAAAGGGCACCGCATTCAATGGGCTTCCGGGCCTTACGGCGGCTACCAGGCCATTATGTGGGACTCTGTAAACAAGGTCTATTACGGGGCTTCCGAATCCAGGAAGGACGGGCAGGCCGCAGGCTATTAACCTGTGAAAGGATTACTGACTGAGGGGAAGGTTTACTTCTTTATTTTGCAGCAGCCGAAGCCCTGCTGACCTTGGTCGCCAAAGCCGGCATGATAGCCAAGGCGGATAAGCTCGGCAGGTGCCTGCACAGCGAAATCAAACAAATACCCTTTTATGGACGCCTGGTAAGGGGTGCCGGGATTGATCCTTACCACCCTGGAGGTGGGCTTGCCAAGCAACTTGAATTTAAGGTCAGTCAATCCGCTGAGCCCGCCCTGCGAAGCACTGGGCAATTGTTTGACCATGGTGGCATATTTGGCCATCAGGTTCTTGAAAAACAACACCCCGTAGTTTTTTTCATCGGGAGCAAAGAATTCAGGTTTCTTTTTTTCCCTGTTGGTCAGTACCAGCGGGGAAATGCAGGAAAGGGTCATGTTGTCCGAAAACTCCGGCTCGGGCAGCCGCTCCACCTGGCTTACCTTAAATTGCACCTTACTCTTTTTATCGCCAATGCGGGGTTCCTGCTTTTGAAACAACTCCGAAATAAAGGGTTCAATGCCTTCGGCGGCAACCAGCGAAAGGCACATGCTGGTGGAAGATTGTTTGATCAGCAGGCGGTCGCCCTCATGCGAAAAATCCGTTAGCTTTAGGTTGGAAAAAGTATACAGGTGGTATTCATTGTTTTGATCTAGGTAGCCGCCTTTTTCCAGCCATTTAAAAAGGGAGTCGCTGCCAAAGTGCAGGGTTTTATAGATCCAGGAAGAAAATTCGGGCTGGTAGCTTACAGGCAAAAGGTTTGGCCCCTCGCCCACAAGATCCATAACGATTCTGAAACGCATAATGGGTTTTGTTCTCTTTTTTTTATAAAATTAATAAAAACATTTGTAAGTACTTACAAGTTACCACAAGGAAAATTTATTGCAGGTAATAAAACAACAGGGTAATTTTTCCAAAAAAACTTTCATTTGCAAACGGCCCGCGCCCATACTTTTTGTATTATTGATGAACAAAAACCGCAATGGGAGCGATAACCATAATACGTCCGGTTTTTTAAAAGCACTATATGGCCTGGAGCAGAAAACATTATTCCATCCTGACCATGGCAGCGGTTACCGCCTTCATGGGCACCTTCCTGATCTCCTCCGTAAACATTGCCCTGCCGGTAATTGAAACCGAATTTGGCCTGGACGCCGTAAGGCTGAGCTGGCTGATAACGGCATTTTTGCTGGCATCGGCCATTTTTCTGCTTCCGGCCGGGCGTATCGGCGACAGCCAGGGCATCCGCCGGCTGTTTAAGATTGGCGTGGTGGTTTTTACCGTTTCTTCCCTGCTTTGCGCCGTTGCCCTTTCAGGAAATATGCTGATCGCCTTCCGGTTTTTGCAGGGCGCAGGGGCGGCCCTGATCAATACGGCAGGTCCGGCCATACTGGTTTCTGCATTTCCGCCAACCCACCGGGGAAGGGTGCTGGGCATCACCATTTCGGCCGTGTATCTCGGACTGGCCACCGGTCCCCTGCTGGGAGGGCTGATCACCCAGGTAATGGGCTGGCGCGCCATCTTTTATATTTCAACGGCCATCGGCCTGGTTACCATGCTGCTGGCTTTTATGGTGCTGGGCAAAGACCTGGACAAACCCTCCCCCAAAGCCATCCACCTGAAAGGGTTGTTGTTTTATATGCCTGGGCTGGTTTTGCTGGTTTACGGCACATCCCACATCCCCGATTGGTCGGGATGGCTGCTGCTGTTGCTGGGCATCGGCCTGCTGACAGGCTTCTGGATACATGAACAACACAACCGGGCCCCGGTATTCGACACCCGGCTGTTTTCACGGAACCGCCTTTTTGCCTATTCCAACCTGGCTGCCCTGATCAACTATAGCGCCACCTTTGCCATCGTGTTTTTTCTGAGTCTTTACCTGCAAAAGATCCAGGCCCTGAGCCCCAGGGAAGCGGGCACCATTCTAATTGCCCAGCCCCTTACCATGGCCGTTTTTTCGCCCCTGGCCGGCCGCCTGGCCGATAAGATACAGGTACGCATCCTGGCGAGCATCGGTATGGGCATGTGCGCCATAGGACTGCTGGCCTTTTCCCTTACCGGCACCCAAACCCCCATATGGGCAATAGTGGCCGTCCTGATATGGGTAGGCCTTGGCTTTGCCTTTTTCTCCTCCCCCAACATGAGCACCATCATGGGCTCGGTGGACAAAACCCAATACGGGCTGGCCTCCGGCACCTCTGCTACCATGCGGGTGCTGGGACAAATGGTGAGCATCACCATCGCCACCATCTTTTTTGCCTTGTTTTTTGAAGACCACAGCGTAATGGAGGTCAGCGACGAAACTTTTATCCGGGCCATGTCCCTGGGTTTCCTGACCTTTTCACTCATCTGCGCCGCAGGGGTTTACTTTTCTTTTTACCGCGGGAAAGTGGCCTTTGACCGGGAAGAAGAAACCTGAAAAAGGCCGGCCGGAAAAAGGAAATTTCCGGGAAATAATCTTAAAAAAAGCGGATACGTTTGATCAGCAGGTTTTTGTCCCGGCCCGCAGGAACGCACGGCAGTGCGTTCCTGCGGGTTTTTGTAATTAGGTGGGTTTCCTGTAGAGACGCGCCTGGTTGGCGCGTCCCGATATCCGGGACAGGTCAAGCCCTGTCCTTACGGAATATCCTTTTTGAGGAGATATTGACCTGTGCTGGTATTGATTGCATCCATGAAAATACCGGGAATATTTCAGGCTGGTTTTGAAGACACGCCGCAAAGGCGCGTCTCTGCAAGGCATGCTGCTTATAATATCTGCCGGTTGGCTGGTTTTTTGTTTTTCCAATTTTGCCTGATCAAAAGTGCCAAAAACATTGCACAAAAAAAAAGCCCCGGAAAGCACGGGACCGACCTTGAGCTTTTGTTACTTTTGGGTCAAGCCAAAAGTAAAACAAATAAAAAAACTTTTTCTTCCACTTTTTTCATCGCCAAATTGGCAGGAGAAAAAAATCAATGATTTTTCGATCCACCCTCCACCCTCCAATATCAATCCTCTTTCCCTTAACTGCCAGGTTTTACCCTTTACCCAAAATAAAACAGCCTGTCCGCAATACATGCAAACAGGCTGTTTAAATAAAAATCAGGCGACGACATATCGTCTGAGTGTGTA
>SKVW01000040.1 GCA_007129255.1 Bacteroidales bacterium
ATCTTTTCCGGCAAAACATCAATGACCTGATGGCAGGCAACCCCATACACCTTGCCAAATATCATTTTGATGGGCGCGGCCCGGTTCCCGAACCCAAAACCACACAAATTACCCCGGACACCTTTATTATTGTTGAGGGTATTCACGGACTCAACCCCGAGCTTTGGAAAGATTTGATGGATGTTGAATCTTATCGCCTCTATGTTTCGGCATTGAGCACCCTGAACATACATGACCACCTCCCCTTGTCCACCTCCGATCACCGACTGATACGGAGGCTTGTCAGGGATCATTTGTTCAGGGGGTATGATTTCAATGAAACCATCAAACGCTGGCCGGATGTGATGCAAAACGAATACCAGAGCATTTTTCCTTTCCAGGAAAGTGCCCACGCTATTTTTAATTCAGCCCTTATTTATGAGGTGGCTGTTTTTTCTCATTATGCACCCAAAATTCTCAAACCTGAAGAAGCCGAAAATGAGCAAATCCGGGAAGAAGTGAAACGACTGAACAGGATCCTTTCTCTTTTGAACCCCATTGATCCAAAAGACATCCCACCCACCTCCATATTAAGAGAGTTTATCGGGGGCAGCAGTTTCACCTATTAAAATTGCGCCGGTAATTGCCTGATTATAAGTATTCCCAAAACTGCTTCACGGTTGCCTTTAATAATTTAAATAAACATTTGTTTAATGTCGTTGGTTTTTTTTGTAATTTGGCGGGTTTTTAAATCAAATTTTTAAACTTAAATTAAAAACATATTTTGGTATGAAAAAAATATTTTTCATTGTTTTCCTGGTGTTAATGGCAGTCAATACTTCCTTTGCAGGGGGTTACCAGGTTGGCCTTCACGGGCAGAAGCAAATTGGGATGGGGCTAATTGGCACCTCGCTTACCATGGATGCCAGTGCCGGGTTTTACAATCCCGGAGGTTTGGCCATGATGCCATACCAATTCAGTTTCCTTGGGGGAGCCAGTGCCATCAATGGATTTACCAAATTCCAGATGCAGGGACCCTCTTTATACCAGGCTGATACCGACAACCCTATGGGCACGCCTTTTTATTTTTATGGGGCGGGCATGGTTACCAATCGTCTGGCTGTTGGCCTTGCAGTAAATACCCCTTTTGGCAACAGCCTTGCCTGGGAAGATAATTGGGCCGGAAGATACCTCATCGAGGATATTACGATGATGGCCATTACTTTTCAGCCTACCGTTTCTTACCGGATCAATGATTTCCTTTCGTTTGGAGCCGGTCTGGTGTATGCTTTTGGAAGTGTAAATATGAACAGAGCCCTACCCGTTCAGGGACCCGAAAGTGAAGGAAATATAAATATCAGCGGAGAAACCGGCAATTTTGGATTTAATGCCGGGGTCATGTATTCTGACAGAGAAGGATTGAATATCGGCCTGAGCTACCGCTCCCTTATCAATATGGAAATGGATGAAGCCGATGCACTGTTTTCGGTTCCGCAATCTCTTTCCACCAGTTTTCCTGCTGAGAATAAGGTTGCTGTGACCCTCCCCTTGCCCGCCAATCTCGATTTCGGCATTTCCTACCAGGTAAACCGTGAATTAATGATCGGCATGGCCTTGAATTATGTTTTCTGGAGTGAATACGACACCCTTGGGTTTGATTTTCTCAATAACACGGCTTCTTTGCAGGACAGCTACAGCCCCAGGGAATATGTCAACACACTTATTTTTCGAGTGGGCGGACAATACATGGTCAACCCGGTCCTTTATTTAAGGGCAGGCGCCTATTTTGATCCTTCTCCGGTAAATGACAATTACTTCTCGCCGGAAACCCCAAGCCTGGACAACCTGGCTTTTACCACTGGACTTTCTTTTCTTCCCATGGAAAACCTGAGCATCGACCTTAGCTTCCTGTTCATTATGGGGTTGGAAAAAGAGGTTACCTATGCCCCCGACAATTTTGGAGGGACGTATAAATCAAGGGTCTATATCCCCGGTCTTGGCGTAAGCTATAACTTTTAAAAATTAAAAAACATTTGTGTGATGAAAATAAGAACCCTTCTTTTGATACTACCGGCTTTGTTGCTCTGGGCCTGCGAGCCGGAAATTGACCAGTTTGAGCCCTCTGCAGGTGAAGCTGATTTTTCGGTGTTTGTTTCTGTTGGCAACTCACTCACGGCAGGATTTGCCGATGGTGAACTATATCGTTACTCCCAGGAAAACTCTTTCCCAAACATTATGGCCCGCCAACTGGGTTACGTAGGCAATGAAATCTTTCGTCAGCCCTTAATGAAAGATGACCTTGGCTTTGGCAACCGCCTGGTTTTAGGGATGGCAGAGGATTGTCAGGGAAATGAATCCCTGGGTCCGGTACCGGCGGGTGGCACCCCCGATCCCGGTAATTTTGAAAGCATTGCCGAAGATGGCCCTTTTCATAACCTTGGGGTGCCGGGTGCCAAAACCTCGCATTTGCTTGCCGCCGGTTACGGGGTACTCAATCCTTATTACGGACGCTTTGCCACAAATCCTTCTACTTCAAGCGTTATCGGGCAGACCATGGCCCTAGACCCTTCTTTCTTCACCTTATGGATTGGCAACAACGACATACTGGGTTTTGCCATGGGCGGAGGGGAAGGTGAGCCCATTACCCCACCGGAAGATTTTCAGAATTATTACGGTCTTTTGCTGAGCCAGCTTACTGCCAATGGTGCCAGAGGTGCAGTTGCCAATATCCCGGATATTGCCAGCATCCCGTTTTTCAACACTTTTCCTTACAACGCCCTGGTGCTTACCAGCCAGCCACTGATTGATATGCTCAACGAAGCTTATAATGAACTGGATCATATCAGCTTTTCATTCGGGCCCAATGGCTTTGTTGTCAGCGACCCCGGGGCTCCGGGAGGAATGCGGCAGCTGGTAGCCGGGGAAAAATTGCTCTTAAGCCTACCCATGGACAAAATCAGATGCGAAGGATGGGGAAGCCAGGCTCCCATTCCCGCAGAGTATTATCTCTCCCTTGGTCAACTCAGCCAAATTGAAGATGCCGTTGAAAGTTACAATGCAATCATTGCGCAATATGCCAAAGACCTTGACCTGGCTTTGGCAGACGCTAATACAATGCTAAAAAATGCCAAAACGGGAATCTATTTTGACGGATTGGAGTTCAATACGGCTTTTGTAACCGGAGGGGTATTTTCCCTGGATGGGGTGCACCTTTCGCCCCGTGGCAATGCCATTGTTGCAAACCTTTTCCTGGAAGCCATCAATGAACAATACAATGCTTCAATTCCTTTGGTGAGCGTGACAAAATTTGACGGGATCATTTTCCCCTAAAGCGGGTCTTACAAAAAATTTTCCTGCCAGCTTTAAACCCCGGAAAAAGCAAAAGCTTCCGGGGTTTTTTTTATTGTGGCCTTACCGACTGAAGAAGCTTATTTTATAGAAACCTGCGGATAATATTTACAAGCAAAGTCAGTAGCAGGCTAATCAAAAGAAAAGTAACAATCGGGGCGTAAATGGTGACATTGTTGCGGCGGATTTTTATGTCTCCCGGCAGGTTTCCAAACCATTCGAACCGGTGTCCTCCAAGCCAGATAATCGCACCGGCCACAACCAATACCAAACCAATTATTACCAGAATTTTTCCAAAAGATTCCATGGATGGTTACTTTTTTTATCTATACCAAATGTTGTATTTTAAAATACAATATATTGCCCGGAATCCGTCTTTCCAGTTTATCTTTTTCCCTTCTGCATAAGTTCTTCCGTAATAGGAAATGCCTACTTCATATATCCTAATGCCCGGAATGCGCGCGATTTTTGCAGTTACCTCAGGTTCAAAGCCAAACCTTTTTTCCCTGAGGTTTAAGCCTTTTATAATTTCGGCCCTGAATAGTTTATAACAGGTTTCCATATCTGTCAGGTTAAGGTTGGTAAACATATTGCTGAAAAAGGTTAGGAATTTATTGCCGATGCTGTGCCAGAAAAACAAAATGCGATGGGGTTTGGAGCCCATAAACCTTGAGCCGTAAACAACATCGGCATGACCATCCATAACAGGCTTCAGCAACTGATTATACTCCCCGGGGTCATACTCAAGGTCGGCATCCTGCACCACGATTAAATCCCCGGTAGCTTCACGGATACCTCTGTGAAGGGCGGCTCCCTTGCCCATATTTTCAGGCTGATGAAAAAACTTTATGTCCATTTCAGGATTTGACTGCATATATTTCTCAACAGCCTCAACGGTATTGTCCTTTGAACAGTCATTAACGATCACCACTTCCTTTTCAAGCCCATGGATGAGGGTAACCGAGGCAACAAGGTTCAGGATACGATGAATGGTGGGGCCTTCATTGTATGCAGG
>SKVW01000031.1 GCA_007129255.1 Bacteroidales bacterium
CTTTCCGGTCAAATACTTCAATGGTTCCCTGATGCTTTTCCACAATGCTTTTGGTAATCGCCAGGCCGATACCCAGTCCAAATTCTCCCCCGGCCGCCTTGGTGGTAAAACTGGAGTCGAATATTTTCTTTTTATATTTGTCGGGCACCCCTGGTCCGGTATCAGCAATTTCAACCCATATAAACTTTTCATCTTCCATTCCACAGCTAATAAAAAGTTTACCCCTGTTTTCCATGGCATCACAGGCATTGATAATAATGTTGGTCCACAGTTGGTTCACCTCCCCTGCAAACCCATTTATTGGCAACACATCGGGAAGGTTGACTTCAACCTTGATGTCTTTGAGGTGATTGCCTAAGATGTTAAGGGTTTCCATAATGCCGGTACGAATATCCATTACTTCGCTTTTTCTCTGACTTTGGCGGCTAAAACTTTTCAGACTTTTCACCAGAAACTCTATGCGTGCTGCAGAAAGACGGATCCCATTCATGAATACTCCAGCCTGGAATGCTTCCAGGTATAATGCAAGCAACTCCTGCTGCTTTTCCTTACGGGCAAAAGGTTTGATTTTTTCAAAAGCTTCCTCATTGAGTTCTGCCAGCACACGGATATCGGAGCGCTTAAGGTGAGGGTATTCTGCTGCCAAAATACGGGCCTTTTCCCTTTGTTCTTTTGAGCTGCTGAAAACCCGCTTCTGTCCGCATTCAAAAAAATACCTCATCAGCCCCTTATCGTTCAAGAGGGCGGCATTTTCCAGCATATCCGGAAGATTTTTCACCAGGAACTCGACCGAACGAAGCAAAGCCGAGGCAGGGTTGTTCATTTCATGGGCAAGCCCGGAGGTCAACTCACCCAAAACAGCCATCTTCTCCTGCGAAATGAGCATATTGCGGGTGTGCTCCAACTCCCGGATCGTTTTTTTTAACTGCTCTTTTTCCTTTTTCAATTCCTGGGAAAGCATGTCCACTTCCACATGCAAAGTCACCACCCGGCGATACCTTTCTGAAAGATTGGTAAAAATCAAACCTTGCAGGGTGTTGCTGATTTCAGGGTATTTCTGAATTAGCTCATCAAAGTCGTCATGATCAATAGCCAGGGTGTTCACCTTGGTTTGTGCCCTGGCACTGGTAAAAACCGGTTCTCCGGTTTGGAAAGACAACAGCCCAATAAAATCACCGGGCCCTTGCTTATCGATTTTGGTATTTACCTTTTTCCCTTCTTTTACCTGCGAAACAGCGCCATCAAGGATCACATGCAGGAAGTCGTTTTTGGAGTATTCCTGCAGGATCAACTCCCCTTTTGAAAAAGTTTGTACAAAGCTTTGCAACAATTCCGACTCAGGCAACATGCCCTTAATGGTCTGAACAAAAACCTTTTTATCGTATTTTTTCCGCCGAATTGCTTTCATGTTTCTGGGAAGGCAGTAAAATCCTTAATTACTTACAAATCAAACAGACCCCCTTGCCCGGATCTCTTCCTGAAGCCTGGCTGCATCGAGTATTTGCATATAAGGCAGGAGATTCTTTTCCTGTTCAATAACATATTGGGTCAACTCTTCTTTGGCCACATTCAACAGTTGTTCAGGGTCCCATGGTTTGCCGATATACCGGTTCAGTCTTGCCATATTCACCGCCTCAATGGTGGCCTCAAGGCCTGCCTGCCCCGTCAGCAATACTTTCCGGGTTTTTTCGGTAAACGGATCTTTTTGCATTTCCACCATCAGGTCCACCCCACTGTCGCCGGGCATTACATGGTCACAAATGGCCAGGCCGATTCTCCCTCCTTCTTTTTTGATTTCCCGGATCAATTCCCTGGCTTCATCAGCCGATACAGCCACTTCAACAGGAAATACTTCTTCCAGGGGCTCCAGATCCTTGACAATAACATCCAGAACCTGCATTTCGTCCTCAACGCAAATGATATAAATATCAGACATTTTTTGGTCCTCCTTTTATTTAATAATTAACGGCCAATAAACCATAGAAAGTGTGAGGGCCAGCACCAGACCCAGCAAACCAACCACCATTCCAATTTTAAGCATATCATTGGTTTTAATAAAGCCGGTACTCATGGCAATGGCGTTTGGCGGGGTAGAAATGGGCAGTAACATGGCAATGTTGCATGCTGACCCTATGACCAAAGCAGAAATGATCAGGCTGAACCCTTCGCCTGCCAGGCCGGTAGTGGCCATGCTAACAGCCAAAGGAATAAGCAGTGTGGCCGTAACGGTATTGGACAGGAAGTTGGACAACATCCAGGCTACCAATCCAAAAACCAGCAAAACCATCAATTGAGGCAGCATTTCCCAGCTGATGCTGGAGACCATCCATACAGCAAGGCCGGTATTTTCCATGCTGATCCCAAGGGCAATACCGCCGGCAACCAGCCAGAGCACCTCCCAGGGCAAAGAGCGGATGTCTTCTTTTTTCAACACACTGGTAACCGTTAATCCTGTTATGGGCAGGAAAGCCACCATCCCACTGGGTATTCCGTGGCTTGCTTCAGTAACCCATAGCAATACGGTCAATCCAAAAATGGCATAAAGCATAATGGCCTTGGTTGATTTCAGGAAAGAGCTTGTAAGATCCAGTTTAAAGGACTCCAGGGAAGGGGTGTACAAAAAACGCATGGCGCTCCAGGCCACCAGCAACAACACCAAAACCAACGGAAACATAAGCAACATCCAGGTTCCGAATTCAATGGGAACACCTTGCTGGTTCAAAGCAGCAATAACGATGGCATTTGGCGGTGTGCCGATAGGCGTGGCCATGCCGCCAATGTTGGCAGAAATAGGGATGCTCAGGGCAAGCATGATGCGGAATTTGTCTTCCTGGCTCACCTGCATGGTGATGGGGATGGCCACGGTCATCATCATGGCCGTAGTTGCGGTGTTGCTCATAAAAGCAGAAAGCACCGCTGTTACAAGCATCAGTCCCATCACAATAAAAACCGGTTTTCTTCCGAACGGTTTCAACAACACACTGGTGAGGTTTTTATCCAGGTTGTATTTTACCGCTGCCGAAGCCAGCATAAATCCTCCGAGAAAAAGAATGATGATGGGGTTGGCAAGGGTTCCGAAAAATTCTGTATAAGAAACAGGGGAATAACCGATCAAGGGATGCCGGGCCTGCTTAACCACAACCTGATCCTCTCGCAGTTCTTCAGAACGGATCAGGGTCTTTTCCCCCTGCTGCAGGATCTCTACACCTATGGATTCGTAAGATTTATCGCCGGTCTTAAGGTAAAGCGTATCATTGCTGAGGGCTGTTTGGGGCACCCGCCAGATTTTTTCCCCTACAGGATCCGGTTTTGTCCCGGGAAGTTCGGCGGTACGGTATAATGGTCCCTGTGCACTCAATAATACCACCTGCATAAAAATAACCAGCATGGAGGTGGAATAGATCGGGATGGGCTCAAACATCCAGAAAACTGCTGCCATCAGAAAAATGCCCATAGCCAGATGCCCGGCCATGGACAGTCCTTCAAACTCAAAAAACAATGGCAAGCAAAAACCAACCAACCCCAACAATAGACCCAAAATGACTTTCCGGTTGTCCCGGACACGACTTCTCTTCTTTAACATAACCTCCTAACAATATGGATATTATATCTTAATTTAATGACCGTTTTGAAAAAATGCTTACAATATTTGAAGTAAAATAAAAGTTTATCCCGTTAGCAGAAGGAAAAAGAACTTTTAATAATAAAAAAGCCAAAAACACCCTGATCTTTTGCAAATAAAAAAACAGGAGGATGCCTTTTAGCAAATTGCTGCAAAATTAGGAATTTCTTTTGGTTGCAGCCCATCCAACCGGTGAAAAAATAAAGGCATTCCAGATCAGACAAAAGAACCTGAAAAGAAAAAGAAAGTGGATTCAAGCCAAAAACCGTTTCAGGATTTCTTGCGGAACATGAAAAACAGATACAGACTGAACACCGAAGAAGTGATCAATTGAATATAAAGAGGGGTACTGATCAGGGAATCTCCCGGCCAGATCAGCAGAATGGTAAGAAACTTCAAACCATAATAAAAAATCTTGCTAAGCCAGATACTGGTAAAGATGGCAGCCAGTGTATGAATCCTTTTCACCAGGAAAAAGAACAAAGCCACATTCACCACAAGTTCCATGGCAATAAGCCCGGACTTTATAAATACAGGGTGGGCAGATATTACATAAGAAAAGAACGGCAAGGTGAGGGCAAGAAAGTAAGCATTTTTGCGATGGGTATGCACCATGGCAAAAATCAGCATCAACCGCATGGGCTCAATCAGGTAAAGCTTTATACCCACCATATGCGACAAGGCAGGCAGAAAATAAATAAAAGCCA
>SKVW01000046.1 GCA_007129255.1 Bacteroidales bacterium
GAATCCACCACCTGGTTGTCGGGGATGTTGGAAGCCATGGCAATGCCGGCTTCGGCCCGTTTCTCCAAAAGGTAGTTGTAGGTGGCGTCGTTCAGGTTGAATTTACGCTGGATGCCGATGAGTTCCCTTTCGGTCTGGGGCAGCTGTGCAATCCTTCCTTCCAGCTGGGCGGCACGTTTGTCCAGGTCGGTGATCCTGATGTCCGAAGCCCGTCTGATGCTCCTGATGTTTTCTTCCAGGGAGCGCAATGCCTGTTCAATTTTATTGTCGATGGTGCGGATGGTGGGGCTGCGTTCGGTGGTGGAGAGCATCAGGCGGGAGCGCTCGGCATACATGTTGCTCAGCTCATTGATGAGGCGGTTGAGCAAAGGATCGTCAATGCCGATGGCCGAAGGCCCGAATACCTCGCTAAAGTCCTTGTCCTTTTGAATATAGTCCAGCAGGTATTCGTAATACTGGTGGCGCATCTCCTCCATGGCCTTTTGTTTGTCCAGCTCCTGCAACTCGTTGAGCAGCTGGGTGGCCAGCTGGCTCACATCCATGAGCTGGCGTTCCTGACGGAACTCCTGCAGGCTGCTTTCGGCCAGGTAAAGGGAGTCGGTGGTGATGTCGATCTGCTGATCGATGAACTTAATGGTGTTCTGTGCGATCTGGTTTTTTTCGGAAAGGCCTTTTTGGATGAACTCGTGATTGAGGGAGTTGACAAAGTCAACGGCCCGGCTCAGGTTGGTGGCCTCAAAGGTTACCTGTATGATCCAGGCGTCCTTGTTCAGGGGCTCGGCACGCAGGGAGCCCCGGTATCGGCCCGTCAGCCGCTCCACGTTATGGATGGTGAACTTGTAGGTGCGTCCGCTTTGTTCTATGGGGTTAAAGTTACTGCCGGACTCAATGGTAAAGCTCAGCTCATCGGTTTGTATGGGTTCACCAAAACGTTTCACGGCACCGTTGGAAAAAGGCGACTGGCTTTCGATCCCTTCCAGGATAAAGGTTTCTTCATCCTGTATTTTTACGTAAAACGGTTTTTCGAAGGGCTGGGAATGGTTGCGGTCCCAGTTCACCACAAACGGAGCGCTGTTGTAAACCTCTGTTTGCCGCATAGAGCCAAGGATGCGGCTGGCATAATAATAGGAAACCGATACGTCCATGTTCTGCAGCACGCTGTCTACCATGGAATGGGAGGTGATCAGCACGATCTGGTCGTGGAAGTTGCTGCGCGGGCTGAACATGTCCAGCTCGCCCATAAAGGATCCGGTGCCGAAAGCGCCCTTGGTTTTGTCGCTGATCAGCAGGGTAGAATTAACCCGGTATACCGGCTCGGAGATGGTGTTTACAAAGAAAGCAGCCGACAAGGCAAGCAGCAGGCTAATGGCAAATACATACCAGTAAGGAAGGTATTTGAAAAAGATCTTTTTCAGGTCTATGCTTTCTTCCTGAAAGGAGGCTTCGTTATTCTTCATGGGGGTAACTGGCTTTTAAGGTATTGACTTCAATGGCATCTTTTTCTGCCGGAGGGCTTTTTACAGCCTTTGTTAAGGCTTTGGCCGGGAACCCTTCCGGTTTTTCCTGCGATGCGGGTTGAAATTTTTTATTGCACAATCTCTTTTTATTAATAAAGTCCGGTTTGTTTTTTTTATTGTATAAAAGTGATCAACAGCACGGTGGTGGAAATGGCCGAGAAGAGCACGGCAAAAGGAAATTGCGCGAATCCTAACCTTTTCACCCGGTAAGGCTCTACATAAACCAGGTCGCCGGGCTGTAAAAAATAATAGTCCGACTCCACTATATCCCTTCCGGCCAGGTCAATGCTGGCAAAGATCAGCCCATCGCCGGTGCGTCTTACCACATTCACCTCACGGTTGCCGAAGTCGGTCAGGTCGCCGGCAAGGGCGATGGCATCCATGATGGTGAACTCATTGTCGTAAACATAAAAATTGCCCGGACTGTTGACTTCACCCACAACAGAAACCGAAAAGTTGGCCATCTTCACCGACACGGTGGCCCCGATCAGGTAATTGTCCACCTCTTCCTGTATCCGCCGGCGGGTTTCATCAATGGTAAGACCGGAAACTTCCACCTCTCCGACCACGGGCATTTGCACCTTGCCTTCCTTGTTAACCGTATACCCGTAAATGTAAAGATTCAGGTCGCCCATGCCCCCGGTGGTGGAACGCATGCTGCGTGTATCCTCCATGTTGAAAATGGCGTGGGCTTCAGCATCCAGGGTGGTAACACGAATGTGCAGGATATCGTTGGGCCTTACCTTGTAATCCTTTGGGTCAACCCCCAGGGTGTCGCCCTGCTCCAGCCGGTCCTGCAAATATACCATCTGACGGTGGGGGGTGCAGGATCCAAAAATGGCAACCACCAGGATAAAGAAAAAAAACAACAGTCGGTGCTTCATAAAAATTGGTAATGGTTTTACAATTTACAAGGTGAAAACTTCGGAATATGACCGGGAACAAGGTTTTTATCTTATAGAACTATAATAAACAAGCGCTTATTTTTTTGGCTGTAAAGTTATTATTTTAAAATTAAACCGGAACATTTATCCCGGAAAAGGAGGGCAAAATTACTAAATATTTTCCATCTAACCTGCCGATCATGATGCAGGATTTCTTAAGTTTGCAAAAGGGAGAAAATATCCAACCGGCTGTAACTTTTCGGCAGCACTCCCGTCATAGCTACAAATAAATGAATAACCCGGCAAATTGATTGCATGACAACGGCCCAGTACAATCAATGCGTAGATGACCATGCAGACGGAGTATACCGGTTTATCCTCAAAAACATTCGTGATGAGGACAAAGCCCGGGACATCGTTCAGGACTGTTTTGAGAAGATGTGGGTGAAGCGTGCGGAGATCAATGGAGAAAAGGCCCGCTCGTACCTGTTTACGGCCGCTTATCACACCATGATCGATGCCATCCGGAAGGACCGCCACCAAACCGAACTGGATGAAGCTGCCTTTAACCGGCATGCCGACTCCCGGCAGTATTCCGACCTGAAGGAGGTGCTCAACCAGGCCGTTGCCCGCCTGCCCGACATACAGCGTTCGGTGGTGCTGCTGCGCGACTACGAGGGCTACTCCTACCAGGAGATCGGGGAGGTCACCGGGCTGAACGAATCGCAGGTGAAAGTGTATATCTACCGGGCACGCACTTTTTTAAAAAACTATATCGGCAAAATGGATGCCGTCATCTGAAAAACACCATGAAAATCAACAAAGACAATTACGAGATTTTTTTCCTCGACTACCATGAGGGAAACCTGCTGCCGGAGCAGGAAAAGGATCTGTTGTCTTTTCTGGAGGCCCACCCCGGACTCAGGGAAGAGTTTGAGGCTTTCAGGATGGTGACGCTGGAAAAGGATGAAGCCATTCAGTATCCTGCCAAAGAACAACTCCGCAAAGGGGTGGTTACCTCTTCCAATTACGAAACTTTTTATGCTGCCTATGTAGAAGGCGACCTTGATGAGGAGGAGCGCACCGCCACCGAGGCTTTTGCCCAGGGCGATCCCCAAAGGGGCAAAGAGCTTAACCTGATGAAAAAGACGGTACTCAGGCCTGATCTTTCCGTGAAATTCCCCGCAAAGGATTCCCTGAAACGGCAGAAGGTGGTGCCCCTTGCCCGGCGCTTTTATTATTATGCTGCAACGGCCGCAGCCATCACCCTGCTCGCCGGGCTGCTCCTTACCCGGGATGCCGGTAATGATATTCCTGCCTATGTTCAGGATTTTCCTGCCAGTGGGGAGGCCGAATTTCCGAAGGCCGTTGCGGATATGACCTCCCCCGTGCAGGAAGAAGTTCTTCCGGCAGAAAAAATCCCGGCACAGCTTGAAACCACAACCCGGCAGGAAATCGTATCTCCCCTTGCCAGAGAGCAGCGGCCGCTTCAGGCGCACTATCCGCAGCCACTATCCAGTGGTCGCATGATGACCCGTACGGCCCGCCTGGAAAGCCCCACCAATGCCATCGCCATGGCTTCCGTGGAACCCCGCAACCAATTTGCTTACTGGAGCTACCGACAACCTCATGAAGAGGCAGTTTATGCCGAAACACCCGCCTCCGGTCTTCCTGAAGAAGAACGTCCCCCTTCGCTTGTGCAACTTGCCTTTAACCGCCTGCAACGCTCCGTTGGGGTGGACTTTGAAAGGGTTGAAGGGCAGCTGAGGGAAACCCGCATTGACTTCTGGGAAGTGGCTGGTCTGGGACTGGAAGGGTTGAACACCCTCACCGGAAATCATGTGACCCTGGAGAAAGAAAGGGGAGAAGACGGACGTATCGTGCAGTTTGCCATCGGGGAAGGTTTTGAAATTTCGCGCCCGAAAACTCCCGCCGAATAACTCCCTGCCTTTTAATTTCCCTTTTTGAGTTTGTGCTTCCAGCGACGGTGCGACCAGAGCCAGAACCGGGGTTCTTTCCTGATCTCTTCTTCCAGGAAGCGCGTGTGCAAACGGCTGATGGCTTCATCAGGCATTTCACGCGGGTTTTCGGCCACCACCCGGGTCTCTACCAGGTAATGACCCCTTCGCTGTTTGTTTACCGCACAATAAACCACGGGCATATCCATCTTTTTGGCCAGCTTTTCCGGGCCGGTATAAACCGGGGTTTCCTGGCTCAGGAACTCTGTCCAGTAAGCGTATCCGGGCGGGGGTGCCTGATCGGCGAGCAGGCCCACCACCACCCCCTGGTTTTTCAGGGTCAGGATTTTGCGGGTGAGGTGTTTCATGGGCACCACATCGGTGCCAAACCGGGCGCGGATGCGGTAAACCAGGCGGTCGAAGACCTTGTTCTTCAGGGGGCGGTAAGCCGTAATGGGCCGGCTGGGGTTGTGCAGGTTAAAAGCAGCCCCTCCCCATTCCCAGTTGCCCTGGTGTCCCAAAGCAATGATGACATTCTTCCCCGCACGGTGAAACCTTTCAAATATTTCCAGGGATTCCCGGGAATAGGTGCAACGCCTTTGCAGGGTTCTTTTGCGCATGCTGATCATTTTGATCACCTCTACCACCACATCGCAAAGGTGGCGGTAAAAACCCCTGCAGATGGCTTCACGTTCCTCCGGGCTCTTTTCCGGGAAACTGTTTTCCAGGTTTTCCATTACCAGTTTTTTGCGGTAAGGGAAAAAACGGATCATCAGAAAGGCCAGCACGGAAGAGATCCCATAAAGGATGCGCAGGGGAAGCAGGGAAAAAAGCATTAAAAGGCCTGCCAGGGGAACCGAAAGGATGTGTTCGGGAAGTTTTTTCAGGGGCATGGTTTTGCCGGTTTAAAATATTACAGGGGCCTGCCCCTTGTGTTTTGCTTTGGAAAAGTTTTTTACAAGCCCGGATTTTCTCTTAATAAAGAAAATTGTCGTAAGGGTACCTTATACGGTGTATCTTGACCACTTCATCGTACAACAGCCTGCGAAACTGTTCAATATTCTGTTTCTTTTTGGCCGAAATAAAAATGGAGGGGGCATTCACTTTTCCCATCCAGGTTTGTTTCATCTCTTCCAGTGAAATGTTTTCTTTTCCTGCCGGGGTCAGGTCATCGGGTTCTTTTTCCACATAGGGGTATTTGTCCATTTTGTTGAACACCATGATGGTCTTTTTCTCTTCTCCGGTAATTTCATTCAGGGTTTCCTTCACCACATTGATCTGCTCTTCAAAACTGGGATGGGAAATGTCCACCACGTGCAGCAGAATGTCGGATTCCCGCACTTCGTCCAGGGTGGACTTAAAGGACTCGATGAGGTGGTGGGGAAGTTTGCGGATGAATCCGACGGTATCGGACAAAAGAAATGGCAGGTTGCCGATCACCACTTTGCGCACGGTGGTGTCCAGTGTGGCAAAGAGCTTGTCTTCGGCAAACACCTGCGATTTGCTGAGCATGTTCATGATGGTGGATTTGCCCACATTGGTATAGCCCACCAAGGCCACCCTTACCAGGCTGCCCCGGTTGGAACGTTGTGTGGCTTTTTGCTTGTCGATCTGCTGCAACTTTTTTTTGAGCAGGGAAATGCGGTCGCGCACAATACGGCGGTCGGTTTCAATTTCCCTTTCTCCTGGGCCTTTCAGGCCGATACCCCCTTTTTGGCGCTCCAGGTGGGTCCACATCCCTGCCAGACGTGGCAGGAGATACTGGTATTGAGCCAGCTCTACCTGGGTGCGGGCATGGGCACTGCGGGCACGCAGGGCAAAAATATCCAGGATCAGGTTGCTGCGGTCTATCACCCGGCTTTTCAGGTTCCTTTCCAGGTTGCGGTGCTGAGAGGGAGACAACTCATCGTCAAAAACAACCAGGTCGATCTCATTCTCTTTTACATATTCCCGCAACTCTTCCAGCTTGCCTTTGCCGATAAACGTGGCCGGGTCGGGCTTGTCCAGCTTCTGGGTAAAACGCTTCAGGGTTTCCCCTCCGGCGGTTTCCACCAAAAATGCCAGCTCGTCAAGGTACTCTGAAACTTCCTCTTCGGTCTGTCGCCCCAATATGGCACCTACCAGTGCCACCTTTTCTTTTTCTATTTGTGTTTTAATATCTTTTCGCATTCAAAAAAACTTCCTGGAATTTATTTGTTTCCGTTTACGATAAAATAGAGAGAACCTGAGATCATGAGCATCCAGATGGAGAATATACCGGTGATGCCGTCAAAAACGATCACGGCATTGTAAACCGAAAGCACCAGCAATACCAGGGCTGAGAAGATGGTTACCGAGTGGCGGTTGAAAAAACCGCCTGCTACCAGGAAAATCCCTGCCAGTGCAAAGATGGCTGCCTCATAAAAAGAGAACAAGCGCGGGTTAAATCGTTGGATGTCGGGCAGGTAATGGGTAGCGACAAACATCAGGATGCTGAGGCGCAAGAGCCAGGACATCAGTCCGGTAAGTTTTTTCCAGGGTTTCATGCTCGTTGGGTTTTTGTTTTCAATAAGGTTGCTAAAACGGCTTAAAGCCAATGATCTCTCTCACTTCCTTTATGGTTTTGGAAGCACTCTCCCTGGCTTTTTCCGCACCCATGGATGCCACCCGGCGCAGGTAGTCTTTGTCGGCGGAGATTTCCAGGATCTTTTCCCGCAGGGGAGCGGTAAAGGCGATCATATCCTCGGCCAGCTGCTTTTTAAGGTCGCCATAGCGAATGGTGGCATTATCGTATGCTTCCCTGAAATGCTGCAGGGTGTCGGGGGTGCTGAGCACCTTCATGAGGTTAAACAGGTTTTCTACTCCCTGCGACTTGGGCTCCCCGGGCTGGGTAGGGCCGGAGTCGGTCACTGCGCGCATCACCTTTTTGCGGAGCACCCCGGGGTCGTCGGCAAGGAATACCGCATTGCCTTCGCTTTCGCTCTTGCCCATTTTGGTGGCGCCGTCAAGGCCGGGAATTTTTATCAGGTCGGCCTCAAAGTTAAAGGCAAAAGGCTCCGGGAAATAGTCGGTCTTGTAAAGTCGGTTAAAACGATTGGCAAAGGTGCGGGCCATTTCCAGGTGCTGTTCCTGGTCTTTTCCTACCGGCACTTTGGAAGCTTTATGAATGATAATGTCGGCAGCCATCAGCACAGGATAAGTGAGCAGACCGGCATTGACATTGTCGGGTTGCTTCCTTATCTTTTCCTTGAAAGAAGTGCAGCGCTCCAGCTCGCCTTTGTATGCGTTCATGTTCAGCAAAAGGTAGAGTTCCGTCACCTCGGGCACATCGCTTTGTATGTAAAGCGTTGCTGCCTCCGGGTCAATGCCGGCGGCAAGATATTCCACCATCACCTGCCTCACATTGTTGTGTAAGTCTTCAGGAGTGGGGTGGGTGGTGAGGGAGTGATAATCGGCAATAAAAAAATAGCACCGGTGCTCGTGCTGCATCTTTACAAAGTTTTTGATGGCACCGAAGTAATTGCCCAGGTGCAGATTGCCTGTTGAACGTATTCCACTAACTACAGTTTCCATTTTGCGAAATTATAAAAAAATAGAAAGGATTGGGGTATTTTAAACGGTCAAACTCAGACATCGGGAAACTTGATGTCCTTCACGTTGAGCTGAAGGGAAGTTTTTCCGTTCCACTCGTTTTCTTCGATCTGGTAAACCAGGTCAAAGGGTTTTCCGGAAAGCATCTGATTCAGATAGTGGCCCTGCTGAAAGGCAATGGCCGAAAACTCCTGCTGGCTGATGCCCGGCTGAATAACGGTAAACTTCAGGTGCTTGTTTCCTACGACCCTTGCCTGCCCGCGGGTTACACAGCTCCGGGTAATAAAGCCCGGATTGGGGTTGCCCGGCCCGAAAGGAGAGAACTGCTTCAGGATGCGGAAAAATTTTCCATCGATCTGGTCAAACTTCAGTTCGGCATCAATCGCCACTTCCGGGATGAGCAAATCATCGGTGATGGTGGATTCCACCTCTTCGGCAAAAGCCTGCGTAAAAGCTTCCAGCTTCTCGGGCTTCAGGCTCAGGCCGGCAGCATATTTGTGACCTCCAAAGTGCTCCAGGTGGTCGCTGCAGGCATCGATGGCATCATAAATGTCAAAATCTTTTACCGACCTGGCCGATCCGGTGATCAAACCGTTGGATTCGGTGAGGATGATGGTGGGGCGGTAATAGTTCTCAATCAGGCGGGAGGCCACAATGCCAATGACGCCCTTGTGCCAGCCGGGGTTAAACAGCACGGTGAACTTGCTTTCTTTCAGCTCAGGATTGGTGGCGATCATTTTCAGGGCCTGACGGGTGATCTCTGTATCCAAACTACGGCGTTCGGTATTGTTGTCGTTGATGACCTCGCTTAGCTCGTGGGTCTCCTTCATTTCCTGGCAAAGCAACAGGTCAACGGCCTTTTTGCCGCTTTTTATCCTGCCGGCCGCATTGATCTTCGGGCCCACCAAAAACATCAGGTCGGTGATGCCAATTTCTTTGGTAAATGCGGTCCTTTCGTCTGTGACGCTTTTCCGGAAAATGTTGGAGTAAAAAAGGATGGACTCCAGGCCGGGGCGGGGATCCAGGTTCAGTCGCCTGAGCCCGTAATAGGCCAGCAACCTGTTTTCTCCCGTAATGGGTACAATGTCTGCGGCAATGCTCACCACCACCAGGTCAAGGAACTTTTCCAGATTATGGAAAGGTTTGTCGGTTTTCTGGTAAAAGGCCTGTGCCAGTTTAAAACCCAGCCCGCACCCCGACAATTCCTTGTAAGGATAAGGGCAATCGTCCTGTTTGGGGTCAATGATGGCATAGGCCTCAGGAAGCTCTTCCCCGGGACGGTGATGGTCGATCACGATAAAATCAATGCCTTTGCTTTTGGCATAGGCGATCTGGTTATAGGCCTTGATGCCGCAATCCAGGGAGATCATGAGTTTTACTCCCCGGGCGTGGGCATAGTCAATGCTTTTTGTTGAAATCCCATATCCTTCGCTATAACGATCGGGAATATAATAATCGAGGTTGGGGTAAAAGTCTTTTAACAAGGCATAGGTGAGGGCTACGGCTGTGGTGCCGTCCACATCGTAATCCCCGTAAACCAGGATGGGCTCGTTGTGCTCCATGGCCTGCAGGATACGCTCAATGCCCACATCCATGTCTTTCATTAAAAAGGGATCGTGCAGGTTGTCTAAAGAAGGACGGAAAAAATCCCTGGCTTCTGAAAAGGAGGGGACGCCCCGCAGGACCAGCAAATGGGCAAGAACGGGATCAATTTTGAGGGAAGCGGCAAGTTTATCCGCACCCTCCTGATTAACAGCTTTATTGATTACCCACCTTTTTTCTATCATGCGCATTGGTTCATTTTTGTAAAGATAATAATTCCCGGACAAAATTCGGGAAGATGTCCGGGCTTAAACCTTGTGCGGGTGACGGAATGGCTTAAGGCGTGAGGGTTACCAGATAAAAAAAACTCAACGGGTGAGCAGTACGATTTTGTTGTCTTTTACTTTTACTACACCCCCCTTTATGGGGATAAAAAACTTATTCCTTTCGTGGTCAATCACTTTCACTTCACCATCCTCCAGGGTGGCCATCAGGGGGGCATGGTTGTGCAGGATCTCAAAGGATCCCATGGTGCCGGGCATCTGCACCAGCACCACCTCTCCTTTATAAACGGTTTCTTCAGGTGAAATGATCTCAAGCAGCATGTCAGCCGGGTTTATCTGGTTTCTCTTTAGCTTTTTCTTCTCTTTCTCCGGCCTTTTCCTCTTCTCCTTTTTTGATCACATCTTCAATGGCACCGCAAAGGTTGAAGGCCGATTCGGGATACTGATCTACCTCTCCGTTAAGGATCATTTTAAAACCCTTGATGGTTTCTTTTATGGGTACCAAAGCTCCTTGCAGACCGGTGTATTGCTCTGCAACGAAAAAGGGCTGGCTAAGGAAGCGCTGCACCCTTCTGGCGCGGCGAACCAGGGTTTTGTCCTCATCTGACAGCTCGTCCATCCCCAGGATGGCGATGATGTCCTGGAGTTCTTTATAACGCTGCAGGATTATTTTCACCTGTTTGGCAACCTGGTAATGTTCCTCGCCCACCACTTCGGGGCTAAGCAGCCGGGAAGTAGAGTCTAAGGGGTCGACAGCGGGATAGATCCCCAGCTCAAAGATCTTCCGGGAAAGCACGGTGGTGGCATCCAGGTGCGAAAAGGTGGTGGCCGGGGCCGGGTCGGTTAAATCGTCGGCAGGCACGTAAACAGCCTGCACCGAAGTAATGGAGCCACGGTTGGTGGAGGTAATGCGTTCCTGCATGATACCCATTTCGGTGGCCAGGGTAGGCTGGTAACCTACGGCCGAGGGCATGCGTCCCAGAAGGGCCGAAACTTCCGAACCCGCCTGGGTAAACCGGAATATGTTGTCAATAAAAAACAGGATGTCCGATCCGCTGCCCTGGTCTTCTCCGTCCCTGAAATATTCGGCCACGGCAAGACCCGAAAGGGCAACCCTTGCCCGGGCGCCCGGCGGTTCATTCATTTGCCCGAAAACCAGGGTGGCCTGGGACTGCGCCAGCTCTTTGCGGTCAACTTTCGACAAGTCCCAGTTGCCTTCTTCCATGGATTTTTTAAACGCCTCTCCATAGCGGATAACCCCGGATTCGATCATTTCGCGCAGGAGGTCGTTGCCTTCACGGGTGCGTTCCCCCACACCGGCAAATACACTGGTGCCCTGGTAACCCTTGGCAATGTTGTTGATCAGCTCCATGATGAGCACGGTTTTTCCCACACCGGCCCCGCCAAAAAGCCCGATTTTCCCTCCCCGGGGGTAAGGGGCAAGCAGGTCAATTACCTTAATGCCGGTATAAAGCACCTCGGTTTCTGTTTTCAGGTCTTCGAACTTTGGGGCTTCCCGATGAATATCGCAGCGCTTAGCGGTTTTTACCTCTCCCAGCCCGTCGATGGGATCGCCCACCACATTGAACAGCCTGCCGCGGATCTCCTGCCCGGCCGGCATGGTGATGGGCCCTCCGGTAGAGATCACCTTCATGCCCCGGGAAAGCCCGTCGGTGGAATTCATGGAAACGGTGCGTACGGTATCTTCTCCCATGTGCTGCTGGCATTCCAGCACGATACGATTCCCTTCCAGGGTTTGGACCTCAAGGGCTTCATAAATATTGGGAAGCTCCTGTGTGTTTTCAAAAATGACATCCACTACCGGTCCGATGACCTGTGAGATTTTTCCTGTTTTATGCTCCATGCGGAAAAACGGGTTTTATGTGTTTGAATTTGAATTGTTTTGCCCTTGTTTACAATAGCGAAAATAAGCAATTTTGAAAATAAACAAGCTTAATGGGTTAAATTTTATTTTTAACTTTACCATACAGACCACAGCCGGTAAAGCCAAACAGATAAAAGTGAACAACACGGTACAAACAATGCACAATTTTGACTGGATGCAGGAAAAAAGCCTGAAACATCACCAGGGCTTCCATTGTGGGGTATTCTCCTTTTTTGACGGCCTGCACCATCAGCACCGGGCCTTGTTGGAATATGGCCTTAAGCTTGCCGGTGGAGCGCATTCAAAATTACTGGTGGTTGTGGCCCTGGAAAACACAATGCCCGCTTATTCCTCAAAAGAATTGTTGCTGGTCCCCGAAGAAAGAGGCAGCCTGATTGCCAGGCTCGGATTCCAAAACCTTGCTTTGGTTTCCCTTCCGAATCATAGTACTTATGGGGCAAAAAAGTCATGCCTGGAAATTGTGGCCGAAAAAACGGGATTGCTCGTTCCCGGCCCGGACATTTTTGAACAGGGCAGCAAGCAGGAGCGGCATCCCCTGGACCTGTTGCAGAAACAATTTCCCTCCTTAAAAATGGATAAGAGCTTTTCCCGGAAGTTTGAAAAAGATGTTTCTCCGGAAATTGCTGCGCTCATTGCCTCAGGAAACCTAGAGGAGGCTTTCCGAAACACCGGCTATGCCTTCTTTTTGAAAGGCCTGGTTGTGGAGGGAAATAAAATCGGCCGCACCCTGGGTTATCCCACAGCCAACCTTAAACCGGCACACCCCCAAAAGGTTGTGCCCGAACAGGGCGTTTATGCCGCCCTGGTAAAGGTGGAGGATGCATGGTATCAAAGCATGGTCAATATTGGTATCCGGCCGACACTCGACCTTGAAAATGTAACCATTGAAGCCCATTTGTTTGATTTTAACGGGAACATCTATGGGCAGGAAATCACCATTCACTTTATCGGGCGCATCCGTAATGAAATGCGCTTTACCTCCCTTTCCGAACTTAAAGACCAGTTAAGCCGCGACCAGCAAAATACCCGTAAAAAACTTAGAAAGTATTCAGAAGAAATCATTAAAGCCGGGAACTTTGTTTTTTCAACCGAGCTTCCGGCCAAAGAAATATAAATAATAAAAACCCCATGTCGAAACCTTCAATGCACAGATTGGTTTTGCTTTTGATTATCCTGGTTGCTGCCGGGTTTTTTGTCTGGTTTTTTCTTCGGATCGTTATCTATATCCTGATTTCGGTTATATTAGGAATATTGGGGCAGCCCATTGTGGAGTTTCTGAACCGTCAGCCCATTGGCCGGTTTCGCATTCCCAGGGGTGTCTGTGCTTTTGTAACCCTGATATTAATGATCGGGATCCTGCTTTTTGCTACCACTGTGTTCTTGCCTTTGCTGGCCAGGCAGGCGGCTCTTGTTTCGGATATGGGCACACAGGGTTTAATGGAGGGCCTGGAAGAACCCCTGAAAGAGCTGGAAAGATTGTTTATGCAATGGAATATCCTTGACCCCCACGAAACCATCAGCGGTACGGTGGTAAAAGAAATCATGGGCATCTTTACCTTTGACCGGCTGACTATGCTGTTCAGCTCCGTTATCAACCTTGTTGCGGAAATTTTTATCGGCTTTCTGGCCATCTCTTTTATCACCTTTTTTGCCTTAAAGGACAAGCACCTGTTTTCTGATGTTATTGTTTATTTTACCCCGGTTCATTATAAGCAGGAAGCCAGAAATATCCTGGCAGAAAGCAAATTGCTTGTCCGGCGTTATTTTGCAGGGCTGATCATTCGCATTGTGCTGGTGTTTATTCTGACCTTTTTGAGCATCTGGATGCTTGGGATCAAAGGGGCCCTGGTTATTGCTTTCTTTTCCGGGGTTTTAAGCATTATCCCTTACCTGGGGCCGATCATTGCCACTTTTATCGGGGTATTTATCGGGGCCAGCATGAACCTGGGAATGGACTTTTATACCCAGATGCTCCCGCTGATGGTGCAGATCGTACTGGTGTTTATCGTGGTCAACATTATTGATGTGGTGGTATTGCAGCCCGTTATTTACAGTAAAAGTGTGTGGGCTCACCCCCTGGAGATTTTCCTGGTGTTTATGGTGGCTGCCATCATCGGGGGGATTTTCGGGATGATCATTGCCATTCCTGCCTACAGTGTAATCAGGATTTTTCTGAAGGTATTCATGGAAAAATCCTATTTGGCCCTTAAAATTAGGGAAGAACTAAAAATCTGAACCTGATGATCCTGCGCCCCCGGTTTTTTATTGACGACCTTTTTCGCCTGACCGGTTGCTTAACCCTTTCGCGGGTTTATAACTTCCTGCTTATCCGCTGGGGTTTGCTGTTTAGCCGTATTACCGCCAAGGTGAAGGTGTATGGAGGGCCGTTTTCCATATCAGCCGAGGTGGCTGCGGTATGCAATCTTCGTTGCCCTGAATGCCTGGTTGGACAAAACCTTACAACCCGTGCCCGGTCTTTTATTGAAAAGGATGCCTTTGAAGCCATCCTGGATGCTCACCGCCACCATGCCTTTTATGCCAGCCTTTATTTCCAGGGCGAACCTTTGCTCAACAAGGAGCTGGATGAACTGGTGGGCATTGCCAAAGGCAAACGGTTTTACACCAGTGTGGCGACCAACGGCCATTTTCTCGATCCTGATCGCTGTGCTTCGCTTATAAGCCGTGGCCTTGACCGTATCATCATTTCCCTGGACGGGCTCTCTGAAAAAACGTATTTGCATTATCGAAGAGGCGGCCATTTTGAAAAAGTGATAAAAGGTATTGAGAACCTGGTTTTGGCCAGGAAAACCCTGAATAAAAACAATCCCCTGATCGTGATACAGTTCCTGGTAAACCGGCAAAATGAAAAGGAGATCCCGGCGGTCCGCCATTTTGCGAAACACCTTGGAGCCGACCAGGTGCAACTGAAAAGCATGCAGGTTTACGATCCGGGAAATGCCGGGGAATTGCTGCCCAAAGCCCTGAAATTTAACCGTTATGCCAAAAAAAGGATAAAATCCCGGAAATGGCAGGCGGGAAGAAAAACCCCTTGCAACCGGCTCTGGAGCCATGCAGTTTATACTTCCGATACCTTATTGGTCCCCTGTTGTTATGACAAACTTCCGGAGTTTCCCATGAGCAAAGAAGGAAGTTTTGAGGGAGTAAAAAGCTGGTTTTCCCCGCAAATGAATACTTTCCGTGAAAGAGTCATGCATCAGCGGGAGGAAACGGAAATATGCTGCAATTGCGCGCTTTGACCTAAATGGTCATGATGTCGTTTTCTTTGTGCTCAACCAGTTTGTCTACTTTATTACTGAACTCGTTGGTAAGCTCCTGAATATCATTCTCGAATTTTTTTACCAGGTCTTCAGGAACGCCTTCTTTCCC
>SKVW01000088.1 GCA_007129255.1 Bacteroidales bacterium
CCACTTCCTGCATGCTGACGGTTTTCAGCTGCCAGGCTTTGAAAGGGTAGGGTTCGACAGAAGCGACAGTTTCCGGTCCGGAACCGGCAGGGAATCCCGCTTTCAAACCAGCGTCAAGTCCCCCGTCCAGAACCTGTATCTGCTCATGCCCAGCGGCATTCATCATCCACCAGAAGCGGGCAGCGGCAAAAGCTCCGCCTTTGTCATCGTAAACCACCACATGGCTTTCGGGGGTGATGCCAAGGCGACCAAGCAATCCGGAAAAATGTTCCGGTTCGGGTAAGGGGTGACGTCCGCCCTGGCTAAGGTCATCTTTGATGTCGGCCAGGTCTTGTTCAAGATCCACCCACAAAGCACCCTGCAGTTGAAGTTCTTCATAACGCCCCCTGGCATCCGGACCCGATCGGGCATCAACCAGTTTTATGGGTTTTTCTTTTTCCTGCTTCAGTATTACCAACTCCCCGGGAGAAATAATCGGATTCATCATATTCACCTTTTTAATAATAAATTTACAATAATTGTTTCATAATTGCCTGCAATAAAACAATCCTCCGGAAAAGGTTTTTCATTTCCGAAGCCCGTAAAAAAGCCAGCGAACAATCCTTTATCATTATCTCGCAGAGAAACAGGTTCCCATCTCATTCGGAATATCAGATTTTTCAGTAATTAACTTACCTGCTATGGATTACTGAGAACTTTTCTCAATAACGGTTTTGGGCTGTTATAATTTCCTTACAGGTTAATGAAACAGATTGAAAGGTGATGAATAACTCCTGTTCATCTTTTACAGGTGACTGGAAAATATACTTGCAATTATCCTGCCTTTTTTTATAAAAGAAAGCGTGGCAATGTCTGTTATTAATATACAAAACCTGTTTTGGCAAAGCTGCTAAATGTCTGCTTTGGTTGGATCCGATTCAGGTGGAGCGGCGTTAAAACGTTTTTTAAGGGCTTTCAGGCTGTATCCCAAAAGCACCCAAGCCAGCAGAATGGAAGGGATTAAAATCCACCATCCGCCATAAGCCTCGGCAATAGAAGGCTCCATGGCCCAAAAGGCGTCTTCTTCCATAAAAAATGCAGGGATGGTAACGAAAAGATTGTTGGCCGCATGAATGATGATGGCCATGCTCAGGCTGCCGGTGCGGTAATACACCCATCCGATAAACGCCCCCATAATAAAGGCTGTTATAAATTGCCATGGGTTAAGGTGTACAATGGCAAATAAAAGACTGGATACCAAAATCGCACGATAAGGGGAATATTTTTTAAGCAACCCATCCAGGATGATGCCCCGGAAAATAAACTCCTCCAGCACGGGGGCTGCGATCACCAGGGTGGCAAATACGGCAATGTGTGTAGGATCACCCACTTGTCGCATCTGATCAGCAAAGGCATCGGGCACCGGAAAAAAATAAAGGGTAATGCTTACCAGCGGAAGAATCACGCCCACCGATAAAGCCACTGTGCCCAAAACCACAAAGGGAATGGTGCCTTTATCAGGGATGCTGAACCGGAATCCCTTTTGGCCGGTTGCCCGTTTGCGAAAAAGATAGATAATCCAGAGGGGGACGCCCATGGTCAGCAAAAAGCTTATAAGCATGGTGGCTTCCCGGCCAATGAGCGGCCTTAGCAAAGGACTAACCGGAGAAAAAATAATGGCGGCAAGTAATAATAATAAGGTTATCCAGATACTGGCCCGGATCCCCGGCCATGCTTTGAACTGGTTTTCCATGATCAAAAAAAATATTATCGGTTCACAATCAAATTGCAAAATACAAAAAAATACCCGAATCCCGTTGAAAATGTCATTTCAGTAGGATGTAACAGAACAGGGCAAATTTTGGTTTTCTTTTTCAGGCTTTTTGTTTAAATCCCGCTTTCAGTCATTTAAATTCAATAAATTTTATACCAATTTCCCGAAGTCGCAGGTTTTTTTATTATTTTCACTTGCTTTTTTCAGACATTTTTGCCTTTTATTCAGTTAGCCTTTTGTAAAACCAAAAAATTTGCTCATGATCAGCAAAGCCAACCTCAGCTTCCCAAGGATATTTTCCCCTATGTTTGCACTTCCCATACTTGTAATCTTTTTTTTACTGAATTCGGTTTATGCACAGGAGTATGCTGTCACCTTCAGGGTAGATATGACCTCTGCCGAAGATTTTGATCCGGATGCGGATACGGTTTATCTTACCGGCTCCATGTTCGGCTGGGCAATGCCCGGCGATGACCCCGCCAACCAAACCATGAGCCGTGTGGGCGACAGCATGATCTGGGCCAAAACCCTTGACCTTGATCCCGGGGAATATGTTTACAAATATTTCCTGAATGCCGGTTGGGGCGGAGGAGAATGGGATGGTGGCGATGACAGGATGCTGGATGTATCTGACGAGATGGTGGTAAACAACGTATGGGGTATCATGGGCGAAGCCTACACTGTGACTTTTGATGTGGTGGACGAAAACAGTCAGCCCGTTGAGGATGCCGTGGTCACTTTCGACGGGCAAACCCATCCCGAAGGAGAATATCAGATTCCCTTTGTTTTGCCGGGTACCTATTCCTGGAGCGTTTCAGCCGAAGATTTCATTACCCAAACCGGAGAAGTAACTGTTACCGATGGCGATGTAACGGTTGAAGTGACCCTGGAAACCGGGGAAACTCCGGTGTTTTCGGTTACCTTCAATGTAGATATGTCCCCTGCCGAAGACTTTGACCCGGATGCGGATGTGGTTTACCTTACCGGATCAATGCTTGGATGGGTCGAGCCCGGCACTGATCCCGACAACCAAACCATGGCCCGTGTGGACGACAGCATGATCTGGGCCAAAACCCTTGAATTGGAACCCGGAGGATATGCTTACAAATACTTTTTGAATGCCGGATGGGATGGGGGAGAATGGGAAGGTGGGGATGACCGAACCATTCAGGTAGCAGGCGATATGACGGTGGACAACCTCTGGGGGGTTTTAGACGACACCTATGTGGTAACTTTCCAGGTGAGTGATGATGAAGGACAGACTATCGACCATGCCGTGATCACATTTGACGGCCAAACTTATCCGGAAGGGGAGTACGTAATCCCCAATATTTTTCCGGGGACATACCCCTGGAGCGTCTCGGCCGAAGGCTTTATCACCGAAAGCGGGGAAGCAAGCGTTGTTGATCAGGATGTGACGCTGGAAATTACTCTTGAAACAGAAGAAGAACCCACGGAGCCGGAGATCGTTTTTGCCAACCTGCAATGGCCCGGAGAGGCAACCATAGAGCTGGACGAAAGCCTGGATGTGTTTGCTCAGGTGGAGGTGAGCCTGGCGGAAATTGATGAAAACGATGGAGTCGAAGGACTGCAGGTTTGGATCGGATACCACAACGAAAACACCCATCCTGAAGAATGGACCCATTGGATACAGGCAGAGTACAACGGGCTTGGCGGATATAGCGGCCGTCCGGAATATCTGGCCACCCTGGGAAGCGATATTGATGAAACGGGAATTTACTATTATGCCAGCCGTTTTCAGCTCAATGAAGAGGATTATGTTTACGGGGGTTTCAATGCCGAAAATGACGGAGGTTTCTGGAATGGCACCACCAATGTTTCAGGGGTGCTGACCGTGGTGGAGTTTATTGAGACTTTTTCTGTGACCTTTAATTTGGATATGAGCCCTGCCGCAGAATTCAACCCGGGTACAGATACCGTGTTTGTGACGGGCTCCATGTTCGGATGGGCCGAACCCGGGGATGACCCCGGCAACCAAATCATGACCCGGGTGGATAACAGCATGACCTGGACCAACACCCTTGAAATGGAAGCCGGGGGTTATGCCTACAAATTTTTTCTGAATGCCGGATGGGAAGGCGGTGAATGGGAAGGTGGCGATGACCGCATCCTGGAACTGACCGGCGAGACCACCATAAACAATGTATGGGGTATCCCCGGCGTTACTTATACCGTTAGTTTTGAGGTGACCGATACAGAAGGGCAGCCCGTTGAGGATGCGGTCGTTACCTTTGATGGTCAAAGCCATCCTGCAGGAGAATATGTGTTCAATTATGTTTTCCCCGGTACCTACAGCTGGTCGGTAGCCGCGGAGGGTTTCTTTACCCAGAGCGGGGAGGTGACCGTTGCAGATCAGGATGTAACGATAGAGGTAGTAATGGAAGACGGGGAGGACCCGGTTTTTCCGGTAACATTTACCGTAACCGACCAGACAGAA
This sequence comes from Bacteroidales bacterium, assembly GCA_007129255.1. Lineage (GTDB taxonomy): Bacteria > Bacteroidota > Bacteroidia > Bacteroidales > UBA7960 > PUML01. Next base: position 4,212 of record SKVW01000088.1, read on the forward strand.
ACCTACCAGGCCATTGAACTGAAAGGAGACATGACGCAATGGGAGACAGTTCCCATGAACGAAGGCCCTGATCATACCTGGACTCTGACCCTGGAACTTTC
>SKVW01000101.1 GCA_007129255.1 Bacteroidales bacterium
ATGCTGAGCCCGGAGGAAAACAGAAGCCTTCGTAAACGCCGTGTGGTGGTGGTTGGATGCGGAGGCCTTGGGGGATATATCATTGAAATGCTTGCCCGGCTTGGCGTTGGCCACATTACGGCCATCGATGGAGATGTGTTTGAGGAATCCAATCTGAACCGGCAGCTGTTATCCAACCCGGGAAATATGGGAGCCCCAAAAGCTGCTGAAGCGAAGCGCAGGGTGGAGTTGATCAACCCGGACGTTGAAGTGCAGGCCAAACAGGTTTTTCTCAACGAGGAAAACGCGCTTGCCCTCCTGAAGGGCTATGACGTAATCTGCGATGCCCTGGACAACATCTCTTCAAGAAAAATTGTGGAAGATGCAGCCGAAAAGGTAAATACACCCATGGTATTTGGTGCAATAGCAGGATGGTATGCACAGGTTTGCACCATTTTGCCGGGAGACAGGATGCTAAAAAAATTGTATGCAGAAGATATCAATAAAGGTGCCGAAACATTGCTGGGAAACCCTTCCTTTACTCCTGCCCTGGCCGCATCATTCCAGGTGGCAGAAACCCTTAAAGTCCTTTTGAAAAAAAACAATATCCTGCAAAATAAGTTATTACTCATAGATACCCTGCATCATGATTACCAGGTGCTGGACTTTTGAGGATGATCTTTTCTGGAAAATATTTCCTGCATATAAAAGATTTCTCAGACAGAAAATCATTCAAAAACAAATTTTGAGGTGGGTAGAAAAAAATGGAAAAAATGGTAAGTTTTGAAAAAGCACAGGAGCTGGTCATGGCTAAGGTCTTCGAAACCGGCACGGAGCAGGTGGATTTTAATGAAGCCTTATACAGGGTTTTGGCTGAAGACGTTTATGCCGATATCGATATGCCGCCATTTGACAAAGCAGCCATGGATGGCTATGCCTGCCGCCTCGAAGACCTCGATAAGGAACTTGAACTGCTGGAGGTTATTGCCGCCGGTGAAATCGCCACCCACAAGGTTGGAAAGGAACAATGCATTAAAGTGATGACCGGGGCAAAGGTCCCCGAAGGCGCCGATACCGTGATCATGGTGGAGCAAACGGAGGAGATCCGCCCGGGGCTGATCCGGTTTTCCGGCAATAAAACGGCCCCCAATATTGCTTACAAAGCGGAAGATGTAAAAAAAGGCGACCTGGTCTGGAAAAAAGGAATGCAAATATTGCCCCAGCATGTAGCCATTTTTGCATCTGTAGGCTGTATAAAACCCTTGGTGGCAAAGCAACCCAGGGTAGGGATATTGTCTACCGGCGACGAACTGGTGGAACCATCCGAATACCCTGAAGAGGGCAAGATACGCAACAGCAACGGGTTTCAGCTGATCGCCCAGGTGAGGGCAGCCCATTGCATCCCAAACTATATGGGCATTGTGCCCGACACCGAAGAAGCCACCCATGAGGCCATAAAAAAAGCCCTTGCAGAAAACGATATGGTGATCCTCACCGGGGGGGTATCCATGGGCGATTTTGACTTTGTACCCCGGATCATGCGCCAGAACCAGGTGGAGATCATTTTTCAGAAAGTGGCTGTAAAACCGGGAAGGCCAACCGTTTTTGGCAGAACCAAAGATACCTGCATCTTCGGGCTCCCCGGCAATCCGGTTTCTTCCTTTATCAACTTCGAGGTGTTTGCCAAACCGCTGTTGTATAAAATGATGGGGCTCGATTATCAGCCTTTGGATTTAAGGCTGCCCATGGGGATTGACTTCAGCCGCAAAAAAGCCGACCGTGTGGAATGGCTGCCGGTTTCCCTGAATAAAGAGGGTGAGGTCGTCCCGGTGGAATATCATGGTTCTGCACACATACACGCCATTTGCCTCGCAAAGGCGCTTATGTCCATACCCAAAGGACTTTATGAAATTAAAAAAGGAGCATTGGTAAATGTTAGACCGATTTAACAGAAAGATCAATTATTTGCGCATTTCGGTGACCGACCGCTGCAATTTGCGTTGCCATTATTGTATGCCGGCCGAAGGGCTTTGCATGCTTAAGCATGAAGACATCCTCACTTTTGAGGAGATCCAGCAGATCGTTGCCGTATCTGTACCCCTGGGCATTGATAAGATAAGACTCACCGGAGGCGAGCCCCTGGTGAGAAAAGATATTGTTGCCCTGGTGGGCATGATTGCAGAGGTGCCGGGAGTTAAGGATATTGCCATGACCACCAACGGGATACTTCTTGAAAAATTTGCCAACCCTTTGTATGAAGCCGGTTTACACCGTGTGAACATCAGTTTGGACACCGTAAATCCTGACAAGTTCAGGGAAGTCACACGGGGTGGCGACATTCAAAAAGTTTTCAGGGGCATTGAAGCGGCCAAAAAGGCCGGACTAAGCCCGGTAAAAATCAATTGTGTGATCCAATCCACTGCCGATGAATCCGATGCGATGGCGGTAAAACATTACTGCCGGCAACACGACCTGGAAGCACGCTTTATCAAGCAAATGGACCTTCAGGCAGGAGAGTTTGGCATCGTTGACGGAGGCACGGGAGGAGATTGCAGAAACTGCAACCGCTTGCGCCTGACCAGTGACGGTAAAATGAAACCCTGTCTTTTCAGCGACCTGGAGTTTGATGTCCGTGAGCTGGGCATTCAAAAGGCCATAGAACTCGCCCTGGGGCACAAACCCGAAAAAGGATCCATAAACCTTAAAAACTGTTTTCACAACATCGGCGGCTGAGAAAACTGCCAAATGATTTAGCATTTCGTAAAAGGAAGTAAAAGGAATAAAACTGTTATGGGAAAAAATGCCAAATTAAAAAAGACATTAGGTGTGTTTGATCTTTTTTCCATCAGCACAGGGGCCATGTTCAGTTCAGGGTTTTTTTTGCTGCCGGGACTGGCCTACGCTCAGGCAGGGCCTTCTGTGGTGCTGGCTTATTTTTTTTCCGGTTTATTGATGATCCCCGCCATGCTCAGCATCGCAGAAATGGCTACTGCTTTACCCAAAGCCGGTGGCTCCTATTACTTTATCGACCGCAGTCTGGGCCCCATGATGGGAAATATCGGTGGGTTTGGAAGGTATATTGCCCAGGTACTGAAAACAACTTTCAGCCTGGTGGGTATCGGCGCTTATACCGGGCTTTTTCTGGATCTGCCCATTAAACAGGTGGCCATTGCACTTACCATTGTTTTTATGCTGCTCAACCTTTTTGGGGCAAAAAAGAGTTCAGGGTTACAAAAAATTCTGGTTATTTCCCTTATAACCATTTTAAGTTTTTTTATTGTTCAGGGCCTCACCTTTATTTTTTCGGATCTTGGCGCGGCAGGTGTCAGAGAAACTTTTACTCCATTCCTCCCCTTTGGTTCAATGGGTTTGCTTACAACCATCGGATTTGTTTTTGTTTCCTATGTCGGATTAACCCAGCTGGAAAGCGTGGCTGAGGAAGTAAAAAAGCCCGAAAGAAATATTCCCCTGGGATTGATCCTATCCCTTATGACTACCATAGCCATATACACCATTGGGGTGTTTGTGGTGGTTTCGGTTATGGACTATACTGCATTGAAGGAAGACCTGACCCCTATCGCTTCTGCCGGGGAGGTTTTTATGAATTGGCTGCCGGGTAATGCCGGACTCCTGTTGGTGGTTATTGCAGCTTTTGCAGCTTTTGCCTCAACCGGAAATTCAGGCATCCTCACAGCCTCCCGTTACCCTTTGGCCATGGCCAGAGACAGACTTATCCCCCACCAGTTTTCAAAAATAAACCGCTTCCATGTTCCGGCTGTTTCCATTGTGGTCACCTCAGCGCTGGTTGTGGTTTTTGTGCTTACCCTTTCAGCCGAGGGTATTGCAAAAATGGCCAGCACGGTTCTTCTTGTGGTGATGTTGCTGGTCAATGTTTCGGTTATTGTATTGCGAAAAAGCAAAATCCCTGCCTATGACCCCGGTTTTAGAACCCCCTTTTATCCCTATATGCAATATTTTGGGATTGTGATATACGGAATACTGATCTTTAGTATGGGAACTCAACCGATCCTTCTCACATTTTTGGTCTTTTTGCTGGGTTATCTGTGGTATAATTTTTATGCCAGGAAAAATGCACGCAGAGAAGGCGCCATTTATCATTGGTTTGCCCGCATGGGAAAATACCAGGATCCTTCACTTGAAAATGAATTTATGGAGTTGATCAAAGAAAAAGGACTTAGGGAAGCCGATATCTTTGATGAACTGATCGTGGAGGCAGAGATTTTTATTAAGAAGCGCAGCAAGGATGATTTTGATGGGCTACTGAACCAGGTTTCCAAATCATTCGCCAAGGAACTGGAATTGGA
>SKVW01000149.1 GCA_007129255.1 Bacteroidales bacterium
TATAACGGCCCAGGGAAGGCGAATAGCCTTTGAGAACCTTACCCATTATGACCATAAGCCTTATCATTTTGGTTTTTCACTTGGGGTGAATCGCATGGGGTTTGCTTTGAAGCCTATAGAAAGTTTAAAACATCTTGGCGGAGAGCGCGAACCCTTTGATAAGCTTTTTACCGTGCAGCCACAATCGCAAAATGGTTTTCACATTGGTATTGTCTCTAACCTCAAACTTTTGCCTCAGCTGGATCTGCGTTTTGTGCCCACCCTTTCTTTTGGAGATCGCACAGTTATTTTTGAGGGCAGTAAAGACAGTAGGGATGTAAGAAGAACACAGGAGATTGAATCTACATTTATCGATTTTCCTCTACACTTCAAATACAAATCGGTGCGTATGCTAAACACCCGCCTTTATGTGATTGGGGGATTGAAATACAGCCTTGATCTGGCTTCAGCTGAAGACAGGGATGAAGGGGAGGATGAAATATTGGTAAGGATTGCCAGGAATGACTTCTTTTATGAGTTAGGTGTAGGCTTTGACCACTACTTCTATTATTTCAAATTTTCCACCGAAATCAAAGCCTCGTTTGGTTTAAGAAACCTGATTCGCCCCGAAGATACTATTTACACCGACCCAATCGATAAGTTGAATTCCAAAATCCTGATGGTTTCTTTTCTTTTTGAATAAGGATTATTTTTCAGCAGGTCATTTTAGAGTAGAAATCCCATATCGTTATCCCCGCGGTCACCGAAATATTGAAAGAGTGTTTGGTGCCAAACTGAGGGATTTCAATGCAAACGTCACAAAGCTCCAGAACTTTTTCATCAACCCCTTTAACCTCATTGCCAAAAACCAAAGCATATTTTTTCCCTTTTACAGGGGTAAAATCTTTTAAAGAAATACTTTCCGCGGTTTGCTCCAGGGCAATGACAAGATAGTCCTGTTCTTTTAATTTCCGGATAGCTTCCGTAGTCTGGGAAATATAAATCCAATCCATCGATTCGGTTGCCCCAAGCGCGGTTTTGTGGATTTCCCGGTGAGGGGGTTTTGCTGTGATCCCGCAAAGCACAATTTGTTTCAACAAAAAGGCATCGGCCGTGCGAAACACAGAACCAATGTTCATCATGCTCCGGATGTTGTCCAGCACCAAAACAAGGGGGAACTTTTCCGCTGATTTAAAATTATCAGTAGTTTTGCGGCCCAGTTCATCCATTGACAATTTTTTCATGAAACTGAATTTGAATTATTTCTGACCATGGGAAATCCTGACAGAATAATATTTTGTTCAGGAAGCTGTTCTTTAAAGGAAATAAGTTAAAGAAATAGTGTCAGTTTTCCAGCAATTCCCTGGCCAGCTTAGGCGTACCAGTACTGGCATTTTCTTTAATAAATTTAAGATTCGGGATGTGGCCAACCGAAAGGTGACCCGGATCAATCAGGTACTTTGGAACCTCCTGAGGGGCATAACCAACCAGACCTGCTGCAGGATAAACATTTAGTGAGGTACCTATGATGAGAAAAATATCAGCCGTGGAGCAAAGTTCAGCTGCAACCGGAATCATATGCACAGGCTCCCCAAACCAGACAATGTGAGGCCTTAACTGGGAGCCTCTTTCACAAACATCGCCTTTTTTCAGTTCCCATCCATCCAGAGTGTAAACCAGGTTTTCGTCCACACTACTGCGTACCTTTTTCAGTTCACCATGCAGGTGCAGCACATTGGTTGAGCCGGCCCGCTCGTGCAGGTCATCAACATTCTGGGTTATGATCTGCACATCATACTTTTTTTCAAGTTCAGCCAAAGCGTAATGAGAAGCATTTGGAGAAACCTCGTACAATTGTTTTCGTCTTTGGTTGTAAAACGCTAACACAAGGTCCATGTTCCGTTCCCAGGCTTCGGGCGTGGCAACGTCCATTATATCATATTCTTCCCACAAACCTCCGCTGTCGCGAAAGGTCTTGATGCCGCTTTCGGCACTGACTCCGGCACCTGTCAATACTACAATCCGTTTTCTTGTCATACAATTTTTACCAGGATTATTAATTATCTTTTTCCCTTCCTTTTTTAAAGTACCAAAATTATAATTTCTTCGGGGATTCCCCAAGCAATATGGGTTTAGAACATTACAAAAGCCCGTAAAAAGAAGAAAATATCAGGATAATTGCAAAATGGTTAAAGCTGCAATAGCAGCCAGCAATACCAGGATGATCGAATAAACGATCTTACGGCTTCTGCGCAAATTAAGGTTCTCCTTTTTGATCTGGTTTTCAAACACAATACGTCGCATTAAATTCTTGACCCGTTCAAAAGCAGTTTCCCCTTTCACCACGTAATCATAAGCACCATGGTTAATGGTGTTGGTGGCGACCTCAAGGCTTTCCACGGCAGATAAAAAGATGACCTGGGTTTGTGGCAGGCGCTTTTTCAGAATCTTTAACACTTCAAGTCCATTCAATCTGTCCGCTCCGAGATTGTAATCCAGTAAAACTATTTCCGGCTGCATGTTAAGTTTTTCCAGGCAGGCTTCTCCACTTTCAAAGGCATGCAGGTTAACAAAATTTTTAGATTCCAAAACATGCAGGGCTGCTTTGGAAAAGGCGGGTTCATCCTCAACAATAAAAATACAGGTGCGATCGGGCCTGGTCATCAGTTTTATAAGGCTTTTGGTCAGTCAGCGAATATACAACATTTTTAAATAACCCGGATCAGCCTGTTTTTAAAACCCATTTATCAAACTGCAAAAACAAGAACAAGTATTAAATTTTTATTTAATCTAATTTAATTTAAATGTTTAAACCACTAGAGATGTTTGTGTTATAAAATTTTTGTTTTGTATCTGTACTCAAAGATTTTTGCAGGATTTGCATTTATATAAATATATTTGCATAGACTTATTTTATCGGGCGACAAGCCTTTTTTTACTTTAAACTCCAAAGCTTTATGCTGGAAATTTTCGGGATTCAGGTTGGTTTCTTAACCATCATTTTTAAATATAAGATCTTCGGTTTGGTTCAACAAAAATTGAATGCACGAAACACCCATGATTAACTTAAAACCCACAGGGGGATGATTATTTGGAAAACAGAACGTCATCCAACAGAGAAAAGTTAATTGTGATGTTTCCCCGTATGTGCGGGACAGACATCTGACCATATAAATCCAATAATTGACCCATGAGAAACATCATCACTTTTTTGCTCTCCGTGTTGGTTCCTATGTTTATTATTACTTTGGTTTTAAGAGATGCAAAAAAGGAGAATCCCCTTTTGGCTGAATTGAATGAAGAATACAGTGTTCTGCATATTTCCGGAGTTGATCACAGCAAACATGAGGTATTGCAAAGAGATTTTGACAATCCTCACGAAATAACTGCTACCTGCATTTCCTGCCATACCGAGCGGGGAGAGGAACTGCTCAACAGCTTTCATTTTACCTGGGAAAGGGAAGATTATATTCCCGGCAGGGGTGTTACCTACCTTGGAAAAAAGAACCTGCTTAACAACTTCTGCACCGGTATCTTTTCCAACGAGGCCACCTGCAATCGATGCCACGCAGGGTACGGATGGGAAGACCAAAATTTCGACTTTAGCAACCAATACAATGTAGACTGCCTGGTTTGCCACGACAACACCGGTTCATATGAAAAAATGCGCGGGGGTGCAGGTTATCCGTTACCCGGCCAGGATTTTCAAACCATCGTGCAGAATGTTGGACGCCCCACAAAGGAAAACTGTGGCTATTGTCATTTTCATGGTGGAGGGGGAAACAATGTCAAGCACGGCGATCTGGAATTGGCTCTGCTGAACGCCCCCCGGGAAATCGATGTACACATGGGCGTAGACGGGGTCAATATGGATTGTATCGATTGCCATGTTACAACAAATCACCAGATGAAGGGGCGTTATTACGGGGTTTCTTCCTCCAACACCCGGCGGGTAACCTGTGAACAATGTCATACGGCTACACCTCATCTGGATCAGATGCTAAACACCCACGTTCCAAAAATTGCCTGCCAGACCTGCCACATTCCGGAATATGCCAAGGTTAATGCCACCAAAATGTTCTGGGACTGGTCCACGGCCGGTTACCTTGAAGAAGGACAGGCCTTTGAACTGTTTGACAGTCTTGGGAATCCCATCTATCAGTCCATAAAAGGGGACGCATACTGGCAAACCAATGTGGTGCCGGAATATTTTTGGTTTAACGGTACCGCCGACCA
>SKVW01000096.1 GCA_007129255.1 Bacteroidales bacterium
ATGGAACCTGAACTGAAAAACCGGTTTCTGAAATTATGGGAACAATATTTTGGTAAAGCTGAGCTTCCCATTACTTTTTACTATACCGATACTCCTGTGGGTGCTGAGCCGGCGGGAAAGCCCGCAGGCTGGCAATGTTTCATTGGTGAGTTGGCCAGGGTACGCAAAGGGCAGTCCTTGTCGTTTTCCGAAGAAAGTATAGGTTGCGGCGGAGGGAAACGTTACCTGGGTTATTCCAGCAAACCACGACCGGGATTCGAATACTTTCTCTCATGCGGCAATGCGGAAATTGAAGGCGAAAGGTATAAGCAAACACCCGAACTTGTGGAGGATTTTCTCAGAAATGCGCCGGTAATGGAACCGCATGGGAAAAACATTGTATTTAAGCGCTGGGATAAACTCACGAAGGATGACCGGCCCGAGGTGGTCATTTTCTTTGCCTCTCCCGATGTGTTGTCGGCATTGTATACCTTGTCGAACTTTGACCGAAGAGATCTGAACGGAGTTATTGCTCCCTTCGGGGCCGGCTGTGCTACCATCATTCAGTACCCGCTGATGGAAGCCGCAAAAGAAGAACCCCGATCGGTGATGGGTATGTTCGACATTTCGGCCCGCCCTTTTGTGCCGGAAAACCGAATCACCATGGCCATGCCGTTTCAACGTTTCGAAAAAATTGCGGGCTTCATGGAAGAAAGCTTCCTGATAACCGAATCATGGAGGAAAGTTAAAAAGCGGATAACAAGGCAAAAACCCTGAATTATTTTGAAAAACCTGTTGACTGCCCCGGACGGCTTTTGATCCTGGCCGGTTTAATTTTCAGCCATGCCGGTAGACGGGGAGCAGGGCTCCTGCAGCCATGGACCCCATTAAGGCAATTGATGTTTTCAAGGTCCTTTTCATGCAGGGGAGTCCTGAGCCGGCCGACCTGAGGGCCTTTCATGGCTTTCAGTTCCTGCCGCCTTTTTTTTAACCTTTCTTTATGGCAAAGGGTTTGAAAGAAACAAATAATAAGCCCTTAATCATAAGAGCCCTTAATTTTTCAGGCATCCTTTTGGTAACGGCTGCCCTGTTTGGGCAGGAAAGCAGCGAAGCCCCGAAAACATTCAGGAAAGATTGGCAGTGTATTTATTACATCCCTTTAAATATGAAGAACATCCCGGAAACTTTACCGGGATGGACTTCGAAAGCGGAAACTTCCGACCAGGGAAAAGGCATCTGATCCGGCAACTGGAAATTGCTTTGCAAGTTTCCGGTTCCTGTTGGGAACTTCCCGCCAGAGAACAGATTTAATAACAACCAAATACCCTCTTAACTTAATTGGAAAAGGAATCAGGCATGGCAGGGCCATTCCACAACCAGAAGAGGGGCCTGATGGCAGTTTTGCAGAGGTAAAAAGGAATTAACCCTCTATCCCGGTTTTCTTTTAAATGAAAATGGCTATATTTGAAGTATGTGAGAAAATGGCAACCTTCAGTCTCTTGAATATAAACGGATGTGATGTTGGAAACTAAGTTGCGCGAAATTTTTGAGATCCTTTACATTGGCATAGGCACCATTGGGGTGGCAATTATTGTATGGGGAGTGATGTTAACCGTATTCAGGCTGTTGAAGCTGGAATTCAGCAGGTTCAATCACAAGTCGATCTATCGCGAAAGGGAATCGGTTCGTCATCTGTTTGCTTCTTACCTGTTGCTGGCATTGGAGTTTTTGATTGCTGCAGATATTATTGCCACGGTCATCCATCCCACTTTTGAAGAAATTGCCATCCTGGCCAGCATTGTGGCCATCAGGACCGTGATCAGCTACTTTCTGGAAAAAGAAGTAGATAAGTTCAACACCCTGAGTAAATAGCCAGTCCCGGGGCTTTCGGTTCTTTTCCAACGTTAATAGAATGTTGTACCCAATATTGGAATTGCATTATTTTTGTAATTCCATCGGTCTCAGCCGTCATTATCCTGATATCAAACCCTGAAAACCAAAAAAATTAAACCAGTCCATGTCAATGCTTTGATATTCAGCGGGATGATGGTTTAATTGCGGATTCCCTGCATTGGCAGAACAAACATTAGACTTAATTAAAAACCAAATCAATAACCATGAAAAACAAGCATTTTTTTTCCTTTAGCCTTGGGTTGATGATTATGCTGTTTGTCGTCAACCCAGCGACACCAAAGTCTCAGGAGTCAGGCCATGATCCGGAGGCCATTGCCAGAGACCTGATCGCCGAATACGACAGCGTAAACATTCCCGGAGGGGCCGTCATGGTCATTCGTGAGGGAGACATCGTATTCCGTGAATCTTTTGGCATGGCAAATCTGGTTTATGGGGTGCCGTTTGAATGGTCCACCCCCACCAATATCGGTTCCACCTCCAAGCAATTTACTGCTTTCGCCATGCTGTTACTGCAGGATCAGGGCAAACTCTCGCTGGAGGATGATATCCGCAGGCATATTCCTGAGCTGCCTGATTTGGGAGAGCAGGTATTGCTGCGGCACCTGATCGCACATACCAGTGGTTACCGTGAGTATTTAAACTCCCTTGCGATGGGTGGCCGGTTCCTGACAGATAACATAAGGCGTGAAGAGATTATCCCCCTGATCCAGCGGCAACCATCCCTGCAAAACAGCCCGGGCGACAGTTATAACTATAACAATACCGGTTATGCCTTGCTGGCTAAGGTTATTGAGCGGGTTAGCGGAGAAGATTTTCCTGATTGGATGAAAGAACATGTTTTTGAGCCCCTGGGCATGCACAATACACTTGTGTTGCGCAACCCCGGGCAGCTGATTGAGGGGAAAGCCCAGGGTTATTCAGTGGAACCTGAGGGTCAAATCCTGGCTGTGCCCGATATTCATGCTTCCATGGGAGCAGGGGGTATTTACACTACCATGGAAGACCTTCAAAAATGGATCGGACACTTTCACCAACCGGTGCTTGCTCATCGTGATATCAAAGATCAAATGGTGAAGCCCTATGCATTTAACAACGGTGAAACTTCCCAATACGCCAATGGTTTGATTGTGGGTGATCTGAATGGTTTGCATATGATTCAGCACGGAGGTGCGGATGCAGCCCACCGTTCGGCCTTTTTGATGTTTCCCGAAGTACGTGGTGCTGTGGTGGTGCAAACCAATAACAGCGGGCTTCCGGCTCAGGCCCTGGCAACACAGCTTGCAGAGGCATTTTTTGCCGACAAAATGGAATTGGACCAGGCAAGCAAGGCATCCATGGCAGAAGGGGATGTTTTTGTTTATGATGTTCAGCTTTTTGATGATATAGCCGGCCGTTATGAACTGGAAGTAGCTCCGGGTTTTGTGATGGAGTTTACGCGCGAGGAAAATAAAATATATGCCCAGGCCACCGGACAACCGCGTTTTGAAATATTTGCCAGCTCTGATTCTACGTTTTACCTGACAGTTGTGCAGGCCAGCATTACTTTTCACCGCAATGAGGCGGGAGAGTTTGATGCCATGACGCTCCACCAGAATGGAGATCATCATGGCACCAGGTTAACCGAACCCACCTGGGAACCATCAGCAGAAGAATTGAATGAATATCTTGGACGTTACTTCAGTGAAGAGCTGGAAACATTCTACACCCTGGTACTTGACGATGAGGGCGGAATGGTATTAAGGCATCGCCGATTTGAGGATATACCGCTCAGGGCTGAATCAAAAGACCATTACACCGGAGGGTTCCCGATCATGGAGCTGTCCTTCATCAGGGATGAGGCCGGAAAATTAACCGGTTTTAAAGCAAGCAGTGGCAGATCGTTTGATATCGTTTTTGAAAAACAATAACTTCCTTACCCTTTCTGGCCAGGCAACTCCAGCCCCGAAGGTTCGGGACAGGCTTGCGTAGCAACTGGAAGCTTCCGGGAAAGAAATTTGGACCGTAAAACCCGACCCAAATTCCGGAAATACTGACCCCCCAACCCCCTGAAAGGGGGAGACGGGTAATGCAAGCACATGGTTTTGAGCATTTAATATGCGTTAAAAAATTGTTAGAATATCAGCACCTAATCCTTAAGCGTTCGACAGTTCCCCCTTTCAGGGGGCGGAGGGGGTTGTTGCAAACACCAAAAAGAGTGCAGTGACTTCCTGATAAAAAAATGAGCCGGACTATCCTTAAGCTTGAAATTGCTTTGCATGTTTC
>SKVW01000119.1 GCA_007129255.1 Bacteroidales bacterium
ACTTTTATGCAGAGCCCACTTCAGTTGAGGTAGGAGAAACCGTTACTTTTACCCTTGACTATTGCCAGGAACCCGATGAAGTTAGCTGGGATTTTGGACAGGATTCAGAGCCTGCCACAGCAGAGGGAATTGGCCCGCATGAAGTGATTTACAATCAGGCAGGTGCCAAAACTATTACGATGAATTATGATGGAGAAACACTCGTTAAAGAGGATTACATATTGGTTAATGATTCTGATACCTTTTTGCTGGCCATAAGAACCGAAGGAAACGGGACCACCCAGCCCGAACCCGGGGATTACTCTTATGAGGCCGGCGAGGAAGTTCAGCTCACCGCCTATGAAGATGAAGGATGGGAGTTTGTGGAATGGGTGGTTAATGAGCAGGAAAGCCACTACTCTTCGACCCTGCACCTTGAAATGGAAGAAAACACCCTGGCCACTGCTGTTTTCCAGGAAATTGGAACCAGTATCCCGTTAGTAGAAAAACCTTTTCGTTTCAATATTTTCCCCAACCCAACCGATGGCCTGCTAAACATATCCTTATCACCATCCGCCAAACCGGTTGAAATAATGGTTTCCGACCTGCATGGACAGGTTATGTTCCGGGATATTTTTCCCGTTTCGGGAGTTGAAATTCAAAAAACCCTTAACCTCAATCACCTGAGTTCCGGGGTATATGTAATCCGTTTATCTGATGGATGGCAGGTAAAAACAGGAAAAGTGGTGGTCAGGTAAGAAAACTTTAAAAATAGTTTTAAGAAAGTTTTTATTTTTCCTGGTTAACATAGAAGAAGCACAGAAATTTTCACAACCTTTAGGAAGAATTGCTTTCTTACCTTTAAGCGCTTTAAGAATAGATTAAGCGCTGACATGTAGCATAAAGCCCGGCTTCATGAGAAGTAGCTTATTTTTTCTGAATTTTTTCAGCAACCACCAACATTTCATAATCACCGGTTGAAAGTGGCATTTTCCTGCTGAAATTTCCCGTCTGGCATCCGAAAATATCCACCTTGTCAAATCCGGCAGATTTCAACAACCAACTTATTTCAGGTGGCACATAGTATCTTTCATTACATTGTAAAACATGGGTTTTACCGTCATCATCCACAAATTTGTACTCCGAATGATCGCGAAAGGTCATCAGGTCAAAGTTATTTACCAGGGTTTCGGATGTTCCCAGGTTGGCATTGATAAAATCCTTAACCGAATGAAAAAGCGGAAAAAGGCCATTGAGGGTGGTGAAGATAAGTTTCCCGGGATAACTTAGGGCCCTGAAAGCGTTTCCCAGGATCATATAGTTCATCTCGTCGGTTTCCATCAGGGGAAAAGCACCTTCACATAACATTATGGCCATATCGAACTGCCCATGGAAATCAAAATAGCGGGCATCGGCCTTTTTAAACTCCACCTTTAGTTTTTCTTTACGTGCATTTTCCCTGGCTTTATCCAGCATGTTTTCCGAAAGGTCGATCCCTTTTACCCGATAGCCCCTTCGGGCCAGCTCAAGAGAATGCCTCCCGGTTCCGCAACCGATATCCAGTATTTCCAGGCTTTTATCAAAGCCGGCTTCCTGTTCAATAAAATCCACTTCCGCTTTTGTTCCCAGGGTAAAACTTTCCTGCTCATACCTTTGGGCATAATTTTCAAAAAGTTTTTCGTACCATGGCTTCATGAGCGTAAAATTACGAATAAGATAAACAGCAAAGGAAAAAATTCAAAAAGTGTCGGCAAGATCAAAAACTTCCTGAAGCTCAAAAACAGAAGTTTCCTGCATCGGTTTTTTTGTGGCATTGATCATTGCCCTTGCAACGATATCGGCATGAATGGGACGGTATTTTTTTGCAATGCCGGCTTTGGCGGCAAAACGGGTCACGGCAATGCCGATTTTCTCTCCGGGCCTGTTCTCCTCTCTTGGCCCTTCCAGGGGCCCGGGACGGATGATCACCAAGGGGTCAAACCCCAGGACCTTCACATCTTTTTCCAGTTCGGCTTTCATGCGGGAATAAAAAAACGGGGATTTAAGGGAGGCTCCGGCCGAAGAAACCAACACCATTGTACCAACAGAGTTTCCTGCAGCTGCTGCAGCAAAACGGTACTGATAGGTGTAGTCCACAAGATACTGGGCTTTTTTTCCTCCTGCCTTTTTTCGGGTGGTACCCAGGGCGGAAAACAATACATCGCCCTTTACAAGATGCTCCCAGCTTTCCGGATCATCAAAATCAATTAGGTGCTGAACAAGTTTTTTATGTTTAAACCCGGCATCGCGGCGGGTAAAGATCTTTACCTGATCAAATTCTTCTTCAACGAGCAACTGATCCAGCAGTGCCTTTCCAACAAGGCCGGTAGCCCCTATCACCAATGCTGTTTTCATTTATCAGTGTTTTTTAGGTTTTTTTCTCCAGGAGAATAACCCCTTCCACATGCTGGGTGTGGGGAAACATATCCACAGCCTGCACCTTTGTAACCTGGTAGGACTGGCTGAGCATTTCCACATCCCTGGCCTGGGTTGCAGGATTACAGCTTACATAAACGATGCGTTCGGCACCGCTTTCATTGAGTTGGCGTATCACATCGGGATGCATTCCGGCCCGGGGAGGATCGGTAATGATCACGTCCGGAAATCCGTTTTCTTTAAAAAAATCAGCGGTCAGCACCCTGGCCATATCGCCTGCATAAAATTGCGCATTGTCGATACCATTCAAAGTTGCATTGTGAAGTGCATGTGCCACTGCCTCTTCAATAAATTCAATTCCTGTTACCTTTCCGGCCTTTGCCGCAACAAAAAGGGCGATGGTACCGGTTCCGGTATAGAGGTCGTAAACATTTTCCTTACCTGACAGGCCGGCGAAATCCCTGGCTATTGAATAAAGGCGGTAAGCCTGCCAGGAGTTGGTTTGATAAAAGGATTTGGGGCCGATTTGAAACTTCAGGCCTTCCATCTCCTCAACAATAAAAGGGTTTCCGGAAAACAAGACCGGCTCCAGGTCGCCAATGCTGCTGTTCTTTTTGGTGTTTACCATAAAAAACAGGGAGGATACCTGCGGGAAGGTGGTCTGAATAAAATCCATCAGCAGGCTGCGGGGTCCGGGATCATCCGCTCCAAAAACCACAATCACCATGGTTTCTCCGGAAGGGGTGGTCCGTATGATCAGGTTTCTGAGCAAGCCGGTATGCTTGCGCAGGTCATAAAACGAAAGCTGGTTTTCCACAGCAAACTGTTTCACCTTCAGGCGAATTTCGTTGGAGGGATCAGCTTGAAGCCAGCATTTTTCTATATCCAACACCTTATCGAAAAAACCGGGAATGTGAAAGCCAAGGCCTTCAGGATCATTTATTTGTTCACCCGAATCGATGTCTTCCTGGGTAAGCCATCGACGATTGGAAAAGGTAAACTCAAGCTTGTTGCGGTAGAAGGTGGTTTTTTCAGAAGCCGCTATGGGAAGAACTTCAACGGCAGACATATCGATCTTGCCGATTCGCTGCAGGCTGTCAATTACCTGTTGGTATTTGCAACGAAGCTGCTCCTCATAATTGAGATGCTGCCATTTACAGCCCCCACAAACCCCAAAATGCTTGCAAAAAGGTTTGGTGCGTTGGGCAGAAGGACGATGGATCCGGACAATGTTCCCTTCCAGGAAATTCCTTTTTACCTTTTTTACCTGCACATCCACCAGGTCGCCGGGAGCCCCGTAGCGCACAAAAAGCACCTGCTCGCCAATTCTTGCAATGGCTTTGCCTTCGGCAGCAAACCCGGTAATCTCAACATTTTCGAAAACCTTGTTGATGAGTTTTTTTCGGCGATTCAATACAAAACATTTTATGAACTTCAACAAAAGAAGAAAACAACAAAACCTGCTATTGCACGGGTACCTTCCCGGAAAAACTTGTCTCGCCCTTTAATTCATATAAATAAACTCCGGGGACAACCCTGATGTTGATGGTCATTGGCGATGCTCCGGGAGAAAAACTGGTTTTGTATAGTTCTCTTCCAAACACATCATAAAGCACCAATTCAAATTGCTTTTCCGCAGAAAGCCCGGAAGCATCCACTACAAGCTGTTCACGCATGCGATCGTAAAACACTATGGGCCCTTGCTCCTCAGGGGTAAAGACTGATACCGGATCAAGGATCTCCACGCTGAGGTCAAAGGGGTCACTTTCCATCAAACCATTGTCAACGGTCAGTGGAATGGACAACCACCCGGAAAACCCTTCATTCGGGGTAATGGTATATCCATGGAGTTCATAATCCGCGCCCTCAAAAACATTAAGGGTATGTCCCTGGGGGTATTCAATGAAGTCGTCTTCTACAAAAAGGTGGTCTTTCTCAATGGTAAATACCTCCCCGGGTTCGAAGGTTAGTTCCTGCTGCCCGGTTATTTCGGGAGGTACGGGATGAAAAAGGGTGGCACCAAAAATGGAAAAATTATCAAAGAAAAACCCTTCCTTGGTAACCATGTAATCGCTTTTGAATCGAAACCTGATTTTTATTTCCTCACCAATGAATTCCTCCAGGGAAATACTTTCCAGCACCCATTCTTCCTGTGTGCCTTGGTAGAGTGGTTTTCCTGCATCCTGTCCGGCTGTACCTGTTTCGGTATAATTTCCTTTCATGGGTATCCAGGTGGTGCCATTATCACTGGAAACCATAAATTGGACAAAGTCATATCCCCGCTCAATATCCCATCGGGCTTTAAATTCCACATAGGCCTGATCCAGCCCTTGCAGGTCAATGACTTCGATAAGATTCACAAAGGAATGAACATTGTTGCTGTAATTTCCACCAGGGCTGTCGGCCATGGAAGAGGGCGGTGAGTAGTATGTAGAATGATCCAGTCCCCATGCATCGGATTGCCAGTTTTCCATGTTAACGAAATTATCGGCAAACAATTCCTGTGGCTGACCAAATATGGTGGTAATGGTATCCCTCCAGGCAAACATCCCGTTATCCAGCACCACTTCATAATCAAAAAGCAAGCCCTCGTATGTTGCCGGATGCAGTGTGATTTGTATGGAGTCCTGGGCGGTATCAAGCACACCCATATTTTCAAAAACAACGGGGTGCTCCACATCAACAATCAGGGGGCTGAGTGGGTTGATGTAAACAGTATAGGTTGCGGGGGTATCCAGTCCTAAACTTTTTATTTCAAAGGGATAATAAAAGGTGTGCTGCTCTGTATACACCGGCGCATCACCTGCCAGCTCGACATAAGGCAGGGCAAGGTGGGCAAGATAAAGATTCATCCAAGTATGCCCGGCGCAAATGTCTTCAATGCGGTGAATTGCAGGCCAGAAGCCGTCAGCGAAACTGCCTGCTTCCGGGGTAAATGCAAAGGTTTTGTCTTTGGTTTCCTGTTCTCCGTAAAACCAATCGTCCGAAACCCCATTGGCAAAATAATTCAGGGTTTCGTAAACAGTGCCGTAAACATAATTATTTTCCCTGGTCAGCAATTTGGCAAATTCAATAAAAACCAGGGAGTCAGGGGTCAGGATGTTCTCATAACCCCAGGGATAGATCAAAAGATCAGAATAAGTATGGTTGTTAAGAGCAAGGCGGAAATTGTATTCTTCAGCAAATTCCTTTTGAAGTTGGGTTTCGGGTTCTGAAAAAGGAGCAGCGCCGCGGTAAGTCTGGGCCCCGCCATAACCGGAAGAACCAGAATTATCATACCCCCACTTGTAACCAAAGTTGCGGTTAAGATCCACGCCGGAAAGAGAAGAATTCGTATTGGTGTTGCGCCTGTTTTTGCGGTGCATCCCGCCTCCGTGGGGGTTGGTCATTTCGTTGTAAATGTATCCGTCGGGGTTTACGTTGGGCACAAAATACATTTCCGTATTGTCCACCAGGTATTGGATCTCCAGGTCATTCTCATAATTTTCCAGGATATACCACATTTGAAAGAGCATTTGCTGCATAGAAGCAGGCTCTCTTGCATGTGTAAGAGCCGTGTAAAGCACCCGGGGCTTATCCTGTGTCACATCCGGATCATTGGATATCCTGACCCAGTATACCTGCCGGCCTTCAATAGTAGTCTTGGTTTCACTGATGGGCTCCCTTGCAGATATAAGGCCAGGAAAGAGCTCACGCATATCGTCCAGTTCATCCAGCAATTCGGCATTGGTGTGGAAACCACCCATACTGCCGAGACTGAAATTTTCAGGGGTTTGATAGTCCCGGGTGGGATCAGGGGTACGCATGCGTTTTTCAACTTTTGACGGATCAACCCCTGCATTGCGCTCCATATAATACTTACTCAGGTCATCAACCATTACCTCAAAAGTAAATCCGGCCGATTCAATCAAAGCAATCTCTTTTTCGGAATATTCCCCGATAAAATATTGCCCGGGGCGGAATTGAATATTATCAAGGGCTATTCCCAGGGAAGCGAGATCTTTCATATCCCGGCTTTCAAGAAAAATCTTTACCCTGGAATATTTCAGGTCATTGGCATGAACTCCTTCAGGAGTAAGCATAAAAGCCAGCAGTAAAAAAAGTAATATTTTTTTCATGAAACATTAAAGATTTGTGGACAACTTCCGGTTTGTAAACAACAAAAATACATTTTTTTCAAACAAGCAGTCAAAAAAGTTTTACAAACCTATGTTTTTTTCTGTTTTTAAACAAAAACATTCTTTTAATCAAAAAAAACCAGGGATAAGACAAAAACCTGTTTTTTAGGCGTGTTGGTATAGGGGAAAACAAAAACTATATTGATTATCTTTGCACCTTAAAAATTTATTAAGCCAGCGAAAAATGAGTAAGCGATTGAGCGAGCAGGAAGAGTATCGCCGCCAGGCATTGGAAGAATTAATTGATCTGGGCATTGATCCTTATCCTGCCGAAGAATTTGAAATAAACACCAGTACCGAATCTATTTTAAAGGGGTTTCCTGAAGATGCGGAAGCCTTTCAGGATGTGCGAATTGCCGGGCGATTGATGAGCCGTCGCATTATGGGAAGCGCATCTTTTGCCGAAATACAGGACGACAGCGGAAGGATACAGTTATACTTCAACCGGGACGAAATCTGTGCGGGTGAGGATAAAACCATGTACAATACGGTTTTTAAGCGTTTGCTGGATATCGGCGACATCATCGGGGTAAAGGGACACGTTTTTAAAACCCGTATGGGCGAGATCACCATCCATGTAAAAGATTACAGGATCCTTTGCAAATCCCTCAGGCCTTTGCCGATTGTTAAAGAAAAGGAAGGGAAAACCTATGATGCTTTTACGGACCCCGAGCAACGCTATCGCCAAAGACACCTTGATCTCATCGTAAATCCAGGCATAAAAGAGGTGTTTCGCAAAAGGGCTTTACTGATCCAGAGCATGCGTGACTTTTTGCTGGAAAAGGAATACCTTGAAGTAGAAACGCCTATTTTGCAACCTATTTATGGAGGAGCTGCAGCCAGACCCTTTAAGACCCACCACAACAAATTGGACGCAACCCTTTACCTGCGTATTGCCAACGAGTTATACCTCAAAAGGCTTATAGTAGGAGGCTTTGAAGGCGTTTTTGAGTTTGCCAAGGACTTTCGCAACGAAGGCATGAGCCGTTTCCATAATCCTGAATTTACCCAAATGGAGCTATATGTGGCTTATAAGGATTATGAGTGGATGATGGAACTGGTTGAAGAAATGATTGAAAAGATCACCCTTGATCTGCATGGCACCACCAAAATCCGTGTAGGTGAGCATGAAATTGATTTCAAAAGGCCGTGGAAGCGTTACACCATGTATGAAGCCATTGAGCACTTTACCGGTAAGGATGTTTCAGAGATGGACGAAACCGAAATGCGCGAATTTGCCAAAAGCATCGGTGTGGAAACTGATCCGACCATGGGAAGGGGCAAACTCATTGACGAGATTTTCGGGGAAAAATGTGAGGGACAGTTGATCCAACCCACCTTTATTACCGATTATCCCATCGAAATGTCGCCCCTGGCCAAAAAGCACCGCAGCAAGCCGGGGCTGGTAGAACGTTTTGAAGCCATTTGCAACGGAAAGGAGATATGTAACGCCTTCAGTGAGTTAAACGACCCCATAGACCAGCGCAAACGGTTTGAAGAGCAACTTGAACTGGGAAAACGCGGGGATGAGGAAGCCATGATACTGGATGAGGATTTCTTACAGGCCATTGAAACAGGGATGCCTCCCACAGCAGGTTTGGGAATAGGGATTGACCGCCTGGCCATGATCATGACAAACAGCCATTCCATTCAGGATGTGTTGTTTTTCCCGCAGATGCGCCCCCGGAAAACCTCTTCCACAGCAGGTCCGGCAGAAGCTTTTATAAAAATCGGGATTCCGAAGGAATGGATCCCTGTTTTTCTGGAAGCCGGTTATGAAAATGTGGAAGCCCTGAAAGATGCCAACCCCAACAAAGTTTTCAATCAATTGTGCGGGCTCAGGAAAAAGATGAAACTGGAAATGCCTGCTCCAAAGCCTGAGGAAGTAAAACAGTGGGTTGAAAAAGCCGGCAAGTAAAAAAGATTTGTTTTCATTTCTTTTATTGGCTTGTTGTGTTAAGGTTTTGTATTTTTATCAGGCCATTTAATCACGACATCATTTTTTTGTCATGCCATATTCAATTCTGGGATCCATCATAAAACGGGCCATTGAGCTACGCAGTAAAATGCCCGTTATTTTTTCCACTCCTAATGCTCACAAAATTCAGAAAAAGGAGTTGAAAAAACTTTTGCGAAAAGCTTCCCATACCGCATTTGGAGAGCACTACAATTTCCGGGATATCCTTAAAAAGCCCGATCCCGTAAAAGCTTTCCAGGAAAAAATTCCCACCCACGACTACAATGCTATTTTTAAAGACTGGTGGTTTCGAGCCCTCAATGGAGAACCCTATGTTTGCTGGCCGGGAAAAGTAAAATATTTTGCGCTCAGTTCAGGAACATCAGAATCTTCAAGTAAGCATATTCCCCTTACCTCGGACATGCTCAAGGCCATCAAAAGGACCAGCATCAAGCAGATATTTTCCCTGGCAAGGTACGATTTCCCAAAAAGCTTCTATGAAAGAGGCATTCTCATGCTCGGCGGCAGTACTCACTTAAACTACAACGGCACCTATTACGAGGGAGATCTTTCGGGCATCACCACCAAAAACATCCCGTTCTGGTTTCAGCATTTCTATAAACCCGGTAAACGTATTTCAAAAGAAAGGGACTGGCCTACAAAACTGGATGAGATCGTAAAAAAAGCATCCAAATGGGATATTGGGGTTATTGTTGGTGTTCCGGCCTGGTGGCAGATCCTTTTGGAAAAGATCATTGCCCATTACCAGGTAAAAACCATACACGACATCTGGCCTAACCTTTCCATTTTTGTGCATGGTGGCGTTTCTTTTGGCCCTTATAAGAAGGGTTTCGAAAAACTTCTGGACAAACCCCTGACCTACATCGAGACTTACCTGGCCTCAGAAGGCTTTATAGCTTTCCAGAGTCGTCCCAATACTGAAGGAATGCAATTGGCCCTGGATAATGGAATATTTTTTGAATTTGTTCCTTTTGAAGGAAAAAACTTTGACAGTGAAGGGAATTTGCTTCCGGAAGCCCGCATTCTTACCATTAAGGAAATAGAACAGGATAAAGAATATGCCTTGGTGCTCAGTACTTGCGCGGGAGCCTGGAGGTACCTGATCGGCGATACGGTAAAATTTACCAATATGGAGTTGAATGAGATTGTCATTACCGGTCGTACCAAACACTTCCTGAACCTATGCGGAGAACACCTGAGTGTGGAAAACATGAATATGGCCATTAAAATGACTGAGGAACAGCTCAACATTGAAATCCGTGAATTTACGGTTGCCGGCATCAAGCATGGAAGCATGTTTGCACACAAATGGTTCATTGGTACCGACAACCAGGTTAATCCGGCAGGCTTGCGTAAACGAATTGATGAAAACCTGAAGGTACTGAATGATGATTACCGGGTGGAGCGCATAGCCGCAATAAAGGAAGTTATTGTTGAAGTATTACCTATTCAAACGTTTTACTACTACATGAGGATAAAAGGTAAAGAAGGAGCACAGAACAAATTTCCCAGGGTGCTGAAAAGCAAGCAGCTGGAGGAATGGGAAAGTTACCTTACTGAATACCAGAACAAAAAATAACCCGCTTATATATGGCCATAGCACTGCTGGAAGGGATCATCCTGGGGATAACCTTAGCCTTCCTTATAGGCCCGGGATTTATTGCATTGGTGCACACCAGCCTGCAAAGAGGATTTACATCAGGGGTTCAGTTTGCCCTGGGTATTGCCATGAGCGACGTAATACTTATCGCCCTTAGCTACCTTGGAGCACTTCAGTTTCTAAGCAGGGCCCAAAATCAGCTTACCATAGGTATCATCGGAGGACTTGTGCTCATAGGGTTTGGCATATACACCTTCATGCAAAAATACACCATCCAAAAGCCGGTAAAAATCAAGGTCAAACTGCAAACTGAAAGGTTCTTCAAGTATTTTTTCAAAGGTTTTTTTTTGAATCTGTTTAATCCTTTCCTGCTGGTTTTCTGGATCGGGGTTATGAGCCTGGTCAGCGCCAAATACGGGATTCCTTCAAGGGAGATCAACCTTTTCTTTGCAGGAACGATTGGAGCCGTTTTTCTAACCGACAGCATTAAAAGCTTTGTAGCCCATCGTATCAAAAGGTATCTGAATATGAAGGTGCTGACCATCATTAACCGCATCGTGGGTCTTCTGCTGGTAGCATTTGGAGTGGTACTAATCATCAGGGTGGCCTTGTTTCTTTGATGGATCCGCATATTCCCGCCCATCATCTGTATCGGACACTCCAGGGTGATTGAAAGATAATTACCCAACTTCTTTTCAGGGTTTTTTTGTTTCTTTGCAAATTGAAAAATCCATACTGACATGACAAAAGTGAGAGTAAGATTTGCGCCAAGCCCCACAGGTCCTTTGCACATGGGAGGGGTGCGCACGGCATTGTACAATTACCTTTTTGCCAAAAAACAAGGCGGTGATTTTTTACTCCGCATCGAAGATACCGACCAGAACCGGTTTATTCCAAGCGCGGAGGAGTATATCCTGGAATCCCTTTCCTGGTGCGGCATTCATTGGGATGAGGGCCCCGACAGGCCCGGCCCTTATACTCCTTACCGTCAGTCGGAAAGAAAAAACCTTTACCGCCAATATGCTTTGCAGCTTGCAGAAAGCGGCCACGCCTATTATGCTTTTGACACGCCCGAAGAACTGGAAGCCATGCGCAAAAAAATGGAGTCTGAAAAAACGGGTAACCCCCAGTACGACAGCCATACCCGCACGTTAATGAAAAACTCCCTGACCCTTTCCGAAAAGGAAGTAAACCAAAGGTTAGAAAATGGAGAGCCCCACGTTATCCGTATAAAAACTCCCGAAACAGGAGAAGTGGTTCTGGAGGACCTCATCCGCGGCACAGTCAGGGTAAATGCTTCCCTGCTTGACGACAAAGTGCTTTTTAAAGGAGACGGGATGCCCACTTACCACCTGGCCAACGTCGTGGACGACTACCTGATGAAGATCACCCACGTGATCCGCGGTGAGGAATGGCTTCCCTCCGCCCCTCTTCATGTTTTGCTTTACCGTTTTCTGGGATGGGAAAAAGAAATGCCCCGCTTTGCCCACCTGCCGCTTTTGCTTAAACCCGACGGTAACGGAAAGCTAAGCAAAAGGGATGGGGATCGCCTTGGATTCCCGGTTTTCCCCCTTCAATGGAAAGACCCCGCCACAGGAGAAACCTCCAGCGGATACCGCGAATCGGGATATTTCCCGGAGGCATTTGTCAACATCCTGGCACTGTTAGGCTGGAACCCCGGCACCGAAAAGGAAACCTTCAGCATGAAAGAACTTGTGGAGGCCTTTAGCCTGGAGAGAGTCAGCAAGTCAGGTGCCCGTTTCGACCCTGAAAAAGCCAGATGGTTCAACCACCAATACCTCCAGAAAAAAAACACAGAAGAACTGGCAGAACTGTTTTTGGAAGAGCTGAAAGAAAGAGACCATTTCCCGCATAAGGAAAAGGTGATTCGCATTACAGAAATGATTAAGGAAAGGGTGAATTTTGTGCATGAAATGTGGGAGCAGGCTGCTTTCTTTTTTGAAGCCCCCACAACCTACGATGAAAAATTCGCCAAAAAACGCTGGAGATCCGATACACCCGAAAACCTGCTGTTAATTGCTGACCGCCTGGAAAACCTGGAGGTTTTTAGTATAGACAACATTGAGAATACCCTGCATGCCTATATGGAAGAAAGCGGAAAGGGTGCAGGAAAGATCATGCCGGGGTTAAGGCTGGCATTGGTAGGTGCTGGAATAGGGCCAGATCTTAAAGAAATCATGGAGATCCTAGGCAAAGAAGAAGTGGTGAAACGGATCCGGAAAGCCGTGCAGGAAATTCCTGTCAATTGAGGATTAGAGCAACAGGGTTATCTATAATCTTTACTTTCTGTCTTCTTCAAAACTGAAACGGATATATTCTTCCAGATCATTATACCAGTCCGGTCCGAATTTCCTGATCAGGGCATCTTTGACAAAACGGTAAATCCTTACTTTAAGTTTCTTTCCTTTTTTCCTGGCGCAGTTGCAAATGGGCCAGCGATGATAATTAAGGGCTTCATAGTGAGGGTATTTGGTAACCCTGATTGGATAGAGGTGACATGAAACAGGCTTTTGAAAATCAATCAGCCCCAATTCATTGGCTTTTTCTATGGCGCAGCGGGCAATGTTTTGCCCGTCAAAAAAAACATAGGCACATTGGCCACCTTTTACCAGGGGGGTGGTCATTTCTTCCTGAAAATCCCTAACCCATGTACCCTGTGTATTTACTGCTTCTATTCCGGAAGGAAGCATGTAAGGCTTTACTTTGGGATAGATTTCTTCCAGCTTCAGGGTTTCAGCCTCTTCAAGGGGAGCACCGGAATCCCCTTCTACACAACATGCTCCTTTGCAAACCTGCAGGTTGCAAACAAATTGCTCCAGGTAAACTTCATCCGATAATATGGTATTGCCCAGAATGATCATGGCGCAAAGGTAGCATTTTGTTTTTTTGGAAACGTTCTGAATTAGGGTATTGCCACTTCACACCCATGTCAGAAATAATATTTTGTAGCAAAAATTATATGGTTATTTACGGTAGGCTCATCGGTCTGGGTCACGCGATGACGGTGGTCCCAATCAAGGCCATAAGCTGCTCCAACCACTGACCACTCAAAAGCAAATTCCAGGTTGCCGGCCATATACATCAGGCGGGGCGAAAAGCGGTAAACATAATGCAGGTCGTCATTGCGGGCATATCCCGGCAAACTGATATAATCATGATCCGCACCAAGATTTGCAGTATAACCGGCAAAAAGACCGGCTCTGAATGGTTCTCCCCTTGTTTCCAGATCGGTCCAGGCACTTATGGTCCTGATGTTGGTATAGGAATAATCGCCCATCAAGTCGACTTCCCCTGGTCTGCCTTTAATGCCGTAACCTCCGATCATTACCAGGCTGCTGAGGTTTTGCCCGTATACCCCCTGGGCCTTCACGCTGAAACCCGGGAAGGTATGCTTAAGGAATGCCTGAAGGTTAAAGCTGCCAATGGTTTCGCGGGTACTTATGCCGGAGGCAGTTTCATCACGGGGGGTAAGGAATTTATATCCCGCCACAATGCCCATGGCCTGAAGTATCCCATCCCCGTATTGCAGTCGAAATTGCATGTCGGGCAAACCGGAATTCCGCTGTGCATCTGATGGACCGGCACTGCGATGGTAGCCATGGGTGAGCATGGAAAAGCTTATGCTCCATTCCGGAACCGGGGAAAAAGCATACCGAACCTGAGGTGATCGGTTCAGTGGGTTAAACGGAACCCCGGATGCAAAACTTACCGTGGTTGGGAAACATTCCAAAACAAAGGCTGGATGAAAAGTGTTGCCAAAAAGCAACATGTGCCTTTCCCAATTGAGGGCAACATAAGCCTGCCTGAGACGCAACATACGGGTATAGTCCTGGTGAATCCCTAAAAAATCGGCTTCCAGCAGCCCTGTAAGGCTGGCCCCAAACACTTCCCGTTCAGCCATGCGCACGCCAAAACGCGACTGCACTTCTACCATATTAAACCTTGGCTTACGGTTAAGATCCTTTCCGTTTTCATCAATATTGGCACGAAGCGGATAAAAGTAAATCTCACCGTCCCTGGAATCCAACGAGCGGTAAGAATCATAAATTACCTGGTGACTAAGGTATCCATAAAAAACAAAAGCCGGGTCATTTCCGGCTGTGGCGGGCTTCAGACAAAGAAGCCCGGCCAGAAAACATAAAAAAACAAACTTAAACATGTGATATGAATTCTTTTTATCCCTTTTAACAATTTATTTTTTTCTGCGATAAACAGGGAGCCTGACTTTAAAAACCGCCCCCCCTCCTTTCCGGTCAAATACTTCAATGGTTCCCTGATGCTTTTCCACAATGCTTTTGGTAATCGCCAGGCCGATACCCAGTCCAAATTCTCCCCCGGCCGCCTTGGTGGTAAAACTGGAGTCGAA
>SKVW01000033.1 GCA_007129255.1 Bacteroidales bacterium
CAGAATCTTTCCGGTGAAGAAGTTCTGCAGGACGCGCTGGAATCTGCTGAGATCCTGATCAAATATTCAGGATATATTGATAAAGAAAAAGAAATCGCTGAAAAAATTTCCCGGCTTGAAAACATAAAATTAAACCCTGATATTGATTATGGGCGGCTACGGGCCATCAGCCATGAGGGCCGGGAAAAACTGCAACAAGTAAGGCCGACAACCATCGGGCAGGCGACCCGGATTAGTGGAATTACCCCCTCCGACATCTCTGTTTTATTGGTTCACCTTGGAAGATAATAATGTTTCACGTGGAACATAAAGGTTTCAATAGAAATTAAAAAAGATGATGTTTCACGTGAAACAATTATAAAATCAGGAAAAGTGCATGAAAAAAATTGATGGATTGGAGGCAATTGAAAATTGCCCTTTGTGTGATTTACCGGGTGCTTTTTTCTCGTTTATGGATTGCAGGGATCACCTGGTAAGCGGGGAGGTGTTTTCTTTATGTCGGTGTACCAATTGCGGACTTGTTTTT
Organism: Bacteroidales bacterium; assembly: GCA_007129255.1. Lineage (GTDB taxonomy): Bacteria > Bacteroidota > Bacteroidia > Bacteroidales > UBA7960 > PUML01. Next base: position 527 of record SKVW01000033.1, read on the forward strand.
ACCAACCCCAGGCCCCGGGAAGAAAATGCTGAAAGATATTATCAAAGTGAGAAATACATTTCCCATACCGATTCCCAAAAAGGAACTATGGAAAAAGTTTACCATCTGGTTCGAAAACACATGCTGAAGAAAAAACTTGGCATGCTAAAACATACCCCTTCTCAAAACAAGACGCTGTTGGACGTAGGGTGCGGCACCGGTGCCTTTCTTGAAGCAGCCCAAAACGAAGGATTTTTGGTTAAGGGTTTTGAACCAGGTGAAAAGCCTAGGGAAACTGCCAGAAGAAAAGGTCTGGATGTTATGGGAGATAAAAAAGAGCTCAAATCACTAAAGGAAGGATCCTTTCAGGTTGTCACCCTTTGGCATGTGCTGGAACATATGCCGGATTTTCTGAATAAAATGAAACACTTTTCCAGGCTTCTTAAAACGGGTGGTTTACTGGTGGTGGCCGTCCCCATGTATAAAAGTTTTGATGCAGGTTTTTATAAAAACTTCTGGGCCGGATGGGATTTGCCAAGACATCTCTTTCATTTTGATCATGACACCATCAAGCTATCTGCTCAAAAATCAGGCTTTAAAGTTGTTAAAACCCAAGGGCTACCTTTCGATTCTTTTTATGTTTCCCTTTTAAGTGAAGACTATAAAAAAAACCCAATGGGAAAACTCAGGGCTGTGGTCGTTGGGGGGTGGTCCAATGTGTTGGCATTTCTTGGAAAAAAACCATGGTCAAGCGAGGTCTTTATTCTGAAAAAAACCAACGGTTTATCCAGGAGGTGATTTATTATCCTTTTTGTTTTAATTTTTCCTGTAGCATTTTTTGTTTTATTGCCATTACGTATAAACCTTGGAATGCTATTTGTAACGGAAATGATTCAGAAGGGCTGTTTGGTCAAGGCTAAATCACTGCTCCATGACAAAAAATTGTAAATTAGCATTTTATAAGCATTAAGTGCATTCTTTCCCATGGCCATAAAAAAACATTTCCTGGCAAAAAGTTTTAGCAACAATCGGGGGTTTTATCTGATGCTGATGATTTCGGTTGCGGCATTTCTTGCCTCGGGAATTTTATTTCAGTTTAAGGATTCCATAGTAGAAGTTGAAAAAAAGGTTGAGCGACTGCAAAAGGATTTTTTAAATAAAGAAAAAGAAGCGGTCCGTAAGCTGCAAAATTTTGCGAGCCTCCACCAGCAGGAGGGGGATGAGGTTTTTTCCCGACAGGAATTTCTTTCCAAAATGGAAAATGCTTTTTACCAAAAAGGGCTTGTTTTTGCTTTGGTCGAAAATAACACGATTGCTTACTGGTCGCACAATACCGTACCATTTTCCGCTAACGATATTGCCGTTGATTCCCCGCAAACCCTCCGCCTGCAAAACGGATGGTACTATTTAATGCAAATCGGAGAAGGGTCAGAGCAATACAATGTTTTGGCAACCATAAAATTTGAATACCGTTATCAAAACCGTTTTCTTGTCAATGAATTTCACCGTGACCTGGACGCCTGTCATGAGCTCTTTTTTATTTCTGACCGGAAAGACGAAGGCTTTAAAATTGTAAACGCCGAAGGAGAATATGCTTTTTCTGTTGCCTTAAGAAGAAAAGAAGGCCTTGCATCAGAAAACCCCGTGATTTTAGGTCTTTCCATATTTTTTGCAATAGGAGGCCTTTTAATTTTGGTGTTTGGGGCTTTTCGGTTTTTTTCAAAGCTGTTTTTCGAAGGAAAACGCAAACATGCACTTTGGGGCTTCCCTGTTTTTATGGCATTACTGCGAATAGTAGGGCAGGTTTGGGAAATTCCCTCTGTCTTTTATTCCGGGGCCCTTTTTTCCCCTGCCCTGTATGCAACGTCTGAAATATTGCCCTCTCTGGGGGATATATTTATTAATATGCTGTTTTTCAGCATAATAGCATATTTTTACTTCTATCACCTGAAAAAGATCCCTATTAATTCACCTTTAAACAAGGTAACCAAACACCTGTTTTCAGTCGGATTGTTCGCTGCAATATTTCTTTTCTGCAGCCTTGCGGTTTTCCTCATGGAGGGCCTTGTCATTGACTCAAGGCTGAACCTTAACGTGAATTTTATTTTCAATCTGGATATTTACAGCCTGGTAGGCTTTATTGTCATTGGGTGTATTTTCTTTTCCTTTTTCTTTTTGAGCGTGGTGTTTTGCCGTATAGCATATGGATTGCTTGGAGGTCAAACCCGTTTTCGTGCCGTATTCCTTGTTTTTTTCATTCTGGTGATTACCATTCAATGGATGTTTGGTGCTCCCGACCTGCTTTTATGGCTTTTATTTCTTACGGCAATCCTCATTTTTGAACTCGAAAAAAGAAGCCGATCACCAAAAGCCATATTTTCTTCTTTGGTCGTTTCCCTTTTCCTGTTTAGCATCATCTCAACTTTTGCACTTTACCGCTTTAACGATATCAAGGAAATGGATAAAAGGCAAACCTATGCCCTGAAGCTTGCTTCTGAACAGGATCCGGTTGCCGAATACATGTTTCTTGAAATAGAAGAGAGCCTTTTTAATGATAACCAGCTGAAAAACATGGTGTTGCGCGACCCTTACAATGAAGCCGCCATCTACCAGTATTTGCAATACCACTATTTTTATGATTACTGGGCCAAATATGATATGCAGATCACCGTATGCCGCCCCAATGAAGTGATTTTGCTCCGTCCTGCCGACATTGAGGTGGAGTGCTTGTGGTTTTTCGAAGATTATATGATGAACTATGGGAAACCAACCCCCAGCGATAACTTAATTTACCTTGATAACAATACCGGCAGAACCAGTTATATCACCCGCATACCCATTACCATGGGAGATGGGGAAGAATACTTCCCCGTTTTTTATGTTTTTATTGAGTTTGATTCGAAATTCATTCCCCGGGATATGGGATTTCCCGAATTGCTTATTGACCAGGAAATAGACATTAACCGAGAGTTGTTTAATTATTCCTATGCCACCTACAAGGAAGAAATCCTGATTAATAAGTTCGGTCCGTATATTTATAGCACCAGTGCAGAGGTTTATGGTGAATTTGAAGAAGAGTTCACTTCTTTTATTTTTGATGACCATGACCACCTGGCCTATCAAAAGGATGATGAGACCCTGATCATTATTTCCAGGCCCAAAGACACCCTGCTGCAAAGGATCGCACCCTTTTCCTATCTCTTTATTTTATTTTTCCTGCTGGTATTGATCTTCTGGCTTCTTACCAGTCAGAAGAAGCTCAAGAGCTACTTTAAATTTACTTTTAGACGAAGGGTGCAATATTCCATGATTGGCATTGTGTTTATTTCAGTAATTACCATTGGCGGGACATCGGCCTGGTTTATTTTTAATATTTATGAAAATAAAAACCTGGCCTTTATTAACGAAAAAGCCCACAGTGTCCTGGTGGAAACAGAACATTACCTTGCAGAGGAGCCCTATCTGGATGAAAACCTGGAGTTTTACCTTTCGGATATCCTGATAAGGTTTTCCAATGTTTTTTTCACCGATATAAACCTTTATTCACCCGAAGGAAAGCTGCTGGCATCCAGCCGGCCAAGGGTGTTTGAAGAAGGACTGGTCAGCTCCAAAATGCACCCCCTGGCCTTTTATCAGCTCAGACACCATCAGAAAAGTCAATTTGTTCATACCGAACAGATCGGAGAACTGGAATATCTTTCCGCCTATCTGCCCCTGAGAAATCATTACCACGACTTGCTGGGTTATATTAACCTTCCCTATTTTGCCAAACAGAGCGAACTGCGAAACGAAATCTCTTACTTCCTGGTGGCTTTTATGAACATATATTTGCTGTTGTTGCTCATTGCCGTTATGCTGGCACTTTTCATTTCCAACCAGGTAACCCAGCCTTTACATCTTATTAAAGAAAGCATTTCCCGCGTGCAGCTTGGAAAGGCCAATCAAAAAATTCACTGGATAAGAGAAGATGAAATTGGTGCCCTCATAAATGAGTATAACCGAATGATTGAAGAACTGGAAGTTAGTGCCAATTTGCTTGCCCGTAGCGAAAGGGAAACGGCCTGGAGGGAAATGGCCAAACAGGTGGCTCATGAAATTAAAAACCCGCTAACTCCTATGCGCCTGAGTGTGCAATACCTGGAAAAAGCATGGAAGGAAAAGGTACCTGACTGGGATGAGAGACTGGAGCGTTTCTGCAAAACCATGGTGGAACAAATAGATAACCTTTCTGTGATCGCAAGTGAGTTTTCTGATTTTGCCAAAATGCCTGCCGGAGAAAATAATAAAATTGACCTGAAAAAATTTATTGAGGAATTTAACGATTTGTATAAAGACTTTGAAAAGATCAGGATCGAACTTGACATTCCTTCCGATGACATTCCTTATTGGATAAATGTGGATCGCAGGCAGTTACTCAGAGTGTTTAACAACCTGGTTAAAAACGCGGTTCAGGCCTATCCTAAAGATCAAACAGCCCTTGTCAGGATCAGCTGTCAACGACAGGGTGATTATTATCGTGTGGAAGTGAAAGATTTTGGTTGCGGAATTCCCGAAGACCTGAAACCCAAAATTTTTAGTCCCTCCTTTACTACCAAAACCGGAGGAATGGGCCTTGGGCTTTCAATGGTTAAGAGCATCATTGAAAACTTCAACGGTACAGTCTCTTTTTATTCTGAAGAAGGGCATGGTACAAGCTTTATTTTTAAGCTTCCGGTTTATGTTCCCAAAGAACCGGGGTTTTCCGAAGAATAATCATAATCAAAGAAAACCGTATTAAAAAACAAAGAGCAATTAATCAAAGCATCACAAAATGAAGAAGTTATTGCTGTTTATTTTTATTCTTTTTCCTTTTGCCGGTTTAGGCCAAAAGATTTATGTAACCGAATGGAAAAGCGAGGCGGATTATTTGGTTTATGTTACAGAGTGGAAAAGCGAAGCCAATGTGCTTGTCTATATCACAGAATGGAAATCAGAAGCAAAGCCCCGCTCAGGATTGTGGTATTTTACCAGGTGGAAAAGTGAAGCCGATATTAAGATCTATTATACTTCCTGGAAGAGTGAAGCCGACCTGCTTGTATATTTTACCGAATGGAAGTCGGAGGCAGGCTGGAAATAAGTAATACAAAAACCGGTTCATGACGATTGGCTGCGAACCGGTTTTTACTTCCTGTTAATAAAAACTTTAAAATTATTTGTATTCAAGGGGTTCCGCTTCCCCTTTAAGCACCCTGAGTCCGTTCATTGCCAGTGCGCGCATTTCATCTTCTCCCGGATAAACGTAAACAGGACCGATCTGGTTGATGCGTTCTGAAACAGCATCCACAAACGGTTTTCCATATGCAATACCACCGGTAAGCAATATGGCATCCACATCACCCTTGAGTACGGTAGACATAGCACCGATCTCTTTGGCCACCTGGTATGCCATGGCATCCTGTATGAGCCGGGCTTTTTCATCTCCCCCTGCGGTCCTTTTTTCAACCACATAGGCATCATTGGTACCGAGGTAGGCCACATAGCCGCCCTTGCCGGTAATCATCTTTTTAATTTCATCAATGGTGTACTGGCCATCAAAACACATTTTTACAAGGGCTCCCGTTGGAAGGGTTCCGCTTCGCTCAGGAGAAAAAGGACCTTCTCCGTCCAGGGCCTGATTCACGTCAATTACCCGCCCTTTATAATGAGCTCCAACGCTGATTCCTCCTCCAAGATGGGCAACGATCAGGTTTAACTCTTCGTAATCCCTTGAAACAGATTTTGCGTGCTGACGGGCAATGGCCTTTTGATTCAGGGCATGAAAAATGGAGATCCTCTCAAAATGAGGATGTCCTGAAATACGGGCAATATCTTCCAGCTCGTCAACAACAACCGGGTCGGCAATAAAAGACTGTGCCCCAGCAATGGCGTTGGCCAGGTTGTAGGCAATTAGGCCGCCAAGATTGCTGGCATGCTGGCCTAGCACGCCCACTTTAAGATCATTAAGCAGGGCATCGTTTATGCGATATACCCCGGAGGGGATGGGCTTTACCAAACCGCCGCGACCCACAATGGCTTTGATGTTTTTGGTTTCAATGGTGGCGCTTTCCAGTTCCTGCAACACAATATTTTTGCGAAATTCGTACTGGTCGGTTATTCGTCCAAACGCCGAAAGTTCTTCGGATGAGTGTTTGATATTTTTCAGGAACACCTCCCGGGTGTTGCGAAATACAGCAATTTTGGTACTGGTGGATCCGGGATTGATCGCAAGGATTAATTCTTCTTCCATGGAGAACTTAATATTTTACTTAGTTAAAAGGTTAAAAATTACTTAATGGCTGCAGCCAATGCAATGCTGTTCAATTTTGTCTCATCGGTATCTGCCCTTGAGGTGAGAACGATGGGAGCGGCGGCACCCAGGATCACAGCGGCGCACTTTGCCTTTGCAAAGTAAATAAAGGCCTTGTAAAGGCCGTTCGAGGCGTCGATGTCGTCTCCCACCAAAATATCGGCATCGCCGGCCACAGGGCTTTCTATGCCCTTTAAATCGGCGCTTTTCCGGCTGACTGCATTGTCGAAGGCAAGCGGTCCATCAATCACACAGTTTTTGATCTGCCCCCGATCGCCCATTTTTGCCAGCGCACAGGCTTCCATAGAAGACTTCATATCAGGGTTTACGGTTTCCACGGCACTTAGCAGTGCTACCTTGGGTGATGAAACCCCGAGTTTGTTCATATATCCCACGGCGTTTTTTATCAGGGAAACTTTCCCGTTCAGATCGGGAGCAATGTTCATGGCGGCGTCGGTAAGGCCAATGATCTTGTGGTAGGCTTCTACTTCAAAAAGTGCCAGGTGGGAGATCAGTTCCCCGGTCCGCAAACCGTATTCTTTATTTAATACTGCCTTGAGCAGGGTGGCCGTGCCCAGATTGCCCTTCATTAAAATATCGGCTTCCCCTTCTCTTACCATTTTAACGGCTTTGGTTGCGGCAAGGGCATTGTCGGACTCATCGATCATTTGGAAGGAACCGGTGTCAAAACCATTTTCACGGCAGATTTTCCCGATTTTTTTTTGGTCTCCAACCAAAATCACATCAATGATCTCTTTTTGAGAAGCATTGATTACGGCACCAAGAGCATTGCCGTCATGGGCAGCCGCAAGAACCAGCTTTTTCCTGGTATGCCGGCGGGCCATATCATGCAATTCAGATAAGTTCTTTAACATTGTGATGGTTAGGATTTATTTGAAATGATAGGTTTATTGCCTTCAAAATTAACAAAAAACTTTAAAGGCGCTCTTTCCAATAAGGGGTAAAAAAGAAAAACCGCCCTGAAAATCTTCCAGGACGGTTATTCTTTTTGGGTTAAAAAAAATTAGTTTACTGCAATGCTTTTGCTCAAACGGGCTTTTTCGGGATTCAGCTTGGGAATGGAAATATAAAGAATGCCGTTTTCATAGCGGGCTTTGATTTTTTCTGCATCTGCGGTATCGGGAAGGGTGAAAGAGCGGGTAAAACCCTCCATTTCAAATTCCCTGCGCAGGTATTCTTCTTCCTGCTGCCTTTCTTTTTCTTCCTTTTTTTCAAAAGAAACAGAAAGCATCTCTTTTTCCATTTCCAGTTTCAGGTCTTTTTTATCCAATCCCGGGGCTGCCAGCTGGATTTCAAACTTGTCCTCATCCTCCAGAATATTGGTGGCAGGAATGCAACCACAGTTTTTTTCAAATCCTGTGTTGAATCTTTTTTCATTGAAGTTGTCCAAAAAGTGTGACAACATGGGGCGATTATGCCATCTGATTATCGTCATGGTTTTTTCCTCCTAAAATTTAATGATCGAAATGTTTTCCCTCTTCAGGCAAAATTTGTTCCTATACCCTCAGAGTGGATTTTTAAGCCATTTTGGCGCCTTTTTCGGTTTAACCCAAAGGTTTTAAGCCATTTTGGCGGAGCATTTTTCTGAAAACATTGTTTATTACCTGGTTGTTTGGCTCTGTTTACTCTGTATATTTGCAGGTCAATTTTTGAGGTCCTGAGATGTCTGCCAAAATTCCCCGCTTATCCTCCATGGATAGCCAACAGAAGAAAATTCTTTCTTTTTTTCGGATCCGCCGCATTATTGTGCCGGTGATCATCGGGCTGGGAGTGGCGACTTATCTGCTGATCCGCAATTTTGACCGGACCGCTTTTGAACAAGTTACCTGGACCGGGCAATCTTACTTTTATATTTTTCTTTCTCTTTGCTTAATGGCGGTAAGGGATATTGCCTATATGTACCGGCTGCGGGTACTTACCGATGGTCAGCTATCCTGGAGGAGGTGTTTTGAGGTGATTATGCTCTGGGAGTTTGCTTCTGCCGTTACCCCTTCCATTATCGGGGGCTCCGCCATAGCTTTGTTTATCATTAACCGTGAAGGGGTAAGCATGGGCCGCACCACGGCCATTGTAATGATCACTGCTTTTCTGGATGAGTTGTTTTATATCATCATGGTGCCCATCATGCTTATATGGGTCGGGCCCGGGCAGCTGTTTCTCAGTGAAGGGGAATATGTTCTGATGAATACCCGTTTTGGGGCGCAGGGGATTTTTGTAATTGGATATGTTTTTATCCTTGTGCTAACCACCATTATCATTTATGGAGTATTTGTCAATCCCAGGGGGCTGAAATTTATTTTGCTGTATATTTTCAAGCTGCCATTTCTTCGAAAATGGAGAACCAAAGCCGCCGAAACCGGCAATGAGATCATCATTACCTCTTCAGAAATGAAGGAAAAACCTTTTCTTTTCTGGATAAAAGCATTTGCAGGTACTTTCTTTTCCTGGACAGCCCGATTCTGGGTGGTGAATGCTATGCTGCTTGCCTTTATTTCTGTCGGAGACCATTTTCTTATTTACGCCCGACAACTCGTTATGTGGGTGATTTTGCTTATCAGCCCCACCCCCGGAGGAAGCGGTGTGGCCGAATTTGTTTTCAGTGGCTTTTTGGGAGAGTTTGTACCTCCGGGCCTTACCCCGGCCATGGGACTCTTGTGGCGGATCATCAGTTATTATCCCTACCTTTTCATCGGTGCCATTATCCTTCCTTACTGGCTAAAGAGAGTTTATGCCCCAAAAGAAAAGCCCCCGGAAAAAGAGGATGAAGCACAAGGAGGAATGCAATATCCCAAACCGGTGTAAAAAAATTCCTTGCCAGGGCCACGATGGTTAGGTGACACGACCCGGCTTATCCAGAAAAAAACCGAAGAAAATCACCGGTTAAAGACCAAACCACATACAGAAATTTTTTGTAAGTTTGAAAGCATTGATATCCGGCTATTGTAAGCCCTTACTTTCAAGTTATGGGGAATGATCAGAACATAAACTTCAGGATGTTTTCCGATCCGCTGATGTTTTACACGGCCATGCTCAACGACATTAAAAATGCCAAAGAGTATATTTTTCTTGAAATGTACCGTTTTCGCAATGACCCTTTAGGGGTGAGGTTTCGCGACAACCTGGTAAAAAAATGCAGGGAAGGGGTAAAGGTTAAGCTGTTGATCGATTCATGGGGTGCCTCGTCCGGCTATTCTTTTTTTCATGAGTTGACCGAAGCCGGGGGAGAGTTAAGGTTTTTCAAAAAAGTAAAATTGAGCCTGGACACCTTTACCAAAAGTCACCGGCGCAATCACCGGAAAATACTTATCATTGACGACCAGATCACTTACATCGGGTCGGCCAATATTGCCGGTTACTCGTTTAACTGGAGAGAATCTATGTTTCGCATCAAAGGCGAAATTGCCCTTAAGTTTAAAGAAGTTTTTTATGGAAACTATCGGATCTATAAAAAGTACTTTTACGATAAAAGCGCATACACCAAAAGCATTAAACAGGGGGACTATGAGATTTTGCGCGATGTGCCCTCCCTGACCCAGCAGCCGGTACAGAAAAAATTTTTGAAACTCATCAACCAGGCCCGGCGGGAGATTACCATCGAAACCCCCTACTTTTTGCCGGGTAGCAACCTTCGCAAGGCCCTGGCAGAAGCTTCTCAAAGAGGGGTTAAGGTTAAGGTCATTATTCCCAAAAAATCAGATGTGGGCATCATGGATTTGCTGGCTTCCAAATACCTTGGAGAACTTTCGGAGGCCGGGGTCAAGATTTTCTTTTTCCTGCCGCAAAACCTGCACGCCAAGCTTTTTATGGTTGACCGTAAATATTTTGTGATCGGATCATCCAATTTCGATTACCGAAGTTTCAGGTATATGCACGAAATCTGCCTTTATGGAGAGAACAAAAGCCTGATCCGTCAAATGATAAGCCATAGCAATGAAACCCTTAAGGAGTCGGAGCCCTTCGATTACCAGCGCTGGTTGCACCGGCCCGTCATTCAGCGGTTTTTTGAGTGGCTGCTGGTTCCATTCAGGCATTTGTTCTGAAAGAAAAAGTTTAACCGGGGATTATTTCCTGACCCTTCCCCCCTTATGAAATCGCTGTGAATAATAGGCTTCATCCAGATTGCTGACAATTACCCCCCGGGAAGAGGAAGCGTGGATAAAGTGGTTGTTGCCAAGGTAAATGCCAACATGGGATATTTTCCGGCCTTTGGTGCGGAAAAAGACCAGGTCGCCCTCCTGAAGCCTGCTGCGGCCCACCCTGCGGGTTTCCTTTGCCATGGACCGGGTGGTGCGCTCCAACTCAATGTCAAACACATCGCGGTAAACTTTCCACACAAAGCCCGAGCAATCGGCTCCGGCAGGGGTTGTGCCCCCGTAGCGGTATGGGGTGCCGGTCCAGCGGGCCACCTCCCTGATCAGTGAAGGGTTTTCTTTTCCGCTTAACCTGAACCCAAGCTTCTGAGAGTATTCATTGTAAAAAGCGGCGTCCATCTCTTGTCCACGCTCATGTTTTCGAAGATCGTAAGTGGGGCGGCAGGACGAAAAACCAAGTAACAAAGCAAGAATGAGCAGGCAGGACTTGACGGGGTTAATTATCTTTTTGGAGGGCTGTTTCATTTTTAAAAACTTAATGCCTGGGCTTTTGCCCGCAAACCGATACTTAAAAAAACAAAAATAGGAATAATTCCCGGGTGTTTTGGTCGAAATTCCTTAGTTTGAACAGCCCAGTTGTTATTTTTTTCATTATGTTTGGCCAAAATTTAAAAAAAGCATCATAAATCACCAAAAATTAATTCTTTATGCAGGAAGATCAATATAAACTTAATCCCAATCCGCTGGTCAGGCATTTAAAAAAGCCTGCCGCCCAGTTTACCCGGGTAGATATAGTGAAGTACATTGAAGACAATGACATTCAAATGCTTAACTTCAGGTATGTTGGAGGAGACGGCCGCTTGAAGGCACTGAACTTCGTTATCCAAAACAAGGAGCATCTTGAAAATATTCTTTCCACCGGAGAAAGAGTTGACGGCTCCAGCTTATTTTCGTTCCTTGAGGCAGGCTCCAGCGACCTATACGTTGTGCCGCGATTTAAAACGGCTTTTCTGAATCCTTTTTCTGAGATCCCGGCCGTGGACATTCTTTGTTCTTACTATGATAAGGATGGAAGCCCTCTTGCCAGCGCCCCCGAAAATATCATGCGCAAAGCCCACCAGGCCCTGGTTAGTCAAACCGGTTACTCTATGGAAGTAATGGGCGAAATTGAGTATTATGTAATTTCAGAGAAGGATGAGCTGTACCGGGCCACTGACCAGAGAGCCTACCACGAATCGGAACCTTTTGTTAAATGGGAGCAGCTGCGTGTGGACGCCATGATGGCCATGGCGCAGACCGGTGCCAACATTAAATATTCTCACTCTGAGGTTGGCAACTTTTCTGATGAGGAGCATGAGTATGAGCAAAACGAAATCGAGTTTTTGCCGACCAACGTTGAAGATGCCGCCGACCAGCTGATCATTGCCAAATGGATATTGCGCCAGGTAGCTTATCAATACGGGGTTACTGTGAGCTTTGCACCCAAGATCACTGCCGGCAAGGCCGGAAGCGGCATGCACATCCATATGCGTATCATGAAGGAAGGTAAGAACATGACCCTTGACAACGGACGCATCAGTGACGAGGCGCGCAAGACCATTGCCGGTATTCTGGATATTGCCCCGGCATTGTCGGCATTTGGTAACACCATCCCTACCAGTTATTTCCGTCTGGTGCCCCACCAGGAAGCGCCGACCAATGTTTGCTGGGGCGAGCGCAATCGCTCCACCCTTATCCGGGTGCCACTTGGATGGGTGGGTGCCAGCGATATGATTAAGCTGGAAAACCCCCTGGAAGACGAGCACAAAACCGATTTCAGCGACAAGCAAACCTTTGAGTTTCGTTGTCCCGACGGATCGGCAGACATCTACCTGCTCATCGCCGGCTTGTGTGTGGGTGCCCGCCATGGGTTTGAAATGCCCAACGGGCTGGAGTTTGCAGAGAAAACCTACGTGGATGTCAACATTTTTGACGAAAAGCACAAAGCGCGGCAGGAACAGCTGGCACAACTTCCCTATTCCTGTAAAACCGCAGCCGAATACCTTCGCAAACAGGCAGATATCTTTATGCAGCACGGTGTGTTTACCCCAACCCTTATGGAAGGCATTGCCCATAAACTGGAAGCCTATAAGGATGAAAACCTTCGCGAAAAGATCAGCTGCAATCGCGAAGAAACCATGAAACTGGTCAGGAGATTTCTCCATTGCGGATAATTTAAAACCACATTCAATAAAAAATGGGGCTTACCGCCCCATTTTTTATTGCTTCGCCCACATGGTTTTTACAGACCTCCGATCGCCTCCACCAGTTTTGTGGCCAGGCGGCTGGCCCCAAAGCGGAACCATGATTTGTTCATCCACTCGTGGCCGAGAATGCGGTCGGTAAGCAGGTAATATTTTAAAGCGGTTTCGGGGTCGGCAATGCCTCCGGCGGGTTTAATGCCTACCACCTTTCCCGTGTCTTCGTAATGATCTTTAATGGCTTCGAGCATTACCAGCATGGCTTCCAGGGTGGCGGCAGGCTTTACCTTACCGGTAGAAGTTTTAAGGAAATGGCCCCCGGCGGCCAGGGCAATTTCGCTGGCACGGCGAATATTGGTGGCCGAACCCAGTTCCCCGGTTTCCAAAATCACCTTTAAGTGGGCATCCTGGCAGGCCTCCCGTATGGCGGCGATTTCATCATGCACCTGGTTGTATTCCCCTTCCAGGAATTTGCCACGGGAAATGACCATGTCAATTTCATCAGCTCCTTCTTCCACTGCATATTTAACTTCTTCCACCTTAATGCGAATGGGTGATTGACCTGCCGGAAAAGCCCCGGCCACGGAGGCCACATTTATCCTTGCTCCCTCCAGGGCTTTGCGGGCAGTGCCGACCAGTGTAGGATAGACGCATACTGCGGCAACATTTGGCAACCCCAGTCCCATTTGTTCAAAAGACCGGGCCTGCTCACAAAGGTCTTTTACTTTTTGTGTGGTGTCGGACCCTTCAAGTGTGGTAAGGTCGATCATGCCCAGAATCGAAGGATAAACCGTTTTTAAGGAAAGGTCCTCACGGGAAGCCTTGACCAAATGGTTTAACTTTTGTTTTACTTCTTCATCATTAATTTCCGGTGTCTTGCTGAAATCTGTCATTACAATGGAGTTTATGGGTTTTGATGGTATAAAGATAGGAATCAAATGCCAAAACCTGAAAAAACCCGAATGAAAAAACGCCCGCCAAAGGTTTTTTCCTTTTCTGAAAGAGAAAAGGCCAAAAACAAAACCGGGGTTCATGCCAAAAGGCAATAAATGTGTATCTTTGCACATTGAAAATGGCTCCGTAGTTCAATTGGATAGAATAGCAGATTCCGGTTCTGTCGGTTGGGGGTTCGAGTCCCTCCGGAGTCACAAAAAAACCCGGTTTAAGCCTTATAAACCGGGTCTTTTAATTTAAAAGGGGAGTGCCTGCATTAATTCTTTGCAAGGGGTTCACTTTCTTCTTTTTC
>SKVW01000111.1 GCA_007129255.1 Bacteroidales bacterium
ACCACCCAGGCTTCATTCTTATCGGCAATGGAAAATGATTCACCGGTATCTTTATAACCATAGGTTCTGGCCAGTTCGTCCATGATCAGGATGGCTTCCCTGGCGGAAGTGGCGCGCTGGAGGGTGGTCCACATCAGGTTGCCATAATCAAAAAGCCCGTCTCCATCATGCAGTTCGGAGCGGCCGGTAAAGGTGCTTTCTGCAATAGAGACCTGGTTCTCGTTCATGTTTCCTATTACGCGGTAAGTGCGGGGCACCTGGGCGATGCTGCCAAGATATTCCCCTGCGTGAAAGCCGTAAATTCTGAGGGAGTCTCCCGGTTCATGTTCCCCTCCCGGATAAAAATGAATGGGTTGCATAAAGCCGGCTACATCATAAAGGTAACTGGTCATAACGCTGCCGTCGGCACTGGCTCCCCTGGAAACCAAAACATTGGTGCAGGCATTGGCCTGGTAAGACCAAGCGGCAAATAAAAAAGCAATAACTGCAAAAGCATTGAAAAGAGTTTTTCGCATTGTTTGGTGAGTTTATGGTTAAAAATTTTTTTCAGCCCCACAAAAATACAGGATTTTATTCTTTTCCCGGGTTTTTGATTGTGAAATCAAACAAAGTGGCATGTTTCAAAAAAAACCGTCTTTTCCCATTTTTCGGGAAAAGACGGTCAGAATTATCCGGACATTATTTTCTTTCAGGGGCTACTTATTCATCCCCCCGCAGACGGTTATTACCTGTCCGGTGATGTATGCAGACATTTCAGATGCCAGGAAAACTGTCAGGTTGGCAACATCATCCGGTGTGCCGGCCCTTTTCAGGGGAATTTTTTCTGTCCAACCTTTTTTGACATCCTCGGGGAGGCCTGCAGTCATTTCGGTTTCAATAAAGCCTGGGGCGATAGCGTTACAGCGCACGTTGCGGGCGCCGATCTCCTGGGCTACCGATTTGGTAAAAGCGATCATACCCGCTTTGGAGGCGGCATAATTGGCTTGTCCGGCATTTCCCCCAAGGCCGACGATAGAGCTCATATTGATAATGCTTCCCTGACGCTGCTTCAGCATATACTTCTGAACCGATTTGGTAAGGTTAAAAGCTGACTTCAGGTTGATACGGATCACATCGTCCCATTGTTCTTCGGTCATACGCATCAGCAGGGTGTCGCGGGTAATGCCGGCATTATTGACAAGAATATCAATGCTGCCAAATTCTTTGGCTACTTCAGCGGCCAGTTGTTCACTGTCGGTCAGGCTGCTGGCATCTGAAGCATAACCTTTGCCTTTTACGCCAAGATTTCTGATCTCCTCTTCCAGGCTTTTGGCTGCATCGTCATATTTTAAATCTGAAAAAGCCACATTGGCGCCTGATCCTGCCAAAGCCAGCACGATAGCTTTTCCAATTCCTCTTGCTCCTCCTGTTACCAGGGCATTTTTTCCTTCTAGAATTTTCATACGGTTTGGTTTTGATTAATAATTTCCGGGTCTTTTCTCTGTTTTGCGGCTATCCCCTGGGCAAAATTATTTTTTATTTTACCAAAAAAGGATTTTCCTTTTATAAACAATAAAACATCCGTGAGTAATTTTCCACCAATGGCAGTTATTTTTCACGGATGTTTCATTTTAAATTACAAAGATATTTAAAAGACATTATTTCAGGCTGAATTCATCATTTATAGCCATTTGATAATGTTGAAGTCCTGCCGGTGGGGCAGATCCGGATGTTTTGGAAACATTCGGAAAGCGTAGTTGTAAATTCCCGTACGCTTGGTTGCGATGTCGCAGCGATAGGTTACCAGGTTGTCATCTGTTTTTATCTTTTCCATTTCATAAACCGCGATCACCTCTTTTTCTCCTTCAAAAGATTTCTGAATGAAGACCACTTCCACTCCGAAATCTTCCTGACTTAACTCGTTAAGATTGATGACGATTTCGGCTTTAAAAGATTCACCAAGCAGGAAAGACTTTTCGGTGGAGTTTAAAAGTTTTTTGGAGGTCACCTCTATGCTATCCCATCCCCTGAGCACCTGGTTTTTCCAAACAGCAATTTCATGGGCTTTTTCATAATCGTCCCGTTGAATTTTTTCAGAACTTTCAAAAAGCTTTCCGTAAAACTGATGCATATAGTCATCAACCATTCGCTTGTTGGTAAAATGGGGTGCTACCCTGGCGATGCAGTTTTTAATCCATCTTATCCACTCAGTGGGGATGTTTTGGCTATCCCTATTATAAAACATGGGGATGATCTCGTTTTCCAGGGTGTTGTATATGGTTTCTGCATCCAGTTCGTTCTGGAACTCTTGATTTTCGTAGGTTTTTTCCTCTTTAATGGCCCATCCGGTTTCAGGGGCATAGCCTTCGGCCCACCAACCGTCCAGCACGCTGAAGTTCATAACGCCATTGAGAACTGCTTTCTGACCGCTGGTTCCGGAGGCTTCCATGGGGCGTGTTGGCGTATTCAACCATATGTCAACCCCTTTTACAAGGGCAGCGCCAAGGTCCATGTCGTAATCTTCCAGGAAAATAACTTTTCCGCGGAATTCTTTCCTTTTGCTTACTTCCAGGATATGCTTGATGAGTTCCTGCCCGGCTTTATCGGCCGGATGGGCTTTGCCCGCATAAATGATCTGCAGGGGCATATCCGTTTTATTGACAATTTTTGAAAGCCGTTCCAGGTCATTAAACAGCAGGTGGGCGCGCTTATAAGTGGCAAAACGTCTTGCAAAACCTATAGTCAGGGTGTTTTCATCAATGGCTTCCAGAATCTGGTAAATTTTCCTGGGGGTTTCCTGTCTGCGGGCCAGGTTGGAGAGCAAACGCTTTTTCATGTATTCCAAAAGCTCTTTTCTTTGCTGATTCCTGATATCCCAGATTCTGCTGTCATCTACCTCATAAATTTTTTGCCATTTTTCGGCATCGGAGATATTATGTAAAAAGTCTTTTCCAAAACTTTCTGCATACAACTGCTGCCACTCTTTGGCGGTCCAGGTGCCGTAATGCACCCCGTTTGTCACATATCCAATGTGGAGTTCTTCCGGAAAATACCCCGGATAAAGGTCTTTAAACATGTTTTGTGAAACTCTTCCGTGTATGCGGCTTACCCCGTTGATATAATAAGCGAGTTTAGAAGCAAGCACACTCATTGAATAAGCTTCTTCCGGGTTTTTGGGGTTCATTTTCCCTAAGCTCATAAATTTTTCCCAGCTAATACCGAGCCGATCGGCATAATGGGGCATATAAGTGCGAAGCATATCTTCACTGAAAAAGTCATGGCCAGCGGGAACCGGAGTGTGGGTGGTGAAAAGGCTGCTGGCCCTGACGGATTCCATGGCCTCATTGAAGCTAAGCTTTTCGTCCTGAACGTATTTTCTCAACCGCTCCAGTGCTGTAAATGCTGCATGACCTTCATTTAAATGGAAAATATCCGGCTGGATGCCTAAAGCATCAAACACCCTGATCCCACCAACTCCAAGGAGAAACTCTTGTTTAAAGCGGTTTTCCCAGTCCCCTCCGTAGAGTTGGTGGGTGATAAACCTGTCAATGGAGGAGTTGTCAGGGATATCCGTGTCCAGTAAATATAATGGCACCCGACCCACATCAATTTTCCAAACCTTGGCATGCACGTTACGACCGGGAAAAGCAATGGTAACTTTTATCCGTTCGCCGTTTTCATTGCGAACGGGCACGGCGGACATATCAGTAAAATTATGGCTGTGATAGGTTGCCAACTGCTCTCCTCCGGGGGTAAGGTTCTGGCTGAAATACCCGTAACGATAAAGAAGCCCGATGGCTACCATATTGATATTTTGATCACTGGCTTGTTTAAGGTAATCGCCGGCCAAAACGCCAAGCCCTCCTGAGTAAATTTTTATGGATTGATGCAGGCCGTATTCCATGCTGAAATAGGCAATTTTTTTGGAGGGTTTATTCCTTGCTTCTCCCATGTATGCATCGAAGCTATCCACCACCTGCCGGTATTTTTGCATAAATTCCGGATCTTTTTCCAGCCGCTGATAGTTTTCGAGAGTGAGGGCTTCAAGGAGTTTGTTAGGGTTTTTTTCACATTCTTCCCA
>SKVW01000127.1 GCA_007129255.1 Bacteroidales bacterium
AAACTGCATTGATTGCTTCCATTGAAGGCGAAAGGGGCATGCCAAGAAGAAGACCCCCCTTCCCTGCCGAATCCGGCCTGTATGATAAGCCCACCAACATCAACAATGTGGAAACCTTTGTAAATATCCCATGGATCATTTTCGAGGGACCGGAAGCCTACGCCAAACATGGCACCGAAAAAAGCAAAGGCACCAAGGTATTTGCCCTCACCGGGAAGATAAACCATGGCGGCCTGGTAGAAGTTCCCATGGGGATAACCATTAAAGACATCATTTACAACCTGGGCGGTGGCATCATCGGAGGCAAGAAATTCAAAGCCGTGCAGCTGGGCGGGCCTTCCGGGGGCTGCATCCCTGAACACCTTTCCCATACCAAGGTTGATTACGATTCGGTGAACGCTACCGGTGCCATTATGGGCTCAGGTGGTATGGTGGTGATGGACGAAACCACCTGCGTGGTGGATATCGCAAAGTTTTTCCTGGATTTCACCCAGAAAGAATCCTGCGGCAAATGCACCTTTTGCCGCATAGGCACCAAACGCATGCTGGAGACCCTCACCCGCATCACCGAAAGCCAGGGGCAGGAAGGCGACATAGAACTGCTGGAAGAACTGGCTGAAACCATTAAAGACAGCTCCCTGTGTGGCCTGGGACAAACCGCACCCAATCCCGTTCTAACCACCATTAAATATTTCAGGGACGAATATGAAGCCCACATCCGGGATAAAAAATGTCCGGCACTGAGCTGCAAGTTGCTGCTAACCTACACCATAGACGAAGAAAAATGTACCGGATGCACGGCCTGCGCCAAGGGTTGCCCGGTGGACGCCATTGAAGGAGAAAAGAAAAAAGTGCACTTCGTTCACCAGGATATTTGCATCAAATGTGGGTTATGCTACACCAAATGTAAATTTGAAGCCATTAAGCTCAGCTAATGCCAAAATTTTTTCAATTGAAAACCTAAAAAAATGAGTAAGCTCAATATAATCATCAATAAAAAAATTGTTCAGGGAATCAAAGGCGAAACCATTTTGGAACTTGCCCGCAGGCAGGGCATTGAGATCCCTACCCTTTGCAATGACGAAAGGCTCGAACCTTTTTCGGCATGTTATGTATGCGTGGTTGAGGTTGAGGGTATGCGCGGGTTGCAACCGGCATGCTCCACAAAGATCAATGAGGGCATGCGCATTGAAACCGAAAACGAAAGGGTGAAAAAGTCGCGCAAATTTGCCCTGGAACTAATGGCCAGCAACCATTATGCAGATTGTGTTGCTCCTTGCCGGGAAGAATGCCCCGCCGGAGTGGACGTGCAGGGATATATTGCCATGATCAGCCAGGGCATGCACCGCGAAGCCGTGGAAATCATCAAACAAACCAACCCCCTCCCGGCCATCTGCGGAAGAGTATGCGTAAGGCCCTGCGAGCTGGTATGCCGAAGAAATTATGTTGAGGATGTTGGCGTTGGCATTGATTATCTGAAAAGATACACTTCCGACATTGACATGGAATCTGCTGAACCCTATTCTCCGGAAACCAAACCCACTACCGGGAAAAAAGTCGCGGTGATCGGGGCCGGACCCGGCGGCCTTACGGCTGCTTATTATCTTGCCATTGAAGGCCACCAGGTGGAAGTTTTTGAAGCCAACAAGCATGCCGGGGGAATGTTGAGATACGGCATCCCGCCCTACCGCCTTCCCAACGATATTATTGAAAAAGAAACCAAAGCCATTACCGATTTAGGGGTAAAAATTCATTACGGACAAAAATTAGGGGATAACCTGAGCTATAAAGACCTTAAAAATGGTTTCGATTCGGTGACCCTGGCCATCGGTTCACAAAAAGGCACCCGCATTGGTTGTGAAAATGATGATGCCGGAAACATCTTTTCAGGGATTGACTTTTTGCGTAACATGGAAGCCACCGGTCAGAAATACGACTTCACCGGTAAAACCGTTGCTGTGATCGGGGGTGGAAATACCGCCATGGACTGCTGCCGCACAGCCATGCGTTGCGGAGCAAAAGAAGTGATGGTGCTTTACCGTCGCACCGAAAAGGAAATGCCGGCCAACCCCATCGAGATCCATGAGTCAAAACTTGAAGGAATTCAATACAAATTCCTTACTGCCCCCGCAAGGGTCAATCCTGATGAGCAGGGCAATGTAAAATCCCTTACCTGCTTTAAAATGCAACTGGGAGAACCCGATGCTTCAGGCAGAAGAAGACCGGTAAAAATTGAAGGATCGGAATTTGACGTAAAAGTGGATTACATCCTGGCGGCTATCGGTCAGAAAACGGTCGTTAATTTTATTGACGATATCAGCAGCCATTCCGAAAAAGAACTGAAGCTCAACAAATGGGGCGATATCGATGCCGACCCCAAAACCCTGCAAACCTCTATCGAAAGCATCTTTGCCTGCGGAGACGGGGTTACGGGGCCTGCAACCCTTATTGAGGCCATTGCACAGGGCAGGGTGGCAGCCCACAGCACCCACCAATTCCTGTCAGGAAAAACTATAACCCCTTTGCCAAAAGAATTCCTGAGTAAACGAGACCATTTCGAAAAACAAAAAGAGGAAGATTACCAGGATTACTACGTTAAACAACCAAGAGAGGAAATGCCCACCCTGGATCCGGAAAAACGATTAAACTTTGATGAAGTGGAGCTTGGCTACCGGGATGAAGCAGCTCTGAACGAAACCATCCGGTGCATGGAGTGTGGTTGTTCCGAGCTTTATACCTGCGATCTGAAAAAACATGCCACTAAATACAATGTGGAGCAAAAAAGATTTGGGGGAGACTATAAAAAATACCAGGTGGATTTTGCCCATCCTTTTGTGGAAATTGACAACAACAAATGTATTTTATGCAGCCGCTGTATCCGTATTTGTTCCGAAGTGGTGGGTGCCAATGCCCTGGGCCTTGTCAACCGGGGCTTCGACACTTACGTGGCTCCAAGCATGGACGGGCCCCTGCAAAATACCAACTGTGAATCCTGTGGCATGTGTATCGGAACCTGCCCTACCGGGGCCATTACAGAAAATGTGCCCTTCAAACCTGCCCCCATCCAAATGAAGGAATTCAGCACCGTTTGCAATTATTGCTCCGTGGGATGCCAGATTACCCTGCATCATAAATCCGGGTTCTTTACCCGCACAACGGGCAGCAAAAGGCTGATCAATAAAGACGGCAGCATTTGCCGATACCCTAAATTCGGCTACCATTACCTGAACCGCAAAGACCGAATTACCAAACCGCTATGGAAAGAGAACGGGGAGTTCAGGGAAATTTCTTTTGAACAGGCCTTTAAGCTCATCCGGGAAAAAATAGCAAAGGTTGAGCCCGATCAAAACGGTTTTTATGCCGGGGCAAGGCTTACCAATGAGGAAATCTACCTTATCCAGAAACTGGCCCGGGCCGGAGTCAAAACCAACAATATTTCCTCCTTTCATTACATGGAAAGAGGGGGCGGATATTTTGCCAACAGCCATAACAACGTGCCCTTTGAGCAGATACCCCAGGCCGGACAGATCTTTCTGATGGGTGGCGAAATCAATATGGAGAATGCCGTGCCGGGATATTATGCCTTTAACACCCATTTCCTGAATGGCATCCCCATGGAACTGATCACCACCGACGAACAGAATAAAATAGCGCACAAGGCCACCAAAGTGACCACAATTAAGTCATACTACCATTTTGTTAAAGCAGTGATCCATTTTATGTTGTCTAACAAAATGGAGAACAGTATTTATATTGATGACCATTGCAGGGATTTTGAGAACTACCGTACCCTGCTGCTGAAAGAAAAGTTTGACGATCTGCTGGAAGCGGCCGGAACCTCCCCGGGAAAAGTTACCCGTTTTGCGGAACAGTTCAATAATGAGCCGCATTCAATCATACTTTTCTCTGAAAAGCACCTGGATGCCAACACTTGCCAGGAGTTGCGCAACCTGAGTTTTATCAGTGGAAAAGCCGGTAAAACAGCCTCCGGACTCATCTCCCTGAAAGAAAAAAACAATGCCCAGGGATTGTTTGACATGGGCGGGTGCGC
>SKVW01000035.1 GCA_007129255.1 Bacteroidales bacterium
AGGAACCAGAAAAGGCGCCCCAAAATACAGCAAAACAAAAAATACCAGGATAAAAAAAAGGATCTGGTTGGTTTTTTTGAAGGCTTTCATAGCGTGGGTTTTTCGCGTTCTTACTCCTGCTGGTCCAATTTGGCTGTAACTCTGGAAAGTACAATAAAACCCGGCACAAATGGCCTTTTAAAGATAACAAATTTTCAGGGAACAGCGCTTGCTTTTTACCGTTTTCCAAAAGCTGAAAAAATCCTTTTCAGCTATTTCCTGAGATCAGAAACTTAGAAAACCATCAGGTAAATGGTCAGAGCTTCCACAACGGCATTTTGGGTTTTTACTCCACAACCCCTTTACATTTCAACAAATTTTTGATCACTTTTGAAAGCATAAACCGCAATGCTTTTGACCGGTAAGACGTGTCATTAAAAGATCCGATAATATAAGATTCGGTTCGGGGGTGGTAAAACATATATGCGCCGGTTACACCCACACAACCCCAGCAAAAAAACTTTTCAGGCAGCAACAGGGGAATGGGCACAAACTTCCAGATGGCATATCCATATCGTATGCCCGTATTGGAGCGGTGATCATCAGACATCATGCGTTGTAAGGTGTCCGCTTTAACCAGTTGGTTATTTACCAGGGCTTTCATAAAAGACAGGTATTCTTCCAGGGGTGCCACCACCCCGCCCCCGGCATAATCGATCCGGTGGAACCCTTGCAGCGTGCGGACGTCAAGGTCGTCTATATACAGCTTTGCCACAGGATATTCGGGTTTAGCTGCCGGGTGGGAATAGCCGTCCATCCAGGCGTGCTTCATGCCCAGGGGTTCGAAGATTTTTTGGTGGAGTACTTCATGAAAAGGCTTTTGGGTGATGTTTTCCACGATCATCCCCAGCAGGTAATAGTTGGTGTCGGTATAAAAATGTTTTTCTCCGGGGCGGCCCACGGGCTTCAGGTTTTCCTTACCCCAGAACACCGCCTCCCGGGGGTTGATCTCCAAGGGGGATTGTTTCAGTTTTTCCAATAAAGGAAAAAACACATCGTTTAGCCCGGAAGTCTGGTTCAGCAGGTGGCTGATCATGATCTCCCCGGAATACTCCTTCCCTTTGTAAACATGCAGCTTATCCATCAGCTCCCCGTCGAGGTAGCGGGAAATTTTGTCATCAAACATCAGTTTTCCCTCTTCGTGCAGCATGGCGACAAGGGTTGCCGTGAACAGTTTCCCCACACTGGCCAGGTGGTTGGGCTGCCCGGGATGGGCCTTCATGCCATCGGTTTTGCCTTCGGCAAGGTTCAGGCGGATTCCGCATTTCTCAGAATCGACCAGCAAATAGGCGTTTTGTACTTTTTTGTCTTTTTGGACTTGTTGCCTGAAAAGGGTTTCAATTTTAGATGCTACGGCTGGTTTTTCCATGGACTGCTTTTTATTCAGCAAAGTTAAGGCATTTAGGGTGATTACGCAGGGGGGCTTTCAATTCCTGCATCCTCTTTTCACCCCTCTTCATCACCTTTTTCCATTTGCCCGGCCGGTCTTTATTTTCCCTTAAAAAAATTTTTCATATATTTATGGGTAATTTGTTTGTTTTTTACTTTAACCAAAAAAAAGTATTATGAAAATTGCAGGGATCATTTTGTTTGTTCTCGGGCTGATCGGCACCATTGGGTTTGGAGTGGAAGCCATCAGGCAATCCGAGCATATGAATATTTTTGGAATTCAGATTGCGGTATCCGAAGCAAACTGGACGCCGGTGATCATCAGCGCCATCGTTCTGGTGGTTGGGGTGATCATGATCATCGCGGCTAAAGGAAAAACCGCAAAAACCTAAAGCTATGGGTTTAAAAAAAATCAGCATCTTACTTTCCCTGGCTTTGATCTCCCTGGGTGTTTTCGCCCGGGGAGACCGGGTTATTGGGGTTTGGCTTACAGAAAACCAGGATTCCCAGGTGGAGGTTTACAAAACCCCCTCCGGAACATTTGAAGGCAAGCTGGTATGGCTGGAGGAACCTTTGGATGAAGACGGCAAACCAAAGCTGGACAAGGAAAACCCTGAGCGCAGCAAGCGAACCCGCCCTCTTCTGGGTACCGTGCTCCTGAAGGATTTTACATGGGATGCCGAAGCCGGGGAATGGAAAAACGGCACCATATACGACCCCGAAAACGGGCGTACCTACAGCGCCTTTATGCGGCTGGAAAACAACAACACCCTTAAAATAAGGGGCTTTGTGATGGGTATGCGGTTTCTGGGTCGCTCCACCACCTGGACCAGGGAAAGAGATGTGCGGGAATAATTTCCAATTCAGCAAACCAACGGTTTGACTTTCTTTTTAGCCTTCTGATTGTTAGGCATTTTTCAAAAAAACTGTACTTTTATGCTTTGAAACCAAACAGAGAAAAATGTCACAGGCTTTTTCCGGCAGCGTATTACTGCTTTTCCTTTCCTTTTTCATTGCCGGGGCTTTTCTGTTTTCCCTCCCTTCCTGCCAGCCCTCCCGGAAAGTGAACCGGGAAGAAAGCAGCGAACCATCTCCCGTCACCCTGCCCGCCAATGACCTTCCTGCCGAAAACGGCCCTCCTTCCGGGGTGCCTGCCTATCCCGATACCATTGAATACCGGCTGCCTGACGGTTATGTGCTGAAGATCTTTCTGAGGGGAGATGAGCACGGACATGTGGCCAAAACCACCGACGGCTATTACCTGTTGATGAACCAGGAGGGGTTTTACGAATACGCTTATAAAGGGCCCTATAATGGTTTGATAAGCACCGGGGTTACTGCCAGAAACCCCGAAGACCGCAGCAGTGAGGAAAAACAACTGCTGAAAACCCTGTATCCAAAAGAATAAATTGAACAGCGCTATTAATCCAAACAACCGAATCTTATGCAAATTATTTACCCTTGCTTCGCTTTAAAAAGGTTTAACCTGCATGCCACTTTTATTTTCGTGCTGCTTTTTTCATTACTGGGCCAGAACCAAACCCTTAAAGCCGTGCCGGCTTATCCCCATCCCGTTGAGTTTGAGCAGGCCGACGGCAGCCTCATCACCATATTGTTGAAAGGGGATGAAAAGGTGAACTGGGCCGAAACCCCGGATGGATACACCATTCTTGTTACCGGTGAAGGTTTTTATGAGTATGCCGTTAAAGATGAAAAAGGAGACCTTACCTTTTCAGGAGTGCGGGTTTCGGATGTTGAAAAGCGGTCACCCCGAGAGCAGAAGCTTTTAAAGGATTTACCCAAAGGCCTGTTCTACAGCGAACGTCAGGTGGAAATGAAAAAGGCGGTTTGGGAAATGCGTTCCGATGAACTTTCACGTTCCTTCCCTTCCACCGGGGAACGCACCCTGATCTGCATCCTGATGGATTACCAGGACCTGGCCTTCTCCAAAACCCAGCAGGAGTTTCATGATCTTTTCAACCAGATCAATTATACTGTTGATGGTGCCACCGGCAGCGTTAAAGATTATTACCTGGAAAACTCTTACGGGTTGTTTGACCTTGCCGTGGATGTAGTCGGACCTTATACCGCCCAATACAACATGGCCCATTATGGTTCAACCTGGGCCGGGGCAAGGGAACTGGCCACCGAAGCGGTTCACCTGGCTAATCCGGATGTTGATTATTCCGATTACGACAACAGCGGTGACGGATGGGTTGACGGGGTTTACATGATCTTTGCCGGTTATGGGGAAGAAGCCGGTGGCGGGCCCAATACCATCTGGTCGCATGCATGGAGCATCGATCCGGTTCAGCTGGACGGGGTATGGATCAGCAGGTATGCCTGCTCTCCCGAGCTCCGGGGCAACTCCGGAAACAACATTACCCGCATTGGGGTGATCGGCCACGAGTTCGGTCACATACTGGGCGCCCCCGACTTTTACGATACCGACGGCAGCGGATCAGGCGGCCAATTTACAGGTACCGGAAGCTGGGACATGATGGCCGGGGGGACCTGGAACAACGGGGGAGCCACACCGGCCCACCACAATGCCTATACCAAAACCTACCTTTACCACTGGGCAACACCCAC
>SKVW01000102.1 GCA_007129255.1 Bacteroidales bacterium
CGCTTCCTGTAAATTCAATATTCAGATAACAATGGAAAGGGATTCTCCAGTTGAAGAGGTCGTCATTGGCAGGCAGGTACATTACCTCTGCAAAACCAGGGTCATGGTTTCCTTCTCCTGAAGGACGGTCGAGGGGTTGCTGCAGACGGCGGATGTCCAGAAAGCGATGTCCTTCGCCCCAGAGCTCCATGCGGCGGTGCAGCAGAATCTCATCAACCAGGTCTTGCCCGGTATTGGTGGACAGGCTGTACTGGGAATCGCGCTGGCTGATTACTTCAAATAGACTTTGGCTGGCGTCTGCATCTGATCCGGAACCTTTGGCCTGAGCCTCGGCACGGATCAGGTACATCTCAGAAAGGCGCATATAAAGGTAATCGGCGACAAAAGAGTCGATATTCTTGGTCAGGAATTTCATCTGGTTGTAATCCACCAGGGGATCTTCTCCTGTACCGGGACTAATAAAGAGGTCTTTTCTCACATCCGTTGCAGGAAATGAATTGTAAAGCTCGGCGGTGATCTTTTTCTGTCCACCCAGGTTGGCAAAACTCATAAACCTGGCATCCATGTGGCTGAAAAAGGAGGCATAAGAAGTTTGGGTGTCTTCGGTAATCTCCGATCCCCACATCCATTCGCTGCCTTCCACGGAATTAAAACTGCTGGCATTGTATTGATCCGAGCTGTAGAGAGACCTGCCGGCTGTTTCTGCAGTTGTGATGGCCAGATCGGCATGGCTGGCGGCTGCATCCCAGTCTTCCATGGCCAGGGCTACCCTTGCACGAAGTCCTTGTGCCACTGCCAGGTCAATATGGGACCGGTGTTGCTGGGTGCCGGTGGTTTCAAATAATGAAACGGCCATATCCAGGTCGGTTAAAAGGTGGTCGTAAACATCCGATACCTCTCCCCGCTCCAGTACCCCGGGATCTACCCATATGCCCGGGCGGCTTTCACCGGCTGCTTTACCTTGGGGGCTTTCCCATTCATAAATGAGGCTTTCAGTTTCCTTCTGACGCTGCTGTAAATCGGAAAGGGAAATGGAAGAAAAGTTTCTGTCATTTTCCGTAAGGTAAGGAATGCCCGGGGCATCAGGGTTGTAGGAAAAAGCTTTGGAGAAAGCCTGCACCAGTTGAAAGTGGGAGAAGGCCCGCATGGCCAGGGCCTGGGCTTTCACCCTGTCCTTATCAACCTGTGCACCTGCAGCCTGATCAATGTATGCTGCCAAAAAGTTTGCCATCTCAATCATTTCATAAAACCTGAACCAGGTATAACGAACCAGGCCCGAACTTTTATTGGAATGGTCAATGTAACGGTAATGATTATTAAACCAACCATAACCAGTTGAATGCACTACCATATCTTCTCCCATCAGGTCGCTGGTGAGGTCAAATGATTTGACTCCAAAATTGTCTTGGTTGCCAAAAGGAACTGTGCCCATGGCAAACATGTAATGATAAATGTCATTCATGAGAACCTGCGCCTGTTCGGCATCTGCAAACAGGGTGCGAAAGCTCAATGCGTTTCCAAGGCGAAATCCGTTTTCATTGATGGCATATCCTCTTACACTGTATTCTGTATTGGTTTCCAGGTTTGTAAGGGTCACGCTGAACTCGCCCATGCCTCCCTCAACAGGAATATCATAAGAGTCCCCGCTACAGGTAAGCCTTATGCCCCGCTCCAGGATTTCCGCTCCCCCGTCGTCCGTTACATTGGCCGTAACCACAGCACTATTGGTGGTTAGCTGGTCTACACTAAGGATTTCTATTGTGGGCATGGGTTTATCTGTAACCGAGCGGAAGGTTGTTTGGTTTGAGTATCTGGTACCCTGGGCATTGGTGGCAAATGCTCTTGCGAAATAAAGCGTGTTGGGTTCCAGTCCGGTAATTTGCGCAGAAAATTCCCCGGGACCATCACCCACTTCGATATGAACATCCTGAAAGGTAGGATTATTGGATTTGCTCCACACAAAACCACGGCTGGTTACGCTGCTTTCTCCTTCATGGGTTACATTTGCCATAAGGTAAACCGAAGTTTGCTCTACATCGGAAATTATTACATTGGAGAGTTGCGGTATGTTTGCTGAAGGGGTAGAAAAGGAAACCTCATCACCATAGTTTATTCCATTGGCATTCACTGCATATGCCCTGGCATAATAGGTTATTCCCGGCAGAAGGTCAATCAGCTCCCCCGTAAAGGAACCCGTCCCGTTTCCATTGTATGAAAAAGAAAAGCCCATCTGAATGTCCACAACAGGTTCCGGGCCGGTTCCGAAGGCAATACCCCGGGCCACTACCGTGGCATTGCCGCTGTTGGTAACGGTTCCTTCCACATTGGCTGAAGTGGGCTCTACCTCTGAAACATTCCCGGTAATCACCCCGGGGACCGATTGGTTGGCCTGGATTTTTATGCAACGTATACTCTGAGCGCCTCCCTGGAGCATGGCCCCATGGTAGGTTCTGGGATGGTTGTAATCGTAAAACCTGTATTTCAGGAAGTTGTAAATGGGTGTGGAAGTTAAAAAATAAGCCCGTTGCCCCGGGGACGTAAATTCATAAGACCTGTAACCGGCCGGAAGCGCGGAAAACCCGAATTCATCGGTTGCGCCCACATTGGGTAAATTCCAGTATTCCGTGCCGGTAGCTTTGAGTTTTCCTCCTTCATCCAGCCCATGGCCGGCAAAGGCAAAAACCCCCCCCCACACATTGGCCACCTTCCAGCTCATGCCCAGTTGCATTTCCATTACCTGCCACTGGGCGTTGGTGGGTACTGTCCAGCCTGCCGGACACACCTCACGTTCATCCTTAACTACGTAGCCTGTATAAAGCAACCCATAGGTTTCAACAAGGTCAGGATCGTCATCAACCATAAAATAATAATCCTGGTCCGGCCATGTAAACCCTAATCCGGTCCCGTCGGGGATGGGGTCGCCATTCTGGTAATGGGTAACCTTTAGGTTTTCAGCCATCCATTCCTGCTCCCCAATCACCACGGTTGCAAAATCCGGGTCATCCTCATCCATATCAATAACCCCCCAGGTGTCATGAAACACCGTGTCATTTGCCACGAAAATGTAACGGTTGGGGTCGCCATTCATAAAAGTAGGGATCCTGTTCACCGACCAACCCTCATAGGGTGTCAAATCCGCAGGCATCCAGCGAATTGCGGTAACCCACTGTGTTTCAACAGCAAGGCCAAGGGAATTTTCATTAACTCCGTCTTCCCAATATTTGATCCATTCTCCTCCGTTTTCTTTTTCACGATATTCCGGAGCAACTCCTGCAGAACCGGGTTTTACCAGTTTTAACTCCTGGGCTAAACCACTATCAGGCAATGCAAAGCAGAAGATCATAACCAACGCGAGCAGTTGTAAGATTTTTTTCATGTCTTTTGGGTTTTGGATGAGTAATTGATTTGGTTTTTTAGTTGTTGAAGTGATTTAATCTTCAAATGGCCCTTGCTTTTCTATTGTATTGGGTAGGTTGTTTTTTCTCTTTAATGACCCGTTACCAGTTTTGGGATATCAGCATAATAGGGATTTTTCAAAGGGTTTCATTCATTTTGGCAGCAGAGGGTAAAAAAAATTTTCCTAAAATCCGGAAGCAAAAAAAATAATTAGAGGCAAGTTTATGGGTGCCAAAATACAAAAAAGGGAAACCATGGGAAAAAAATCTTGATTTTATGTTTAATTTATAATATTTATAAATAACATATGAAATTTTTTACTTTTTTTGGTTTTGCGGCTATAAAAACCCAGGGGCTGTCCGGTTTTCTGAACAGCCCCTGGGTTTCAATAAATTGCAAAGGTGAAGATGGGCAACCCTAAATCAGGATAAGATTAGTTCTGGATGATCACCTTTTGGGTTACCACCTGGTTGTCAGTTACAATGCGGATAAAATAAATCCCGGTCTCCAGCCCATGCACATTGATCCTAAGTTGGTTGTGCCTTACCGTCTTTGTATGGACAATTCTTCCTGAAATA
>SKVW01000092.1 GCA_007129255.1 Bacteroidales bacterium
GGGATCATCCGGGTGCCACAGTATCTTATTAACCAAAACTAAAAAAGATGAAAAACAAAAACCTTTATTTTATTTGTTTGCTGGTCATCCCGCTTCTTGCGTTGGGGCAGGAAAACATGACCCCGCTTCAAAGGACGGTCAGCGGATCGTGTCCTTTGGAAAATGAAACCCGGGGGCCACAACGGGTCCTTGATCAGCCGCAAGACATCCAGGCCTTTATTGAGCAGCATGGCTGGCGATCAGGCAGGATTGTCGGCGGTGAAGATGCCGATATCGAAGACTACCCCTGGCAGGTCGCCCTCATGCAGGGAAACACCCAGTTTTGCGGGGGCAGCATCATTCACGAGCAATGGATATTGACTGCGGCCCATTGCGTATCGGGTTCGTGGACTCCCCAGTACATCCGCGCGGGGGTAACCAACCGGACCCACACCAGCGGGCAGGATATCAATGTGGTACAGGAAATTGTGCACCCCGACCATCACTGGCCCGTGCCCCATGCCCACGACATTGCTTTGCTGAAACTGGAACCCCCCCTGGATCTGACAGACCCAAAAGTGGGTATTATTCCCATAGTTACCGCTGCCAATGCGGCTGCAGGCATGACCAATCCGGGCGTGGTATCCACCATTACCGGATGGGGAGCCACCTCACAGGGCGGATCCTCCTCCGACATCCTGCAGGTAGTGGATGTGCCCATTGTTTCCAATGAGGATGCCATGGAAATAGGTGGTTACAACCCGGGATCCATCAGCGAAGATATGCTATGTGCAGGATTCCTTGGCGTGGGCGGAGCCGATGCCTGCCAGGGCGACAGCGGAGGTCCCCTGGTGGTGCCCGATGGTTTGGGAGGCTATAAACTGGCCGGGGTAACCAGCTGGGGAGTAGGATGTGCCCAACCCGATTATCCCGGCGTGTATGCAAGAGTCAGTTATTTTGAAGACTGGATCAATGAAAAAATTTTCCTGCAGGGAAAAGAAGTTTTCTTTGCAGAAGACTTTTCAGGGATTGGTTCCGGAGAGATTCCTGCAGGATGGACCCGCACCCACACCAACTGGGGGGCCACCAACACCAACAATGCCGGTGGAGAAGCCCCGGAAATGCAGTTTAGCTGGACACCCTCCGCTACCGATGTATTCAGATTGGCTACCCCAATGCTGAATGCAACAAACATGACCAACGTGCACCTGGCTTTCAAACATATGGTCAATGACTATTCAGGTAATTACACCCTGAAGGTGCAGACCTCGCCCGACGGAATAACCTGGACCGACCAATGGCAAATAATGATTGCAAAATCTGAGGAAATGGCGGGAAAAAGCCGGGAAACAACAAGCGAAAGGAATGTGCCGCCCACCGAAGTAATGGTTGATCTTGAAGGAGTGGAAATGGACAACTTCTACCTGGCATTTGTTTTTGAGGGAAATTCCTTCAATATCAATTTCTGGTACCTGGACGATATTTTTGTCGCCGGCCAACCCCTGACCGGGCTGCCTTTTGCAGAAGCCTTTACAGGAATTGGAGCCGGTGAAATCCCTGAAGGATGGACCCGTACCCACACCAACTGGGGAGTTGCTAACAGCAACCATGCCGGGGGAGAAGCCCCGGAAATGCGGTTCTACTTTTCACCCTCTTCCACTGATGTGTTCAGACTGGCTACTCCTTTGCTCGATGCCCGGCAAATAAAGGACCTGCAGTTGTCTTTCAGACATATGGTAAACGACTATTCGGGCAATTATACCTTAAAGGTGCAAACCTCCACCGATGGGGTAACCTGGACCGACCAATGGGAATTGTACATTGCAAAATCCACCAGAAGTGAGGGAGAAAGCAGAGAAACTGGCGGGCGAAATGTACCGGCGACCCAGGTTTTTGTTGACCTGGAAGGCGTGGACCTGGAAAACTTTTACCTGGCCTTTGTATTTGAGGGCAATAGCTTTAACATAAACTATTGGTTTGTTGACGATGTGTGGATTGAAGGCATACCCACGGCCGAACTGCCCTTTGCAGAAGATTTCAGCGGTACGGAGCCTGGTGGAATCCCGCAGCACTGGATGCGAACCCACACCAACTGGGGGGTTTGGACCACAAATTATGCAGGAGGTGAACCCCCTGAAATGGTCTTTTCCTTTTCTCCTTCTTCAACCGATGTGTTCAGGCTCATAACCCCCATGCTGAACGCCAAGCAAGCAGACAATGTTCCCCTGTCTTTCAGGCAGGCTATATGGGACTGGAGCGGAGATTACACCCTGAAAGTGCAAACCTCCCCTGACGGGGTATCCTGGACAACCCAATGGGAACAATACATTGCCAAATCCGACAGGGAGGAGGAGACAATCGATCGAACCTCCCGAAGTCGCCTGGAAGATCTTCTGGAAATGCCGGCAGCGCAAAGCCTTCTGGGATCCAAAAACCATCCTGACCCAAGCTTCGCCGGAAAGTCAGATGTGCAGATAAACCTGGCAGGTGTTGCCGGAGAGGATTTTTACCTGGCCTTTGTTTTTGACGGAAATTCATACAACATCGATTATTGGTTTATTGACGATATCATGGTGGGTGAAACCGATGCCATACCCGGGATCACGGTAAATCCCGAAAGTTTCGGATTGGAGCTGGTGCCCGGCTCATCAGTTTCTCAATCCCTGATGATCCAAAATACCGGGGAGGCCGGCAGTATCCTGGATGCCAATCTTGTGGTGGCTCCCGTTATCAATGGAAAAAACCAGGTCGGTTTTAAGGAAAATAAACCCAAATCCGGCAACGCTTCCGTTTTGTATGTAAATACGATGGGCGGCGCTGACACTGATTTTAAATCGGCCATGCAGGTGCTGCCCAATGTTGCCATCTTTGAAACGTTTGACGCATATGCTGACACCCCTACCCTTGAGTACATGCTGAGTTTTGATATTATCCTGGTTGCGTCCGAAATGTGGTTTCAAAGCCCTTCATTATTAGGCGACCGCCTTGCAGAATATGTGGATTTTGGGGGCAGGGTTTGTCTTTTTCAGGGTACTTTAGCTACCGGAGGAAGCTGGATGATCGAGGGTGACATTGCCCTGCCTGAGTATTCGCCCCTTAACAGGGCAACCTATACATTATCCCAGGCAGTGATTTCAGAATTTTTTACACATCCCATTACCTATAATGTAGAAACCATAAATTCAGGGTTTTACGGATATAACCAGGTACAGGGTACGGGCATTTCTTTGGGCAATTACAATACAGGTTACCCTATGGCAGCCTATAACCAACATAAACCCGTTGTGGCTTTCAATATATTTCCTTACAACGGCTTTTGGGGAGGAGACCTGGTGCAAATGGTGGAAAACACCATTGACTGGCTGATGGAGTTTCAAACCGGCGTTGAATGGCTTTCCCTGGATATCTACCAAACCACTGTCCCTGCGGGAAGTTCCCAGCAGATTCAGGTAAGTGCCGATGCAGGAGAACTGGAGCCAGGAATGTATGAAGCCAACATTTTAATTTTCTCCAACGACCCGGTAAATCCTTTAATTACGATACCTGTCACCCTAAATGTAAATGCCCCACAGCTGTCGGTAAGTCCCGAATCCTTTAATGAAACCGTGGTAACGGGCAGTATGATAACCCGGTCCCTTACCATTTTAAATCAGGGTGAAATGGGGCATTTTTCCCTGACCTCAACTGAATCTTATGGGGGCAAATTGTCTGATTTAAACGACATTTATTCCGGTGCTACTGAAACTATTTCCGGGAATGAATTAGCTGCTTTGATTAATGAAAACAGCCTGTCAACCCTTAACAATGGGATTGGCGGTAAAGGTTCAGAAGCTTTTACCCTGACCAGGGGGGGTACAGTGCTTGATTCATGGGATACCGGGCTCGCCGGGCCATGGGGTGTTGGTTTCAACTTAACAGATCATTCCGTTTGGTTTTCAAATA
>SKVW01000072.1 GCA_007129255.1 Bacteroidales bacterium
CCCGAAGCATGAATTTTGGCAATGCGCTCAGGGCCACCGCCAACTTCCGCTTCTTTGTGTTTTTGCTCCAGTTCTTTGTACTTATCCTTTAATGACATACTATTTCAGGTTTTGTTTTTATACCGGTTTTTTTAAAGTATCTTCTGTTAAATATTCCAGCACAACCAGTTCCTGATTGGCTTCTACACTCTGGCCTTCCGATACCTTGATATCGCTTACTTTACCTGTTTTGGAGGCTTTGAACTCACTTTCCATTTTCATGGCCGAAAGAATGATGAGGGTTTGGCCGGCTTCCACTTCCTCGCCCTTCTCAACCATCACTTTAATCACCCTGCCGGGTATGGGAGCGGTGATTACGCTTTCACCTTCATCCTCGGTTCCTTTTTGCCGGTTGGCAAGATACTTGGCTTCCGCATCAACGATCTCCACGTCAAAAGATTTATTATAAGTATTGACATGGTATTTTTTTGCGTTGGATCCGGGAATGAGTTCCAGATAGAAAGATTTGTTACGGTGCAAAATGGAGTACTTGCCTTTGCTAAGCTTTACAAAATCAAGGGAATACTCTTTACCGTCAACGGCAATCAGTACCTGGTCTCCTTCCTTTCCAATCAGTTCCACATTGGCAACCCGGTTTTTTAGCTTTACTTCGTAAGACATGGCTTGGGTTTAAAGTTTAAGAACACTTCTGACACGACTGTAATCTTTCCAGTTGTTTTTGATGGCTGTCATTTCTTTGGGGCTGGCTTTCCTTATTTTTTCCAGGTACTCCAAAAATGCTGTAATGATCACCACATCTTCACAGATCTTATCGCAGGGTTCTTCCCCTGAAAGGAATTCCTGATTCTGTTCAATGAAGTGGGTGGTGTAATTCCCATGAATAAATTCTTTGGCATGCATGATCCTTTCCAGGAATTGCAGGTTGTTTTTAACTCCGGCAATGGTGAATTCATTGAGCGCCCGCCGGGTCCTTTCAATAGCGTCATTGCGATCGCGGCCCCAAACGATCAGCTTGGCAATCAGGGGGTCATAAAACAGTGGGATTTCAAATCCCTCGTAAATATAACCGTCCACCCTTACGCCCACACCATAGGGTATGCCAATATGGGTTACCTTACCGGGAGCGGGCATAAAGTTGTTTTCCGGATCTTCGGCATACACCCTGCACTCGATGGCGTGCCCGTTTTGCTTCAATTCTTCCTGCTTAAGGGTAAGTTCCCAACCATTGGCGATATGGATCTGCTCCTTAACAAGGTCCACGCCCACAACCCTTTCGGTAATGGGGTGCTCCACCTGCAGGCGGGTGTTCATCTCCAGAAAATAATAGTTCAGGTCCTTGTCCACAATAAATTCAATGGTACCGGCTCCTTCATAATTTACGGCTTTGGCTGCCGCAATGGCATGATCGCCCATCTCCTTGCGCTTTTCCGGGGTGAGAATGGGGGAGGGGGTTTCTTCTATGATCTTTTGGTGCCGACGCTGCACAGAGCATTCCCGCTCAAAAAGATGAATTACATTGCCATGCTGGTCGGCAAGGATCTGAAATTCGATATGGTGGGGAGATTCAATGTACTTTTCGATAAATACCGAATCGTCTCCAAAAGCGGTTTTGGCTTCTGAACGGGCAGCCCGGAGTCCATTTTTCACATCTTTGGGGCTTTTTACAAGCCGCATTCCTTTGCCGCCACCTCCGGCAGATGCCTTGATCATTACCGGGAGCCCGATGCTTTCAATGGTCTTCAACGCTTCCTCTTCCGAAGCGATCTTTCCCGGGGTTCCGGGAACCACCGGCACCCCTGCATTGGTCATGATCTTGCGGGCGGTGATCTTGTCTCCCATCTGTGAAATGGCATATTCCGATGGGCCGATAAAAAGGATGCCCTCCTTTTTGCAGCGGGCCGAAAAAGCCGGGTTTTCCGATAAAAAACCGTATCCGGGATGGACGGCATCTGCTTTGCTGGTTTTGGCTGCCTTTATAATGTTTTCTATGCTCAGGTAAGAGTCTACCGAAGGGGAGGGGCCTATGTGATAAGCTTCATCTGCATATAACACATGCATGGCCTTGCGGTCGGCATCAGAATAGACGGCAACGGTAAGGATGCCCATTTCGCGGCACGACCTGATGATCCTTACAGCGATCTCGCCGCGATTGGCAACCAATACTTTTTTGATCATGTTTTGTTGGTTTGGTTCAACCCTGTTTTAATCTAAAATTAACAAAGATTTGGCAATTTTGGTTTAAATACATGTTTTAATTTTTATTTTTCTCCTGCTTTTTGACCATTTTTGACATATTGGCATGGTTCGTTTTTTGGCAAAATATTTGCTAAATGCAAAAAAATAAATATATCCATGTAATAAATAAAATAATTGACCTATGTTGACAGAAATAAAGCAGGAAGCCTTTGAGAAAGAACTTAAAGAAAATGAAAATGTGGTATTGGATTTTTATTCAACAGAATGCCCGCCTTGTGAAGCCCTGGCACCTAAGTTTGACAGCCTGGCTGAATTGTATGGAAAAGACATTCGTTTTTTAAAGATCTTCCGGCAGGGCAACCGTGAGTTGGCAGAGAAGCTGGGAGTGATGTCATCGCCCACCCTGTTGTTTTTCAAAAACGGCAAACAGGTAGGAGAGACTTTACGCGGGGGTATTCATCGTTCGCAGATCATGCGCAACCTGGATACCATGCTTCCGGAAGACCGGATTAAGGAGATCCATCAGAAAATCAAACCCATTACTACTGAAACAGAGGTGGTGGTACTTGGTGCCGGTCCGGGAGGTATGGCGGCAGCCATTTATCTTGCCCAGGCCAAAGTGGATACCATTCTGGTGGATCCGGCATTGCCGGGAGGGCAGGTGTCTACCACCCATCAGGTGAGCAATTATCCCGGTTTTGTTGATCCTCAGCCCGGCTTTATGCTTGCCCACTATATGGCTGAGCAGGTAAAGGCAGCCGGAGCAAATTTAAAGGTTGCAGTAGAGGTAAACAAAGTCGATCTGGCAAACAAACAAGTGCTCATAGACGGCCATCACACCATACGGGCAAAGAAAATTGTAATTTCTACCGGGGCCTCCCCCCGTTACCTTAACGTGGAAGGAGAAAAGGAGTATTACGGCAAAGGCATTTCCTATTGTGCCACCTGTGATGCCAAATATTTTCATGATAAAGAAGTGGTGATCATCGGGGGAGGGAATACCGCTGTGGAGGAATCGGAGTTTATCTCCAAATTTGCCTCGAAGATCACCATGGTGCAACAGTTGCCGCATTTAACTGCCAACCGGGCCGCCCAGGAAAGAGCCATGGCAGATCCAAAAATTAACGTGCTATTAGCGCATGAGCCGAGGGGTTTTTACCGGGAAGGAGACAAAATGAAGGTGAAGGTAGAAGACCTGAGAACCGGTAAAATCAATGAACTGCTTACCGATGGGGTGTTTGTTTTTGTAGGAATGAAACCCAACCTGGATATGATCCATGACAAGCTCGACAAAGATGCCTGGGGATATATAAAAGCCGACGATGAGATGCGCACCAGTATCCCGGGTGTTTATGCCGTGGGAGACGTGATCAGTAAAAAATACCGGCAGATCACCACTGCTGTTGCCGATGGGACCATTGCTTCCATTGCCCTGGCCAAAGAGTTGAATTAAAAGATTATCAACAAACCATAGACTGTTGCCTTTTCCCGGAAAATTCTCGGGAGAGGGCAAAATTATTCATTATGGTAAGCTTCATTGCGCAGGATGCTAAAGGCCCGGTATAGCTGTTCCAGAAAGAACAACCTTATCATTTGATGGGAAAAGGTCATGGGTGACAGGGAAATTTTGAGGGCAGCCTTTTTATAAACTTCATCGGAAAACCCCCAGGGACCTCCAACCACAAAGAGCAGGTTTTTAACGGAA
>SKVW01000187.1 GCA_007129255.1 Bacteroidales bacterium
ATCTTGTGTTTTGGCCCTCGGCACTGTTGATTGTTCTTTTTATTGCCATTACCCTGATCGTTGGTGCCCCAATGAATGAAGTTTTTGCCATCATCCAGGATACCATCTCCGAAAATGGTGGATGGTTTTTTGTTTTGGCGGTAAATTTCTTTTTGATCTTTTCCCTTTCCATTGCTTTCAGTAAACTTGGGAACATCCGCCTTGGGGGGCGACTGGCAAAAACAGAATTCAGCACCGGTGCCTGGTTTGCCATGTTGTTTAGCGCCGGAATGGGTATTGGAATTCTTTTCTGGAGTGTGGGTGAACCCATTTTGCACTATATAACACCACCTTTTGGAGATGGAAATACGGTTAAATCGGCCGAGGTGGCTATGCAAACCACATTTTTGCACTGGGGCTTGCATGCCTGGGGAATTTACGCCCTGGTAGGCATGGCATTGGCATTTTTTACCTTCAATAAAAAATTACCCCTTACCATCAGCTCCGTTTTTTATCCTTTAATTGGTGAACGGGTTCATGGCGGTTTGGGAAAGGCCATTAACGTGCTGGCGGTGGTGGCAACGCTGTTTGGGCTGGCCACCTCTTTGGGATTGGGTGTGCAGCAGGTCAGTGCCGGATTGAACCATTTGTTTGGTCTTCCCGATACGGTTACGATGCAGGTTACCTTAATTGGAATAATTACCCTTGCCGCCACTGCTTCTGTGGTTGCCGGGCTTAGTCATGGGGTCAAACGCCTCAGCCAGATGAATATCATTATTGGTGCCTTTTTCCTCTTATTTATTTTAATTGTAGGCCCATCCCTGTTTATTTTTGGCTCTTTTGTGCAAAATGTGGGTGGCTACCTGGATAACTTCTTTGCCCTGAGTTTCTGGACGGAAACCTACCAGCAATCCGATTGGCAAAAAAGTTGGACTGTCTTTTACTGGGCCTGGTGGATCAGCTGGTCTCCCTTTGTGGGGATGTTTATTGCCCGGATCTCCCGGGGTCGGACCATTCGCGAATTTATCCTTGGTGTATTGATTGTCCCTACCCTGATCACCTTCCTTTGGTTGTCTGCTTTCGGAGGTTCTGCCTTATACCTGGAGTTGAACGCACTGGCCGATATTTCCGTGGCGGTACAGGAAAATGTAGCCACTTCATTATACGAGTTGCTTGACCAGTTCCCTCTTGCAGCAGTTACCTCCCTTATTGGAGTATTACTGGTTACCAGCTTTTTTGTGACCTCTTCCGACTCCGGCTCCCTGGTGATCGACAGCCTTACTGCCGGTGGTAAACTGGACGCCCCCGTCGCACAGCGCGTTTTCTGGGCAGTTACCGAAGGGGCTGTGGCCGGGGTTTTGCTGATAGGAGGAGGACTTGGCGCCTTGCAAACAGCTGCCATTACTACGGGATTGCCATTTGCCATAATTCTTTTTCTTATGGCTTACAGCCTGCTTAAGGGCCTGCGTGAAGAGCAATTCAGGATCACACGCTTTGAACTGGAAAAAGAACGCAAATCTTACCAGGACGTTATTAAAGACGTAATTACCAAAAGAGAAAAAGACAAATCTAAAAAATAGAGCGCCCATGGATCAGTTTAAAAATATACTGGTGTGCCTTGACCTTACCGATATGGATGAGGTTCTTGTGAAATATGCAAATTATCTTGCAGAAACATTTAATCCGGATAAAATAACCTTTATCCATGTGATGGAATATTATGATATCCCTGAAGAATTAACGGCTACTTTTCCGGATCTTGATAAGCCGCTTGATGAGATTGTTAAAGAAGAGATTGATGAGAAGATCGAAGATTTTTTTGAACAAAAACATGCCGTAAAATTTGAAGTGGTGCTGGAAAGTGGTTCTACCACTGAAAAGATCATTCAATATTGCCGGAAGAAAAAAGTGGACCTTACCCTTCTGGGTAAAAAGATCGGTTATTCCGGTGCCGGTGGAGTTACCCGGAAAATAATAGGCCTTGTTCCCTCCACCGTTTTGCTGGTAAGCGAGACTTCTCCGCATAAAACGGAAAAGATCATGGTGCGCATGGATTTCACCAACACTTCTGCCATTGCCCTAAAAACCGGACAAACCCTGGCAAAAGATATCGGGGCCGAATTGATATGCCACCATGTGTATAAGCTTCCTTTAAATTATTTTCCCCAAAACGCTCCCAATAAAATAAAGAAACTAAAAAAACAGCTGGGAGAATGGGTGGAAAAAGAATACCAGAAGTTCCTGAAAAAGGAGAAACTGAAAGCCGATGTCCCTATTACTTATTCCATGGACCTGCATGGAGAAGAGGCGCAAATACTTTACAGCCAGGCAATCAGGAATAATGTAGATCTGATTTTGATTGGTACACGGCTTAAGTCGCAACTGGCCAATATCATTCTCGACAGCACTTCGGAAAAACTCACTGGTACAGATAAAAATATTCCCGTAATGGTTGTAAAGGATCGTAAACAATCCATCGGTTTTTTAAAAGCATTGTTTGACTAAATGAAACATCCGTGATTAGGTTTAACTAAACAAGAGGATGATAATTTGAGAAACAGAACGTCATCCAAAAAAGAAAAGTTAATTGTGATGTTCTCGTGCATAGGCGGGACAGGCATTTTACCAATTTAATCAAATTATAATCAGATGAATCAGTCCATGAAAAACGTTTTTTTGATATTTATTTCAGTTTCAGCATGGTTTATGGGTTGTACGCCAGCCCCTGAAAAGGAACCTTTGGAAGAAAGGAAAGTATATATGAGTTATACCGACTGGGCCGAAAGTGTTGCCCTGACTGAGCTCTCTGCATTTCTGCTGGAGAAACACCTGGGGTATGAGGTCATTATTAAACTTACAGGAGTCGATACTGTTTTTCAGGAAATGGCTACCGGAAAAGCCGATGCATTTGTGGATGTATGGGTGCCTCAAACCCATCAAAATTTCCTGGAGCAATATGGCGAATACCTGGAGGACCTGGGGCCAAATTATAAAAAAGCCCGAACGGGCTTGGTAGTGCCGGATTATATGGCTGTCCAAAGCATTCCGGGATTGAGGAATGTTTACACCAGGCCAATAGCAGGAATTGATACCACAGCCGGTATTATGCGCAACACCATTAAGGCCATCCAGGTATATGAACTCGAAAATGAGCTGGAGGTTTTGTCTGACCCTGAAATGGCTTCCAGGCTTGAGAATGCCATCAAAAGGAGAGAAAGCATTGTTGTTACCGGTTGGGAGCCTCACTGGTTGTTTCATCGCTACGATCTCAGGTTTTTGGAAGACCCGTTGAATGTCTACCTTGAGGAGGAACAAATCCATACTTTTGCCCGTCAGGGCTTTTCTGAAAGCCATCCTGCAGCTACTACTTTTTTCAGACGTATGGTACTTTCGGAAAAGCAGATCAATGAATTGCTGTACGAGATTAACCGCCATAATGTTCCCCGCGAAGGAGTGGAATCCTGGGTACAGAAAAATGAATTTACCGTTAATCAATGGGTAAGGGGGCTGGCCCCTGAAAGAGAAAAGATCATGTGAGCCACAACTTTTTGCATTCCCCGTTTGTTTACAGGAATAATTCTGCCTTGTATTTAATGGTATTTCCTAACCGATGATCTATGAAAGCCCTGGTAATTAAAAAGTACGGAGCACCTGAAGAATTAATCCTGGAAGATGTTCCCCAACCTGTTTGTAAACCCGCTGATGCCCTGGTTAAGGTACATGCAGCAGGGATTAACCCGGTAGATTATAAAATCCGCAATGGTTCTCTGAAATTTGTTTTCGGAAGAAAATTCCCAAAAATATTGGGAGGTGAAATTGCCGGAGTTGTGGAAAAAGCCCCTGCTTCCGGAAAGTTTAAAGAAGGAGACCGGGTTTTTGCCAAACTTGACGGCCGATGGGGAG
>SKVW01000030.1 GCA_007129255.1 Bacteroidales bacterium
GCATGACGCTCCGTTTCGGAAAAAAATTTCCCCTTTTTCTGAATAATCTTTCTTTTTTGTTTGTCCATATTTACACTAATTTAGTGTAAACCTATTTCAGGACAAGTCATTCATTTAAAAAAGGCCTATGAAAAAAGGAAACAGGGTGGGCGGTTTTTTGCCCACCCGTTTCTAAATTTCCCACCCCGTCCCTGTCATCCTGAACGAAGCGACAGCGGAGTGAAGGATC
This sequence comes from Bacteroidales bacterium, assembly GCA_007129255.1. Classification (GTDB taxonomy): domain Bacteria; phylum Bacteroidota; class Bacteroidia; order Bacteroidales; family UBA7960; genus PUML01. The sequence continues at coordinate 230 of SKVW01000030.1, forward strand.
TCGTTATTTTTTAGGAGTGCTTTTAATGGAAAGCCAATTACCCCTTAGGGGGCAGCCCTGTTGCCCGCAAGGCTTTGCTTGCCCAACAGGCTTTCCCTGAAAAAAGATTCCCGGCGCAGGGCGGTGCGCCGGGAATAACTTGTTTGTAGGATGTCTTTTTCAAAAAAAAACCATCTTCTACCCTCTACCTTCTATCCTCTATTAACTTTCCCATAACTTCTTAACTTTGGGGGTTGAAATTCCTCCTCCGGATGATAAGGAAATGGATCCATAAGCTGCGCGACTTCCTGGTAAAGCACCGCCTGACCCCTTTGGCCAACCTGTTTTTGTTTGCCCTGATCACTTATGTGTTTCATGACCTGTGGTGGGACTTCAACCGCCACATCATGTCGGTGGCATGGGTGCAGCAAACGGCCGAATGGCTATCCGGGCAGGTGTTTTTTATTTCCCTCTGGATCAACACCACATTGCTGGGACTGGAAGTAGAGGTGGAACCGCCCGTAACCATGTGGTTTAATCAGGGTATGGGATACATCATTGTCAACAGCTCCTGTTCCGGCCTCAAACAGGCTTACCAGGTTACGGCCTTATTCGTGCTTTTCCCAGGCCCCTGGAAGCACAAGTTGTGGTTTATCCCCGCGGGATGGGCGATCATGTTCCTGACCAATGTGTTTCGCATCGTGGTGCTGAGCCTCATACTGGTATGGCGTCCCGAATACTGGAACTTCAGCCACGACTGGATTCTGCGGCCTTTCTTTTACGTGATCATTTTTGGCTTATGGGTCATCTGGGTGGAGCGCTTCGGGGGATTTTTCCGCAAAGGCATTATGCCGGGCAAACCTGCGGAAAAGTAACGCCAACCCTGAGACCCGTTTCAAAAACAAAGCGTCCCTTTTTATTAAAACCGTTACTTTTTAACCTGCTGTTTACCTAAGTGACAACGGGAAGAAAATCTACCCGCAAGGTTAAGCTGTCCAGAGCCCTGGGTGCCAACCCACAATTAATGGTGATGGTCTTAACCTGTGCTGCAAGCATTAGCCTGACAAAAGGGATAAAGGCGTTTGCAGCACAAGGGGGAGATTTTCCGGGGAAACGAACCATTAAACCACTCAATGTTTAAAGGATCAAACGATCTTTCAGTCCATCCTGTGGCAGCTGCTTCCTTTTTCTATTTTCACCCTTTTCCGCTACTGGGGTGGCTGATGCCGCTGGCGGGCTTGTCCAGGCTGTTGAACACGGAGTTGTTGCTGATGTATTCGGGCACAATGGCCTTCATTTTGGCGACCAGTTGAAACTCGTTTCCATCCAGGATGAGTTCGGCCAGTTCGTCGAGGTGACGGATCATCGGTTCTTTGGGGTAGGTCCTCACTTTGGCGCGGAGGATTTTGGGGTGGTAGGTATGCAGGGTGTTTTCCTGGTCGTTGAGTACTTCTTCAAAAAGCTTTTCGCCCGGCCTCAGGCCGATCTCTTCCACCAGGATGTCTTTTCCGGGCTCCAGTCCGGAGAGCTGTATCATTTTGCGGGCCAGGTCAATGATCTTCACGGGTTCGCCCATGTCGAACACAAAGATCTCGCCGCCTTTTCCCATGGCGCCGGCTTCCAGCACCAGGCTGCAGGCCTCGTTAATCATCATAAAATAGCGGGTGATCTCCTTATGGGTAATGGTAAGGGGCCCGCCCTGTTCGATCTGCCGGCGAAACAGGGGAATGACCGATCCGTTGGAGTCGAGCACGTTGCCAAAGCGGGTGGTGATAAACTGTGTGGTGCCGTTGCTCATGCTCTGGGTGTAAATCTCGGCAATGCGCTTGGAGGCACCCATCACGTTGGTGGGGTTCACGGCCTTGTCGGTGGAGACCATCACAAACTTCTGCACCTTGTACTGCACGGCCAGATCGGTAATGGCCTTGGTGCCGAATACGTTTACCAGCAGGGCTTCGTAAGGGTTTTGCTCCATCAGGGGCACATGCTTGTAGGCGGCGGCATGGTAAATGATATCGGGTTTGTACTTCCGGAACACCTGCTCCATGCGGTAACGGTCCTTGATGCTGGCCACCACACACTCCGTGCGGTTAGCATAGGGTTGCAAGGCATGGGCGCTTTGTATGTCGGTTTGCAGGTCGTACAGGCCCGATTCGGCCTGGTCGAGCAAAATGACTTTGGCAGGAAGGAAGGGCAATACCTGCCTGACAATCCCCGAGCCAATAGAACCTGCTGCCCCGGTGATGAGCACCACCTTGTCCCGCAGCTCCCGGGCCACATGGGAGTTGTCCATGCGGATGGGCTCACGCTCCAGCAGTTCCTCGATGCGCACCTTGCGGATCTGTCCGGCACTCAGGCGGCCGTTGATCCAGTTGTCGATGGGCGGTACCACCTTCACCTCCAGGCTGTATTCCAGGGCGTTTTCAATGATCTCCTTGCGGCGGTCGCGATTAAGGTTTTGTATGGAGATGATCAGCTGGTCTGCCGGGAATTTTTTTTGGAACTCCGGGCAGAATACTTTTTCGGGCAGCAGCACCGGGATGCCTTCCAGGCGTTTGTTGGCTTTCCCTGGGTTGTCATCCACAAAGGCCACCACCTGGTAGGAGGTGAAATGATCCTGCATCAGGGCATTGCGGGTAAGCATGCCGGAAGAGCCGGCACCATAAATGATCACCCGTTTGCGTTTTTTGCGATGGGTACGTATCAGCCTTGAAAATACGGTTTTGACCACTACCCTGGAGCCCATCAGCACAAAATACGCCAGCAGAAAATGGATAAGCAAAACCGACAGGGAGGTGGTCCATGGCCACTGCACCCCGATGGTACGGCTCAGGTAGGCCGATGCGATCAGGAACAGGAATGCCACCCCGCTGGCCTGGAAAAGCCGGAAGGCGTCAACAAAGCCCGTGTGGCGAATGATGCCTGAAAAAGAACGGAAAAAGTAAAAGGAAACCGCATATACCAGGGTCGTGCCAAGGGCCTGGTTGGTAATTCTGGCCAGGTTAACGAACTCCAGTTCGAAGTTCATGCGGATGGTGTAGGCAAGGTAAAAGGTGAAGAAAATAACCGATACATCGAAAAACAAAACGAACCAGGGGGAAAGGAACCGGTGGGAATACCTGCTGATCAACCTTCTCAGCGGCAAAAGGAAAATACGGTTTTTTTCTTCATTCATAGAACAACCCCCAATGCAATGGCTAATTTCTTCTTTCTCTTTTTCCAATGTTGCAAATTTAACCGAAATAAATTAACCTTGATTAAGTAAATTTACTTGAATTGCAGAAATTTTTTTCAGAATGTTGAAAAAAACACCCTATTTGTTGATTACTTTGAGGTTAGGTTGGTTTTCCCGAAAAAAATCCCGGTCAAGGGGAGATTTTTTCCCGCAGGTAAAATAAACAATTCAAGGCTTCAGCAATCTCTCCGATAACAACCTTCCAGAATATTACCAGGACCTTCCCTTCCCCGGTGCTCCGCTATTAATGACAGGCCCGGGCAGAAAAATTTGGAAACAGAAGGGACAGAAAACCCGCCACCCTGTTTCTTTTTTACCAATAACGGCCTGGTTAACCCGGCGACCCGTCCTGTTTTTTATGTATGCCTTGTTCAGGACGGTTAACGGTCAACGCCATTTAGGCATCGTCAAC
>SKVW01000196.1 GCA_007129255.1 Bacteroidales bacterium
TCGGGTACTTTGATCCTGATAAAGATCTTTTTCCATTTGGGCCGCATGGTTTCCGATGGGGGCATTTCCACGGCTTTGGCGGGTTGCTTTTTTGCTTTAAAGAGTTCTTCCCGCCCATTTACTTTATCAATGGCAATGCTAAAAGCATCAAAATAGTTGTGGATAAGATGTTCCCAGGAGCTTTTTGAAGCGATCAGGCCTGCAAGTTCGCGGCCTTTCAACAGGTTTTCCTGAGCCAGGGCATTGGTATTTTTTTCTGCAGGTGCCATGCTTCCGGCACCTTTTTCGGTACACCAATTTTCCAGCACCCCGGTAAGCGCTTCAACTACTTCTCCATCATTGCCATCATGTCTTTCCAGTACTTTAATGGCTGCATCATGATCGGAGAACTCCTGTTTTACCCATTGTGCAAAACCTGTAAGGGAGGTAGTGACTGTGGGTATATGAAATGCCGCACTTTCAAGCGGGGTGTAGCCCCATGGCTCGTAATAAGACGGAAAAACAGTGATGTCAAAGCCAATCAAGGCGTCATAGTAATTGAGGTTGATGGCACCATCGTTGCCGTTTAAATAGGCAGGGACAAAAACAACCTTTACTTTGTCGGTAACTTTTTTGTTAAGGCCGGTTCTGGAAAGATGGTTTACAACAGGGTCGTTTCCATTGTCAGCAAGTTTATGGGTGACGTATTCATTGGTAAGCGGATTATTGAAACCGGGATTGCAAATCCTTTTAGACACCTCTGCCCGGATACCGGTTTGATTGGCGGGTACCAGGATAAAGGCAACAACTTCCTGACGGATTTTCTTTTTGTTGAGTTTATCCAGGGCATCAATGAACAGATCCATTCCTTTGTTCCGGTATTCATACCTGCCGCTCAGGGCGATTAGGGTGGCATTTTCCGGTATTTCCTGGTTAAAGAGACCCTGTGCAACTTTCACCAATTGTTTTCGTGCATTGATGCGTTTTTCAGAAAAAGCCTCCGAATCCGGCACAAATGAGTTGTCAAAGCCGTTGGGAGCCACTACATTTGGTTTTATCCCCAGCAATTTTTCGCACTCAATGGCCGATCCTGGACTTACCGTGATAAAGCTATCGGCATTTTTTGCGGCAACCTGCTCCAGGCTGAATTTGGAAACGATGTTCATTTCATGGGCCTCTGCCTGTGCGTCAAATTGATCCATGCCGGCATACAAGGGTTTGCCATGGGCTGCCAGGGACCGGCCGATGGTGGTGGCATGTGAAGCAAAAACAGTGCCTGCCTGTGGTACCTTGTCTTTAAGGTAAAGAACGCCTGTACCGGTCATCCATTCATGAAAATGGGCTACAAAGCGGTCCTTGGAAGAAAGGTGATAGTCATAAAAACTTTCTATTACCTGCCCAACAGCATACCCAAACATTGCCGGCTCGGTATAATCCCATTGGCCGCTCAGCGAATTCAGTCCGAATTTTAACCAGAAGTCGGTAAATATTTTATCCTTTTCTCCAAACAAAGGGGTAAAGTCAACCAGTATGGTGATGGGTTCGCCCGGGATCTGCCAGCGGCCAATACGAAAATGAAGGCCTTCTTTTTCAGCTTGCTTTCGCCAGGATCTGAAAAGAAATTTATCTTCCACAAATTCGGGGTTGCCATGGGTCTCTTTCCAGACGTCCGGGCCAATGCAAAGGTAATTGTCATTGAATTGTTTGTTCATGGAAAGGGCCTTGGTGGCTATTACGGTATGAATCCCTCCAATCTTATTGCATACTTCCCAACTAACCTCAAACAGAAAATCGGGCTTTTTAATGTTCTCATTCATAATTAATAACGTTAAATATTATAACAAAAGAATGCTAAAAAAACTTGTGAATTTACAAAAAAAATCCAATCCCGTAAATTAAGAATTGGGGGAAGGGACCAGTTGATTTATAATTGCCACTAATACAGGGCATCATGAAGCCCTGAAGCTTTTTCACTTCCCGGAGGAAGAAACCTGCATGGAAATCATGAAGAGTCAGGATGATTTTTTCCCTGTTTCCCTGTTTTTTGCAGTTTTGTTTGTTTTTTTTGCACTGCCTTTTCCGATGGTTTTGGTGGCAACAGCCTTTACTGTCGTTGGTTTTGCAGATGTGCTTTTTTTGGTCCTGGTTTTTTTGGATTTGGGTGCTTCTTCAACCCGGATCAGGAAGTCGGACAACACATTCATATAATTTATAAAAGCGTCGTAGGGGGTGGCGTATGGGTTGAAATACTGATGCACTTCACCATCAGAGAACCATTTGGTGCACATGTAATAGAAGTTATCACTGGCTTGAAGGTATCTCCATTGCTTCAAAAGCCCATCATCATGACAGGCCTTGATCTCCTTTTCAATGCGGTACAATTGCTCAAAGGCTTCGTCCTGCAGCTCATTTCCCAGCCAGGCGGTGAGGTCGCGTTCTTCATCCGCCCAGGAGATGGGATAAGGGACATGGAGTCCTGAAATGGGTTGCAATGCAGCCGAAACCTCCGATGGGGTTTTAAACTGGAGTTTTGATTGTTCCAGCACTGTTTTGGGGAAGGCCTCCAGGAATTCAAAAATACCGGTTTCTGCCCATTGATGTTCTCCAAAGGTTTCATAATCCATAAACAGGTTGATCACTTCTTCTTTGGGGTTGGTATTTTTAAGCCAACCGACAAATTTTTCGGCGGTAAGGGGCCATTCGTTCCAGCGTCTTTCCGAAAACCGAAAAGCAATATCATCCGAAAGGCGGAAGTTTTTTAGCAGCAACTTCAGTTTGGGCGTATTGGCACTGCAGTAAAGAAAGTTCGGGCTTTTCCATCCCAGGATATGTTTGGCCCCTTCGGTAAGCATGGTTCGATAACCCAGATCATAAACCATTTTGCCTATTTCATCCGAATAAATTAATTCTGTGTTACGGAAAGTTTTGGGCTTTAACCCAAAAAGGATTTCAATTTTTTTGGAATGCATTTTTACCTGTTCGCCGAATTCCTTTTTACTTTTTAAAGAGGCCAGGGAATGGGCATAAGTTTCTGCAAGAAACTCCACACATCCGGTTTTGGCAAGTTCCTGGAAGCTTTTAAGTACTTCAGGGGCATATTTTTCAAACTGTTCCAGGGCAACCCCTGAAATACTGAAACTGACTTTAAATTTCCGTTCAAATTTGTTGATCAGGTGCAGCAATATTTTGTTGGCCGGCAGATAGCATTTTTCTGCAACCTGTTGCAAAATAAACCGGTTGGCGTAATCATCAAAATAATCATGGTTTTTCCCGATGTCAAAAAAGCGGTAGGTTCTGAGCCGGTAAGGCTGGTGAACCTGAAAATATAAACAAATTGACTTCATTTCAAAAGATTTGAATTTTTAAACAACTATTACCAAAAACGAATCAGACTGCCTTCAGGGTATTTTCATAAACTTCCCTTACTTTAATTCCGGCCTGGTCCCATTTAATATTATCAACTTCTTCCTTGCCATAATTCCTAAACATTTTAGGCAAAGCACTATATTGCAAAAGTCCGTGCATGGCATCGGCCATGGCGTCGATATCCCAGAAATCTACTTTTATGGCGTGCTTCAGCACTTCTGCAACCCCGGATTGCTTTGAGATGATCACGGGAACATTGCTTCGTAAAGCTTCCAGGGGAGAAATACCAAAGGGCTCAGAAACCGAAGGCATAACATAAACATCACTTAAACCAAACATTCGGTCTACATCCTCTCCCCTCAGAAACCCGGTAAAATGAAAACGGGTGGCGATACCCAGCTGGGCCACCCGTCGGATCATTTTCGGGAGCAAGTCCCCGCTTCCTGCCATTACAAACCTGACATCCGGGTTGCGCTGCAAAACCTTGTATGCCGCTTCAATAA
>SKVW01000123.1 GCA_007129255.1 Bacteroidales bacterium
AGCATATGTGTTTCCAGCAGCAGGCCGGGGCGGTTGCGCTGGGTGGCGTAACCGGTTGAAAGTGCCGGAGGGGCAACCCTGCTGCGCAATCCGCTGCGGGGGTCGTGCCACCTGCGGTAGGTAACATAAGGGAATACCGGATACCCATCTTCCTTCATCCGCTTTTCCCAGAAAGGCAAAAACTCATTTTCGCACCAGTCTGAAAGGTTTTCTTCCATGTTGCCGAATATCTCCAGCAGGTAAGTCATGGTATATTGGTAATCGGCCCCGTTGGTGGAGTGGGTATCGATAAAGAAATCCGGTTGCCAGTGATCCCAAAGCTGAATGAAGTGCTGCATTTCTTTGGTGTCGGCTTTAAGGAAATCGCGGTTCAGGTTTAAGTTGAGGGCATTGGTACGCCATCCCATTTTTTCCGGGCCGTTTTGGTTGATGCGGTTATAAGGTCCGAATCGTTCGTGTCCGTCCACATTAAAAATGGGAATAAACAGCAGGGTGACATTTTCCAGCAGGTCTTTGTGTTCGCCATGAATAACTATATCGCGAAGGAGCTTGAGCCCGGCATCTTTGCCTGCCGGTTCGCCGGGATGTATGGCCGCCATTACCATCAATACCACTTTTTCGGATTCATGGGCTGCTTCCGGGGTAAATAGCCCGTCCTTGTCAAGGATGAGCAAGGGTAAGTCCCGAAGCTGATGACTATGGCCAAAACTGGTGTAATGCAGCATGGGGCTGGCATCGGCAAGGCGTTTGCTGAAAGCAATGGTTTCATCATACCGGGGCGTGCTGTTTTTGTCGTGAGCCTCATACCAGGTTTGCCAGTTGCCGGAAGCCTTTGAAGAACAGAAAGAAAAAACCAAAAAAATGGTGGTGGAGAAAAAGATTTTTTTTAGCATGGATTTAAAAAAAGGTGCAAAATATTTTTTATCATCACAAAAATAAGGTTTCCGGGCAAAATCCGGGTAATTGAATTACCATAATGCATCAGGAGTAAAGGCTATTCCAATGTTCAATCCCGGCGTTTTGATACCTTCTTTCAGGCCTCTTCCCCATGAAATATCTGCTTCCAGTAGTCCTTCTTTCAGAATGATTCTCAATCCTGCCTGAAAACCGGGGAGATTGAGGTTGGTCGCAAAAACCTCCGACAAAATGAGTACATATTGATTAATTTGGTAGTCTAACCTTAAACCATAAAAAGCCTCATGATTCCAACGGCTGTTTTGAAATACCAAATAACCAATATTGGCATGAATCAAGCCTTTATTTGCAAAAACCTGAAAGGTGTAAGGTAAGTTGGCATAGAATGTCTGGAATACCATACCTGGGGAAAGTTCAATACCTAAAGATATACCTGCCGCGGATCCCGATTGTTCAAAATCTCCCGGCACAATTTTAGTTTCAAACAGCCAATGGCTAAGTTCAAAACCCTGACGGGTAGCTAAACAAATGCCCGCTGAAAGCTCAAGAAAAGGAAGCGGGCTGACAGCCGGCAGAAAATAGGAATCCATTTCACCATACCATGATTCGATTTGGAAAGAACGATAAGTTGTTATTGCCGCATCATCTATTACCCATTGCTGGGCATGTGCGTTTTTGCTTACTGATAATGATAATAAGAGAATCAGTAATAAACCAATCTTGATATACTTATGTATGGTTTTTGCCAAAAACATTAAATTACTTAATATATATAATTTTTTAATATATAAGCTTAAAAAAGTTCCAATTTACTTCGATAAGAATGCAAAAATAATTTTTTGTTTTGATATACTTAAAAAGCATATCCCGGTTTGCTTCCCAACGATGGGTTATTTTTATAATGTTTTTTATAAAAAGGTAAATTCAAAAAATGAAAACAACTAACAGTTAGTAAAAAACCAAAAACAAACGCGACAATGGCAGAAATTCATCCGGAAAATAATTATTCTAATTAAGCCTTTTGCAATACCATGGTTTTTTGTAAATTTATCCCTGCAAACTTCTTGTTGGTATTATTAATTTTAAAAAAACCATCACCATGGAAGACCGTTTAGTTACCCTTGCCACAGACCATTATACCAATGCCGAGATATTGAAAGCCAGGCTTGAGGGGGCAGGAATAGAATGTTACCTGAAGCATGTAAACCTGATACAGGGCGCTGCCTCCGAAGGGGTGCAGATCCAGATCAGGGAGTCGGATGTGGAAAAGGCGCTGCGCTTGATGGCTGAGTGGAAGGCTGTGCAGCAGGAAGCGGAGAAAAAAGACATTAAATCCATTCGCCGCATCCTGGTTCCGGTAGATTTTTCCGAGTATTCCAGAAATGCCTGTCATTATGCGTTAAATCTGGCCAATAAGCTTACGGCCGACATCAAGATCCTGCATGTTTATTATGCACCCATTGTTGACCTGGTGCCTATTACCGATGCATACAGCATACAGGTAGATATGGACATCAACCTCAGGGAGATGGAAAGCAATGCCCGGAAAAACCTGGTGGACTTTGTGAACGATTTTCGAAAAACTGCTCAGGAAAAAGGTTTTGACCATATTAAAATTGGTTATTCCCTGAGGGAAGGTATTGTGGAGGATGAAATTACCCAGGTAGCCAAAGATTATAAGCCGGGAATCATCGTTCTGGGCACCAAAGGCAAAGGTGAAAAACAAAGCGATATCATCGGAAGTGTGGTTTACCGGGTGCTTGACAAAACCCGCCTGCCGGTACTGGCTATCCCCGAAAACTCCATTTACGACCCGGAAAAAGAAGTAAAAAATATTGTCTATGCCACCGATTTTGACGACTCCGACTACAAAGCCATCCGCAGATTGTTGGCTATTGTGTCGGCCTTTAATGTAAAGATCCATTGCATCCACCTGTCCAAAGATTCCCGCAAAACCTGGGACGAGGTAAAGATGAAATCCCTGAAAGACTATTTCCAGAAAGTGAGCAAAGACGTTCAGGTGGAATGCAAACTGCTGGAAGGAGAAGATACTTTAAAAGAAGTGGAAAAATTTGTGGAGGTCAACAAAATAGATCTTTTTGCCCTTTCCAACAAAAAGCGGGGGTTGCTGGCCAGGCTGTTCAACCCGGGGCTTACCAAAAAGCTGATCTACCACAGCACCATCCCTTTGCTTATTTTCAGGGTTTAAGCCCCCGCCCATCCGTTTCGGCGGATACGGGATCAGGGTGAAAAAACGGGAGATAAAAACAGGCAGATTTCCCGTTTTTTCTTGTTAAGCCGCACGAACAAACCCAATCCATTGGGTGTTTCTTTAGTAATTTGAAATGCGATTTTTCGTTATTTCCCAGGAGGTGGTTATGAAAATTGTTTTAAAAACATTGATCCGCAGAAATTTTGAAACTGTTGTAAACGGTTTCAACAGGGACCTGTTTAACTACCTCTTGCCTCCTTCCATGATTGCAAAACTGGTACGCTATGACGGACAGCAGCGGGGGGATTTTATTCACCTGCGTTTCCGCATTCCCTTTGTCAGTGACTGGAAAGTGGTAATCAAAGAGGTGCAGCACACCGATAAGGAATACCGTTTTGTGGACCGGGGCCTGAAAATGCCGTTGGGGTTGATATATTGGCAGCATGTGCACCGGGTGGTGTCTTTGGGCAAGGATCGTTGTGTAATTGTAGATGAGATGGAATACGAATCTGCCTGGAAACTGCAGGACCTGATCAATTATGTATTGCTTTTCCTGGCATTTTATCCAAGAAAATTTCTTTATAAAAAATATTTCGAAAACAAACCGGAAAAGGAATCAGCCGGTACTTTGAAAAAAAATTCATTGTCAGGTTAATTCAAAAAAGATGGAAATGTGGACATTGTGGTTGAACGGCTTATGGGTGATCATGAT
>SKVW01000178.1 GCA_007129255.1 Bacteroidales bacterium
GCCTTGCACCTTTTGACAATACACCAATGGCAAAACTTTTTGAAAGCGCAAAATATCAAGATGTCAAAGAGCAAAATTATAATCAGTTGACAATGTTTTAACTAAGACGCAACGCTAATGGTTTTTGAATTATTCTTTCTGGAAAATTAATCTTTCCTGAAGGTTTTCTAATTCTTGCTTAAAAATTCTCTTTCCTTATCAAAAATAAGCAATTGTTGTTAATTTTTTTCAATTGGGTGATCAGATTCTAAAAAGGTATTTTTCTTTCAAATGCAAGGTTTTTGTATTCAAGCGTATTTCAGGTGATTAATTTTACAAAAAGCATTTATTTGTGTTAAAATTTTATACCAATGGCCTGGTTTTTGGTTTGGCGATTATAAAACAAATGTTTCATAAGTCAATGAATTTGTTTTAACATCAAACATCCCCTGTTAACCATGAAAAAGATCTTTTTACCTGCCTTGGTCTTCCTGACCTTTGCAATGAGCGGCTTTACCCGGAACCAGGAATTAAAGATTTCCCCTTTCCACTTTGGCGGTGTCCATCCTCTTACTTCATCTGAAGGAGAAGCAGTAGGATTTTTCGTGATCAATACCGAATCTGAAGGAAACTGGCTGTTCCATTTTTTTGATCCCGATTTAAAAAAAACCGGAAAAACAATAGTGGAAGCCCCAAGGTTTTCATTTTTCAACCAGGCAGTTATCCATAACGATATGATCTTGGTTTCCTTTCTGGTAAATGCATTCAAAACTTCGGCCACTTTGGTTTTGCTGGATATGGAAGGCAATGAGCTGGCAAGGCAAACCCGCACCGACATGCCCATGCTTAACCGGGGAGCACAGTTTTTTCCCAGGGTTTTTGCACATTCCGAAACCGGGTTTATCATTACCCATACCATACGCAGCGGAGAAACCGGTTATGCGATAGAGCATCTTGATAATGAACTAAATACCTTGTGGCGAAAAGAATTTTTTGCGGACAGGGGAACTTACCATGTTTATGATCTTTGGTCGGGGCCGGAAGGAATTTTGATTTTTGAGGGGAACGAAAGAAGGGGCAATCTGCTGAATGCCCGGATTGTTTCTCTTGATCCAAAAACCGGGAAGGAGCGCTTTCAAAAACATTTGACCGATGGGGAGCATGCATTCTTTCCCATGGCATCCAAATTTCTTGACAACGGGCAGGTAGTGCTCACCGGCACTTATTACCGGGGTGAAAACATCCGCGGAAAAAACTCCCTGGGCCTTTTCTTTGAGAAAATGGACAAGAGTGGTGAAACCGTTTCCATGGAGTTGTATGAGTGGAAAGGCCTCAGGCCTTTGCTACGCACCAATGTAACCGACTGGTTTTTTAAAGTGATGCCGGAGGTGTGGATACATGGCCTGGAAATAAACGCTGACGGGAGTTTTACCGTCATTGCGGAATTGTATCGCTACTCGGGGGAGGTGTCGCAGGTTGACCCCGAAACCAGGAAATTAAAAGAAAGGTACCACCGCATCCGTATTCTGGATTTTATGCTGTTTGGTTTTGATGATGAGGGCAAAATGCAGTATGCCGACCGTATCGAAAGGCCGCACATGGTTTTAAAACTTGATTCGGAATTTACCGGACCTTCGGGATCCCTCTCTGAGCGAGCAGGAGCAGGGTCTTTGAACAGGGCCCGGGCCATGAAAGAAAAAGGAGCCCTAACCTATCGTTTTCATCAGGTTAGGAATGATGGTTCCCTGCGCCTGGGCTTCATGAGCTATGAGGCTAAAACCCATTATGCATATACCATGAGTCTTTTTGAGGATCGAAGGATGGTAAAAATCCCCCTGATACATGCCAAACCCAAAATAATTACCTATGCCCAGATGATTGACCTTTGTGCAAACCAATCCGGGTTTGGATTTATCCTGACCGAGATGAATACCCGTTCTTTCGATGACGCCGAAGTGTATTGGAGAGGAATGTTCCCGGGCCGAGATGGCAACATGGTAACTTATGAATACCTGCCCCTTAACGGTAAACTTACCCTAAACCTTGCAGATACAAAACAAGCAGAATGATTTTTCCGGTTATAAAAAAATGAGACCATTTCCGTTTATGGGGAATGGTCTCGTTTAGTTCTGCGATCAAATTTTTTGAAACGCGGTTTTATTTTTTCCGGAGTTTCATAATCTGAATGTTTCCCTGCCCGTCGGTTGACCGCCAATGCTGGGTGTTTCTTTTGGAGCTCATGATAATCCAGGCTTTGGGGTGAGATGCGTTTTCCCCTGTAATGGAAACTGTTTCAGAGGTATTGGTCCAACGAAAATCACCGGTGTTTTCAGCATCCAGATGAGCAATGGTGCTGCTGAAGGACTGGGTTCCCCTTCCATTTTCCATAAACGTTATGGTTCCAGCATTCTCCATACTGGAAGTGGAACCATCCGCATTACGGACTTCAAACTTTTCTATGGTCCATTCGCCGGTTAACCGGGAGGTTAACATTTGCTGGGCTGAGCAGGAGAACAACAACAAGGGCAGGGCCAGAAAAAAAACTTTTCGGACTGTTTTCATTTTTTTAAAGTTAAAGGAATGATAAAACAAATCCCGGTCAGGTTGCCGGTTAATAATTTAAACCATTAACAAACGCTTTTGTTTTGAGTCAGGGTCTTTTTTAGTCCTTTTTGAAGCCTTGTTGGTAATTAATGAAAAAAAAAACAGGAAAGCATAATGATCTTTTTGCGGGAATTGAATAATTTGCAGATTGGTGCGTACAATTTTTTTTGTACCCCTGCATTTTATAAATTTGCCCAAATTTTTACGGTGCATAAACATGTGACCAATATTTTTTGTTTTAGTTAGCATAAAACGTTTTTATGAAGAACAACGATAAAATTCCGGTAAAGAATCCTTTATGGTATAAAGATGCGATCATTTATCAGCTGCATGTACGTTCCTTTTACGACAGCAACGGGGATGGTATAGGCGATTTTAAGGGATTGATAAAAAAACTGGATTACATCCAAAGTCTGGGTGTAAACACCATATGGTTACTTCCTTTTTATCCCTCCCCATTAAAGGATGGGGGTTATGATATTGCCGATTTTACCGGAATACACTCTGACTACGGAACCCTGGCAGATTTTAAGCGTTTTGTTAAGGAGGCCCATAGTCGTGGTTTACGCATCATTACCGAATTGGTATTGAATCATACCTCCACTGCCCATAAATGGTTTCAGCGTGCCCGCAAGGCCAGGCCTGGCAGCATTTACCGTGACTTTTATGTATGGAGCAATGACCCTGAGAAATATAAAGATGCCCGCATCATTTTCCAGGATTTCGAAGTTTCCAACTGGGCTTTTGACCATGCGGCCGGGGCTTATTACTGGCATCGGTTTTATTCGCATCAGCCCGACCTGAATTTTGAAAACCCGAGGGTGCAAAAAGAGATCTTTAAAGTGCTGGATTTCTGGTTTGATATCGGTGTGGACGGTTTTCGCCTGGATGCCGTGCCTTACCTTTACGAAGCTGAAGGAACCAATTGTGAAAACCTGCCTGAAACCCATGCTTATTTAAAGAAACTGAGAAAATACGTTGACGAGAAATACGAAGACCGTTTGCTGCTGGCCGAAGCCAACCAATGGCCCAATGATGCCTGCGATTATTTCGGCAATGGCGACGAATGCCATATGGCATTTCATTTTCCATTGATGCCAAGACTTTACATGGCCCTGAGAATGGAAGACCGTTTCCCGGTGGTGGACATCCTGGAGCAGACCCCTGAAATTCCGGATAATTGCCAGTGGGCCATTTTTCTGCGTAACCATGATGAGTTGACCCTGGAAATGGTTTCGGATGAAGAACGGGATTACATGTACCGAAGTTTTGCCAGAGACCCGAAAAAACGGGTAAATGTGGGTATACGCCGCAGACTTTTCCCTTTGTTCGGAGGAGATCAGCGTACCATTGAGTTGCTCAACTTTTTGTTGTTTTCCCTGCCCGGTACCCCCATTGTTTATTACGGGGATGAAATAGGTATGGGAGATAACTATTACCTGGGAGATCGTGACGGGGTGAGAACGCCCATGCAATGGTCTCCTGATAAAAACGGGGGCTTTTCCGGAGCGGATCCCCAGCAATTATTTCTGCCGGTGATCATTGACCCGGACTATCATTATACCTCCGTTAATGTGGAAAATCAGGAGCGCAATCCTTCTTCTTTTTTGTGGTGGAAACGAAGGGTAATTGCCAAACGTAGCAAATTCCAAGCTTTCGGAAGGGGTGATATCCGTTTCATTAACACCAACAATCCAAAAATCCTGGCTTTTGTGAGAGAATACCAGGATGAAGCCATACTGGTGATGGTAAACCTGTCGCGTTATTCGCAGCATGTGGAATTGGATCTTTCTGAATATGCAGGCTGCATACCCATGGAGCTTTTTAGCCGCAATGATTTCCCGCCCATTTCCGAAGCACCCTACTCTTTTTCCATGCAATTCAAAAATTATTTCTGGTTTGAATTAAGAAAAGCGGGCAAAGAGGAACAGCCTGAATTTCATAAAAAACAATTGCCTTTGAAAACTACCGCCGGAGAATGGATCACAATGGGGCGAGATCTTCAGGACCAGATTAAACAAAAGCTATTTGGTTTTATTCTCCAGAATGAATGGTTTCGGGGCAATACCCGCAAATTAAGGAATATTGATCTGATTGATGTCTTACCCCTGATGAAAAAAAGCAAAACTCCGTTTCTTTTCATGCTGCAACTTGATCTTATCGAAAGCCAGAAAGATATCTTTTTGATACCCATAAGCCTGGCTTTTAATAACAAGGCCGAGGATATAAAAACCAGGATGCCGGACGCACTGATCTCCCCTGTTGAGTTTGACGGGGATGAGGGAATCATTTATGAAGGATCTCACGACAAGGTGGTCCAGGATCATTTATTTGCATTGATGCAAAAGCGGGCAAAATTGAAGGGAATTAACGGGGAGATCATCGGCAAGTCGGGTAGTCTGCTTAAAAGGTTGATCCAGGAAACTACGCCCCTCAAGCCACATGTTATAGACTCTCATCAAACCAATACCTCCATTGTGTATGGCGATAAGTTTTTCCTGAAAATATACCGCAGCCCGCAGGAAGGAGAAAACCCGGATGTAGAGATAGTGAAAAACCTTACCCGGAATACCAATTTCAGGAATATGCCCCTTTATATTGGCCGCCTGGATTACCTTAATCCGGACCTGGAAGATACCTCCCTGGCCTTGCTTACCGAGCTTATTCCCAATGTTGGCAATGCATATGAAATGACTGAAACGGCCATTGAAAGCTTTTTCGATAAGGTTTTATCGGCCAAAGAAGAAGTGGGAAGAACAGAGTATTCCAAACAGCTCAACCTGGAAGAGGCCATTGGTCCGTTTTTCCTTGAAATGGTAGGGCTCATGGGCAGACGAACGGCTCAAATGCACATGGCATTGGCCTCTATAAAAGATAAAAAGGCTTTTGAACCCGAGCCTTTTTCCCTGCTTTATCAAAAATCTTTGTACCAGGCGTTCAGAACTTTTGTAAAGCGATCCTTTTCTTTGGCAAGAAACCAGTTTAAGGAAATTCCTAAAGCACAACGCGCAACGCTTGAGCAAATTCTTTCCAAAGAAAATGTGTTTTTGAATTATATCCAGAAAACACTGGAAATCGAAAAAATCCCTACCCTTAAAATCAGGGTGCATGGAAATTATAAGCTGGATAAAGTACTTTTTACGGGAAAAGATTTTATGATCACCAATTTTGAAGGAGAGCTGGAGCAAACGCTCAGCGTGCGAAAATTGATGCATACCTGCCTTAAAGATGTGGCTTCCATGCTAAGCTCCTTTCATTACGCGGTGCATATGGGGTATTTTTTCAGGAAGGAATTTATTCCCGTTGACAATAATTACCTTAGGCCATTGCTGGAAAAATGGTATGAAAAAGTTGCTGAAACGTTTATTCAATCTTATGTGAAATCCATCGACATCAAAGGCCTGGTTCCTGAAAACAAAGAACACTTTGACAGCTTGCTGAACCTGTATATTTTTGAGAAGGCAGTGAAGGAAATCAATTATTTCCTTGAATTTGAACACTCCTCTCTTTTAATTCCCATAAAAGCCCTGGACAAAATGGCAAAGAAAATCCAGTAACTCACTTGAAGTGTTTATGGCAGGGCTGTAAAAGAAGGGTGGTATTCTTTTTACTCCCCGAAAAGGGGTGATTTTACCAGAACAAAATAAATTTTTTTATTTCCAGAAAAATGAAAAATCCTAAAAACTGGCCAGGGAAACCTTATCCCTTGGGCTCAACCTATGACGGAAAGGGGGTTAATTTTGCCCTCTTTGCAGAAAATGCCAGCGGAGTAGAGCTATGCCTTTTTGATGAGGAGGGTAAAGAAATCCATCGCATAAAGGTTACCGAAAGAACCCATAACAGCTGGCATATATACATTCCAGGCCTAAAGCCCGGTCAGCAATACGGTTACCGGGTACACGGACCCTACGAGCCTGAAAACGGCCACCGATTCAACCCCAATAAGCTTTGTATTGACCCTTATGCCAAAGCCTTAAGCGGTGTGGAGGTATGGGATGATGCTTTGTTTGCTTACCAGGTGGGCGGCAAAAAAGAAGACCTTTCCTTTAGTGAAACAGACAGCGCCCCTTTCGTACCCAAAAGCGTTGTGATTGACGATGACTTTGATTGGGAAGGAGATACCATGTTGAAAAACCCCCTGAACCAAACCGTCATTTATGAGGTACATGTTAAGGGTTTTACCAAACGCTTTCCCGGAATTCCGGAAGAGCTTCGCGGTACATATGCGGGCTTGGCCCATCCTGAAACCATTAAATACCTGAAAGGCCTCGGGGTGAACGCCATTGAACTCATGCCTGTACACCATTTTATCCATGACCGGCACCTGGTGGAAAAGGGGCTTGCAAATTACTGGGGTTATAACAGCATCAATTTTTTTGCACCCCACCCCGAGTTTGCTTCTTCTTATTCTTCTTATTCTGCCAATGGCGTGGATCAGATCCGTGAGTTTAAAAGCATGGTGAAAGCCTTGCATAAAGAAGGCATTGAAGTAATACTGGATGTGGTGTATAATCATACCGGGGAAGGTAATCATATGGGCCCGACACTGAGTTTCAGGGGTATCGACAATGCCTCTTATTACCGCCTGGTGGAGGATGATAAGCGTTATTATATGGATTATACCGGTACCGGCAATACCCTGAATACGGTACACCCCACCATTTTGCGCCTGATCATGGACAGCTTGCGGTATTGGGTCAACGAAATGCATGTCGACGGTTTCCGGTTTGACCTGGCACCTACCCTTGCCCGGGAGTTCAGCGATGTGGACAAATGGGGCTCTTTCTTTGATGTGCTGCACCAGGATCCGGTGCTTTCGCAGGTTAAACTCATTGCCGAACCATGGGATATCGGAGAAAACGGCTACCAGGTGGGTAATTTCCCGGCCGGGTGGCTGGAATGGAATGCCCGTTACCGTGATGTGATGAGGGAATTCTGGAGGGGAGAAGAAGAAAAGCTTGGAGAGTTTGCCAACCGCCTTACCGGCAGTTCCGACCTTTATTTTGATGACTGGAGACGGCCGGTGGCCAGCATCAATTTCATTACAGCCCACGACGGTTTCACCCTCAGGGATCTGGTTTCTTACAATAAAAAACACAATGAGGCCAATGGGGAAGACAACAAAGACGGGGAATCCCATAACCGCTCCTGGAATTGCGGAGTGGAAGGACCTACCGATGACCCGGAAGTCAATGCCTTACGGGACAAACAAGTCAGAAATTTTCTGGCCACCCTTTTCCTTTCACAGGGAATACCCATGCTGGTGGCCGGTGATGAAATGGGCCGGACACAAAAGGGAAATAACAATGCCTATTGTCAGGACAATGAGATTTCCTGGCTGGATTGGGAAAACAAGGATGAATCCCTTGCTGAGTTTACCTCCGCCCTTATTCATTTAAGACTACAGCACCCGGTCTTTTGCCGGTACAAATGGTTTAAGTATGAACCCGTAAACGGCAAGGAGGTTAAAGATATTGAGTGGTTTTTGCCCGAAGGGGATGTTATGACGGAAAAAAACTGGACTTCCGATAATGCCAGGTCTTTGGGAATTTTCCTTTCCGGAGAAGGCATTCACTCCAGGGATGAAAAAGGGCGTGAGATAAAGGATGACAATTTTTACCTCATGTTTAACGGGCATAATGATCAGTTGGAATTTAAACTCCCCTCTGAAAAATGGGGAAAAAAATGGGCTACGGTGGTGGATACGCACCATGATTTTGCCTCCCTGGAAGATGGCATGAAATTCCCTCCCGGACACAATGTATTGGTGGAAGGAAGGTCAGTCATTCTTTTAAGGAGCAAACTTCACCATGATTGATAAAAGGCGACAATGATGGACAAAATAGCACTGGACAAAAGGAACATTGGGCTGAACTTTGGGCCCGCAGGAGAAGCGAGCATGCTTTTTTGGGCCCCCTATGCCCGGAAGGTGGAAATTGAAGTTAATGGTAAAACCCGGATCCCCCTGGTAAAAAAAGTCCGGGGTTACTGGCAGGCCGTCCTGGATGGAGTAAAACCCGGAGACCTTTATTCTGTGGTTCTGAATGGGAAAACCCGCTACCCCGACCCGGCCACCCCTCTTCAGGCAGACGGGGTGCACAAAGCCTCCACGGCCTTTGATTTTTCCACTTTGCGCAAGGACTCTCAATGGAAGGGCATTCCCCTTGAAAAGCTTATTATTTATGAATTGCATGTGGGTACTTTTACTCCTGCCGGCACTTTTGATGCCATACACGATAAATTGCCTTACCTGAAAGAGCTGGGTATCAACGCCGT
Source organism: Bacteroidales bacterium (assembly GCA_007129255.1). GTDB lineage: Bacteria > Bacteroidota > Bacteroidia > Bacteroidales > UBA7960 > PUML01. The sequence continues at coordinate 8,860 of SKVW01000178.1, forward strand.
TGAGATCATGCCGGTAGCGCAGTTTCCCGGAGAACGCAACTGGGGATATGACGGCGTATTGCCCTTTGCCGTTCAACATTCATACGGTGGTGCCGAAGGGCTGGCCGGACTGGTTGAAGCCTGCCATAACCATGGAATTGCCGTTATCCTGGATGTGGTATACAACCACATGGGCCCCGAAGGCAATTACCTTGAAAAGTTCGGCCCCTATTTTACCGGGAAATACAAAACCCCATGGGGAAAAGCCATCAACTTTGACGATGAATACAGCGATGAAGTAAGGCGATTTTTTATTGAAAATGCCCTGATGTGGTTTCGTGACTTCAACATAGACGGCTTGCGCCTGGATGCCGTGCATGCCATTAAAGACATGGGGCCAAAGCATTTTTTAAAAGAATTAAAGGAATACACTGCTTTACTGAATAAACAAACCGGAAAAAACCACTTCCTGATCGGGGAATGCGACCTGAACGATGTGAAATATATCAATCCGGTTGATCAATGCGGCTACGGACTGAACAGCCAGTGGTGCGATGAGTTTCACCATGCCCTCCATGCTTTGCTTACAGGTGAACGCAACGGGTATTATGCCGATTTTGGGGATTTGGATCTTTTCGTGAAATCATTGAACCAGGCATATGTTTATGACGGGAATTACTCTGCACACCGGAAAAAATATTTTGGCACCAAAACCAAAGGTCAACCAGGTCACCGCTTCGTGGTATTTTCACAGAATCATGATCAGGTAGGAAACAGAATGCTAGGAGAACGCCTGAGTCAGCTGTTGGATTTTGAAACCTTGAAGCTGGCTGCAACCACCATGTTCTTCAATCCTTTCATTCCCATGCTTTTTATGGGCGAGGAATACGGAGAAGAAAACCCCTTTCTGTTTTTTGTTCATCATGGCGACGAACACCTGGTGGAAATGACCCAAAAGGGCAGAAAAAGAGAATTCCGGGATTTCTACAAAAAGGGTTCACCCCCAGATCCCCAGGCTGAAGAAACCTTTATCCGTTCAAAACTTGACTGGGATTTTGAAAAGGATCCCAAAAAAAAATCGATGCTGGCTTTTTACAAAAAACTCATTGGCTTGCGAAAAAACCATCCGTTAATGGCAAATATGAAGAGGGAAAAATTTAAGGCCAGGCGGGTGGAAGGTCATGAGGCCATATCTCTTTTGTTTCAGGATGAACGCGGTCTTTTGATGGGCATTCTTAATTTTTCTGAAAACCCTTTGGAAATATCCCTGCCCGAATTTGCAGGAAAGCAGCCTGAGGTTTTGCTTAACTCTTCTGCCAGTCAGTGGGGAGGAGAAAATAACCACGAGCAACATAAGCTGAAAAAGCAAAGCAGTGGGGAATTACTGGCAGAGTTGGCTCCAAAATCTGCATTGATCCTCGCCGGTTAATTATTGATTTAAAACGAAAAAGATGTACAATCCCATATCAACCTATCGCATTCAATTCAATAAGGAATTTACCCTGTCAGATCTGGAAAAGCAACTTGATTACCTGTCCCTTCTTGGAGCAGGAACTATTTATGCCAGTCCTTTACTAAAAGCCACTCCCGGAAGCATGCACGGATATGATGTGATTGATCCCCTTGTGCTTAACCCGGAAATAGCCAGTGCAAAGAAATGGGAAAAGATACATAAAAAGTTGTCTTCACATAAGATTGGCTGGCTGCAGGACATTGTGCCAAACCACATGGCATTCCACTATGAGAACCGATGGCTGATGGATGTTTTGGAAAAAGGAAGTTTATCGGATTATCACCAGGTGTTTGATCTGGAACCGGGGGTTCCAGGGGCAGGAAACCCCTTGATGTTACCTTTTATAGGCACTCCCCCCGAAGAGGCGCTGGCCAATGGTGAAGTTAAATTAGGTTGGGGTAATGGGAACTTTACCATCTACTATTATGACAATGTTTATCCGGTAAATTTTGAAACATTCAGGGATTTGCTGGAGGAGAAGAAACAGGACCTCCCGAAATCCTTTTACAGCCTGTGGCAGCAGTATGATGGAAGAATCCGGCAAATTGATAAAAACTTTCTGAGTAACGGATGGGAAGAGATAAAAAGACATGCCCGGGAACTGCATAAGCAAAATAAAAAATTTGCTTCTTGCATAGAAAAAATTTTACAGACTGTTAATTCCTCAACAGAGGCATTGAAAAATTTGCTGAAAAAACAACATTATGAACTATGCCACTGGCAGGAAACCGAAAAACGGATCAACTACCGCCGTTTTTTTACCGTTAACGATTTGATATGTCTTCGTATGGAAGCCCCGGAAGTATTTGGGCTTTTTCATCAAACCATTAAAAAGTTTGTTGATGCCAATCAGGTAAACGGGCTGCGCATTGACCATATTGACGGGCTGAATGACCCCAATGGCTATTTGAAAAACCTCAGAAAACTAAGCGGCCCCCAAACTTATATTGTGGCTGAAAAGATCCTGGAGCATGATGAAGAACTTCCGGATTTTTGGCCCATTCAGGGCAATACCGGGTATGACTTCCTGGCCGTGGCTAACAATCTTTTAACCAGTGTAAAAAATTACCGGAAGCTTCGTGAATTATACCGGGAAGTAACCAATATCAAGACAAAGCCCTCGGATCTGATCTACCAGAACAAGAAAATGATTCTGAGCACCCGCATGCACGGAGAATGGGACAATATTGTGAATTTTTTTAACCGGTATGAGTTCATTGATTATCAAAATGTGGATGTAAGCCCGGAAGAGATGAAAAAGGCCATCGGGGAGTTTATGCTGGCTTGTCCGGTTTACCGTCTTTACCCAAGAAGGATTCCCTTGCGTAATGATAACCGCAAAATGGTAGAATCCATTCTTGACACCGCCCGCAAAAGAAATCCGGATCTAAAACCCGCCCTTGACCTTCTTGGAAATATACTGTTGTCTACCGATGAGGCATCTGAAGCCCGTATCCGGAAACTGGAACGCTTCTTTGCCCGACTGATGCAGTTTACAGGTCCGCTCATGGCCAAAGGAGTTGAAGATACTTCCATGTATCAGTACAATTGCTTTATTGCCCACAACGAGGTAGGAGACGCCATTAACGCGCGTGGTATTACTGTGGATGAATATCACCGGATAATGGAGGACAGGCAGGAAAAATGGCCGCTTACCATGAACAATACTTCCACCCATGATACCAAACGGGGAGAGGATGTCCGGGCAAGGTTAAATGTTGTCAGTGTGCTGACCGATGAATGGGAAGCCCATGTCCATCGGTGGATCAAGATGAATCACCGCCTGAAAATTAAGCTGGAAACCGGACTGGAACCTTCGTTGAGTGTGGAATATTTTATTTACCAGACGTTACTTGGCACCTTTCCATTTGATGGTAAGGCAGATGAAAATTATATTCAGCGTATTGATGATTACCTGGTAAAAGCCTTGAGGGAAGCCAAGCGGAAAGTGAGCTGGAGAGAACCTGATGAAACCTATGAAAATGCTGTTTGTGCCTTTACCCGGAGTATCCTGGACCCAAATCATGAATTTCTTCCCGACTTTGTGTCCTTTCAGCAAAAGGTGGCATGGAGAGGCGTGGTTAACTCCCTTACTCAATTGACTTTAAAATGCACCAGCCCGGGAGTTCCCGATATTTACCAGGGGACCGAATTCTGGGATCTCACCCTGGTGGATCCCGATAACCGGCAACCGGTGGATTATAAAAAAAGGCACAATATACTGAAAAAGCTTATCGAACAGTTTAAGAAAGACCCATCAGGTTTAACAGGGGAGCTTACCAGGAAGCCATTCGACGGGCGTATCAAACTTTTATTAACCCACCTTTTACTCCGTGAAAGGAAAGATCATCCGGAGCTGTTTTTAAAAGGGGCTTATGTCCCGCTTGAAGTTAAGGGGAAATTTAAAGATCACATTATCGCTTTTGCCAGGAAGCATAAAGACAACTGGCTTATTGGGGTGCTTCCTGTAATAACCGCCGGCCTCTCCCATAAGCCGCAAGGGGAGTATTTATCAGAAATTCCCTGGGAAGATACCTGTTTGGTTTGGCCGGAGGATGCCCCTGACGCTTGGAAGGAATTGCTTACCCGGAAAACTTTTCATCGCAAAAAAACCCTTGCTGTTTCTGACCTATTCGAAAATGCCGGTTTGGGATTGTTAAAAAACAATTAAATTTCCTGATAAAAGCATTTTTCCCTGCTTTTCCCAACCGGCATTGGTTTTGGGACATAGAATTACTATATTTGTTAGAAAGCCTCTCCTCTCAGTTGCACTTTGTTTGTGAAAATTTCTTAAACAAAAGCCCTTAAAATAGGGTTTTTGTGGCAAAAAACGTATTTTTAGGAATGAAAAAAATAAAGCTATGGGAAAAAATAAAATTGAGGCGTTGATATTTGATTTGGACGGAGTGGTTACCAAAACCCAGAAACTTCACAAGGAAGCCTGGAAAGAGATGTTTGATGCCTATCTAGAGGACAGGGAAGGACAGGCTCCGATGAGTGATGAAGATTATAACATTTATGTTGATGGAAAACCCCGCTACCAAGGGGTGAAAAGCTTCCTGGAATCCCGTGGTATTTCACTTCCTTTTGGAAATACCGATGATCCGCCTGAAAAAGAAACGGCTTGCGGTTTGGGTAACCGGAAAAATGAAATTTTTCACCGTTTGGTTGAACAGGGTGGTGTGGAAGTTTACCAGGCAGCGGTGGAAAAAATCAAGTTCTGGCGGGAAAAGGGATTGAAAACTGCCGTGGTTTCCTCCAGCAAAAATTGTAAAAAGATCATAGAACATGCCGGAATTGCCCATCTGTTTGATGCCAGGGTTGATGGAGCGGTTTCGGAGGAAAGAGGATTGAATGGAAA
>SKVW01000122.1 GCA_007129255.1 Bacteroidales bacterium
AGGCTGCGGGCCGGACGGTTTAAAGCCAGGTAATCCAGCCCTACATCCAGCAGAAACCCCAGGCGCAACCGCAATTCACGAAGGATCTCAGTGGCAATTTTTTGTTTTCGCGTTTGCAGCCTGCCCGCCAAATTGTCGATAAAATCCCGGAGGGTGAGCAGGTCCATCTCTGCCAGGTCGGCAATACTACGGCCCTCAAGCAAAAAATGAAGGCTTTCTTTATTCAGGCGTTTCCCCTGGCATTCCGGGCAATCCTTCTGCCGCATAAAACCCGAAGCCCATCTCCTTACAGAAGTGGAAGGGCTTTCCTCGTATTGATTGCTGATAAAGTTGATGATCCCTTCAAAATTTAAGGTATAGGTGTTGGTGATGCCGAGGCTCTCGTGTTTCACCTTAAAAACCTCTTCAGACCCGTAAAGGATGGTATTGAGGGCTTCTTCACTCAGTTCGCGGATGGGGGTATCCAGGGTAAAATCGTATTTTAAACCGATGGCTACCAGCTGACGGGTAATCCAGGCATTTTTCGTGTTGGCAACCGGGGCGAGGCCTCCTTTGCGAATGGAAAGGCCGGGATCGGGAATGATCTTTTCTATGTCCAGTTCGCTTACCGACCCAAGACCGTTACACTTTGGGCAGGCACCGTAAGGAGAATTAAAGGAAAAAGTGTTTGGCTCGGGATCTTTGTATGCAATGCCGGAAACGGGACACATGAGGTTGCGGCTGTAATGGTAAACCTTATCGTCGGATTCGTCCAGCACCATGATTATGCCTTTACCGTATTTCATTGCCGTTTTTAAGGATTCTCCCATGCGGCGCCGTTCTTTGGGGCCAACCAAAAAACGGTCGATCATGGTTTCAATGTCGTGAATCTTATACCGGTCCACTTTCATGCCGGGGCTTACCTCTTTAACTTCCCCGTCAACCCTCACTTTCAAAAAACCCTGCTTGCGCACCTGCTCAAACAATTCGCGGTAGTGCCCTTTACGGCCTTTTACCAAAGGTGCCAGCAGCATCAATTTTTTTCCATTGAAGCGTTCCAGCAAAAGGTCTAGGATCTGGCTGTCGGTATAACGCACCATCTTTTCGCCTGTAACGAATGAGTGGGCATCTGCGGCCCGTGCATAAAGCAGGCGCAGGAAATCGTAGATCTCGGTAATGGTTCCGACCGTTGAGCGGGGGTTGCGGGTGGTGCTTTTCTGTTCTATGCTGATCACCGGGCTAAGGCCGGTAATTTTATCCACATCGGGGCGCTCCAATGAGCCCAGAAACTGGCGGGCATAGGCAGAAAAGGTTTCAATATACCTACGCTGACCCTCAGCATAAATGGTATCAAATGCAAGAGAGGATTTGCCGCTTCCGCTCAATCCGGTGATAACGATCAGGCGGCCCCGGGGAATGGTCAAATCAATGTTTTGAAGATTGTGCTCCCGCGCACCAAATATCTCCAGACGATCTTCGGCTATGGTTGAGAAAACTTCCTGGTTCATGGTAAAAAAATCAACCTGCAAAGGTACAACTTTTTGATGGAGATAGATGCATGACCCCTTGACCAGTTTTAGACTGGAATTAAAGGATCCGGCCTCCCGGTTTTTTACTTTGAAGGTTTGTTAACGTATAAACCGGAAAATCAAAAATTGTTTTCCGGTTTAAATAATTAAGTGGGGTAGGGGTAGGGGTGAATAAAAAAAAGGCCGTCACTTGTGCATGACGGCCTTTGATATTCATTGAGAAAACCTTATTAATTCAGGTGTTTTTTTACTTCTTCAAGAACTTCAGGAAGATCCATGCCGAGCTCTTTGAGGTGCTCTATGGTGGGGATTCCGTCCATGGTCCATCCGCGGCGCTTATAAACTGCATCGATCAGCTGCTCATAGCGATCTTCGCGATACTTGCGCAATGCGGCCAGTTTTTCTTCAACGGATTTTCCTTCAGGATCAAATCCTGCTTCTTCTTTTAATTGCTTGTCGTAGCGGTCGGCACGGGATTCGTATTCTTCCACGGTTACGGGGCCGGCGGCACGATATGGCTGTGCATCATGGATGCGCTTGCCAAATCCGCGGCGCAGGTTGAATATCCGCTGGAAGTTATATACGCGTTCACTCTGACGAATCAGCTCTTCCTTGTCGAAAGGCTTGCCGGTAACTCCCTTATAAATGGCCACGTAATTATCTACGTGCTCGGGGATTTTGTGCGGCTCCTCTGCCTCAACATTGCTTTCGGGCACCACGTCATTCCAGCAAAGCTTACACAATCCCATCAGCCCGAACCAGGTACGGAACATGGGCATGTAGTGCAGGGCTTCGGCCTTATCTTCAAAGGAGGGAAGCTGGTTGTTAACCATATCCATAAAGATCAGCCAGGCTTCATCATGCTGCGGGCCTTTGTTGGTCATGGCGTATCCTCCCTGCTGGGCCAGTGATTCTTTGGAAACGTACTGGGAATATTCCAGGCCTTTGTTTTCCATGGCAATGTCCTGAAGAAATTTGGGATCGCCCCATCCTTTTTCAATAAACATTTCCTTCATTTTTTTAACGCCCATTCCGGCCACTTTTCCGAAACCTTCGCCCCGGGCCAACTGGTGCAGAAGCTCCATAGAGTCTTCTTTATTGCCAAAATTGAGCTCCAGCCCGCCGGTGCGTTCCTTATTCAGAATGCCGTTTTCATAGCACTCCATAATAAAGGCCATTACGGTTCCCCAGGTAATGGTGCAAATGCCATAGGTATCACAGTAGAAGTTTGCTTCAATGATGTAGGCAGGATCGAAGATGCCCAGGTTTGCACCAAGGCCGGCTGCGTTTTCGTATTCCGGTCCGTCAACGATCACTTGCTGTCCTTTATATGGCCCGGTTCTCAGTTCGAAATCATCCACCCCTTTGGCGCATGACATGGTGCAACCGATCCAGCAACCATCGGGTACATTTTGTGTGAAATATTCATCCCGGAATACATCGGAGTGGATTTTATATCCATCGTCATGGCTTCCGTATTTGAAGTTGTGCACGGGCAAAAGATCGTAATCATTCATTACGTTGATGATGTTGGCCGTACCTTTTCTTCTCATCTGGCACTGCTTGTCGTCAAGTTCCTTCATTTCGCGATTGAAGCGCTTGCCTCTTTCGCGGATCATTTCCATATTGTCGACATTGTTGAGGTTGCCGGAAATTTTTTCAACTTTTGCCACAATGGCCTTGATGCGCTTGTCGCGCATAACGGTGCCAATACCACCCCTGCCGGCCTGCTTCAGCCTGATCTTCTGACGCTTTACGTCATAAAAAGTAAAGTTGATCATGCCAAGCAGGGAGTTTTCTGCAGCGGCTCCTGTAGAAACAATGCCCAGGTGTTTGGCGTCATTCTCGTCTTCGGCATAAAGCTCGGTAAGTTCTTCCGCCAGAATATGGGTGTCGGTGGAGAAGCCGGGATCTTCAATGATCTCAATTTTTTCGTTTTTCCCGTCAATGTAAATGATAATGTCTTTTTCTGCTTTTCCTTGCAGTTCCAGGGCATCAAAGCCGGAAAACTTCAGGAAAGGGCCAAAAAATCCACCAACATTGGAGTCCATAACCGAATCGGTCTGGGGAGAAAGGGAAACCAACAGGGATTTTCCTGCGCCTGAATACTGGGTAATGCCCGCAATGGGGCCGGGGGAAATGATGATCTCATTTTCGGGATCGTTCCACTTGGTGTCAGCCTTGGTGGCATCCCAAAGCAGTTTGAGTCCATATCCCCTTCCTCCGACGAATTTTTCCTTCATCATTGGAGGAACCTCTTTTTCCTTTACCTCATTGTTGCCCACATTGATGTAAAGGATCTTATCCGTGTAGCCCTTGTCGAGGGGGGTCTTTTTGTAATCGACCGCTTTCAGGGTTTTGATGTTTTCCTTTAACTCGGTAATGTTCATATATTTAATCTCCTTTAAAAGTGTTTAATTTTTAACCGGTTACAAAACTACAAAATTTAAACAATCCCCGATTAAAATTTATAAAAATTAATAATAACAGCACTTTCAGCGCATTGGCCAAGTTATTTTACAGTCTGGTATTCATTTTTTTTGCATTGGGATAAATTTTACTATTTTTAGCTGCTTTCCGGGCTTTTATTTCTAAATTTGTTATCCATGATGGCAGCCATTATCAGTCATTGCGTGGAATTATTCTAAATTATTTTCAGAGGAAATTTTATGTTCAAACGTTCGCTTTTATATATCCCGCTCACGGTCTTTTCCCTTTTACTGGTTCGCTTGTTTATTTTCTGGAGTCCGGCAGGGGATACCAATCAAACTTATCTGGATGCTTTTCGCAGCCAATACGGAATTTTTGCCCTCCCCATTCCCGACACCCTCACCTTTGCCGGAGAGCCGGTCCCCATTGAACAGTTTGATGTTCGCGAGCGATTTGACCGTGAATTGCTGGTCAATACTTACTGGCAGTCGCAAACCCTGTTGTTTTTCAAAAGGGCCAACCGCTGGTTTCCGGTGATTGAACCCATCCTGGAAGAGCATGGGGTTCCGGAAGATTTTAAGTTCCTGGCCTTGATAGAAAGCGGGCTGATGGATGTGGTTTCCCCTGCAGGAGCCGCCAGCTACTGGCAGTTTCTGGAAGGTACTGCCCGTGACTACGGCCTGGAGGTGAACCGGCATGTAGATGAGCGTTATCATGTGGAAAAAGCCACTGCTGCTGCCGCTGCATACCTCAAAGATTCAAAAGAACGATACGGTTCCTGGACCCTGGCCGCTGCGGCTTATAACATTGGCAATTCCCGCCTTGGCAGGATCCTGGAAAACCAGAATACTGACAATTATTACGACCTGTTTCTCAATGAGGAAACTGCCCGCTATGTTTTCCGCATTCTGGCCATCAAAACCATTTTTTCCGACCCTGCTGCATCAGGCTTCTATTTTAGAGAAGAAGACCTTTATCCACCACTTGAGTATTATTTGGTGGAAGTGGATACAGCCATTTCAAGCCTTCCGGATTTTGCCCTTGCCCATCAAACTACCTATAAATCCCTGAGGTTGCTCAACCCCTGGCTGAGGTCCTATGAATTGCCGCTTTACCCTGGAAAAACCTACGAACTGAAGATCCCCGAAACCACCGTTTTTATGGATGAAAAGGAGTATGTGGAGGATTCCACTCCAATAGAGGAGTAAATTCTGTTTTACTAAATGGCCTGACTTATCACTGCCATGGCCAAAGAATACAACCTGCAAAAAGCTTAGGAAAGAATTATTACTCAGCGTTCATTTTTTTTGGGAAGTTGAAAAGAAACCTCTTCATAAACCGACCATCTGCCTGTGGAAAGGTTTAATTCATAAAAATCAAGCTGCTGCTCTTTCAAAATGGCAATAACACCCATTTCGTATGGAATGATGGCATCGTATGCATCGGGTAACCTTAACACATGGTCTTCCAGGAATCTCCAGTCACCTTCAGGGTGCAGGTAATACAAGCCCAGTTTCCCACCCTCAACAATGGCTATGGTCATGTTGCCCATGGAGAAGTAATGTGTTATACCTTCCGGAATGGAGAATAAGGCCGTTTCGTCATACAGCCATTCGCCATCTTCGTGGTAATAAAACTCTAGGTATCTGTCCCGCTCAAAAGCAAGGATCCCGGTTTCCCAGGGCATTTTTACCGAAAGCATATGGCCATATCTGCGGGGAAGGTCGAAGGTAAGGGCCGGGTCTTTTTCCCAGGTTTGGCTGGCACTGAGTTTATAAAAGTGCATTCCCCCCCGGATTCTTACTCCAATGGTGCCATCACCCATGGCAAGGATACCCTGGTTTTTTTCCGGAATGGTAAAGCGGGAATCCGGATCGGGAACCCATTGGTTTTCTTTATCAAGGTAAAAAATGTTTACGGCACCTTCTTCAATGATTCCAATGGTTCCCCTTCCGGGTGCAAGAAGGTGCTTTGCTTTTGGGTGGTCCGCAAGTTCAATATTTACATCCGAAGGGGGAGCGGGTTTGCACCCTTCAAACAGAATAAGAAAAGGAGAGAGGGCCGCCAGAAGAAAAAACCTTTTTAAGGCTTTTGGAATGCAGAAATCATTCATTTTCGGTGCGCGTTTGCTGAAACCTCAGATTAAATGCATCAAAGGTACGGATTCCGCAAAACAAAAACACCTTGTTTCTATATTTTTGTTTTTTCCGGGCAGTCCTCGCTCCCAAACTCTCTATCGGCCAATGGTAAAGCGCTTTGTAACGGTATGCTCACCATCGGTGATTTGCATCAGGTAAAGCCCATTGTTCATACCGGAAACGTCTATCCTTGTGCCTGAATTCACAGCCGGAACCTCTTTCATCAGGCTGCCTGTTAGTGAATAAATCCGAAGGACAACAGGATGGCTTTCCTGCTCAAATTGAATTTCAATATAATTCCTGGCCGGAACAGGAAAGGCAGTTAAGTTATCAAGCGAAAGAACAATGATGCCGGTTTCCGGCTCCAGGGTGATTTCTACGGTTTCGTCCTGATCTTCAATTACGATGGTCCCTTCTTCGCTGGAATAGCCTTCTTTTTCCACCAGGTATTCGTAGGTGCCGGGTTCCAGGTCGGGAAATACGTAATACCCCGGTTCGGCAGTTTCCCCGTTAAGGGTGACTACTGCATTCTCAATGTCTATTCCTTCAGGATCGGTAATCACAAAAGTCAGGGTAAACAACGCCTGGGCTTCCTGTATCACCGTTACCATATAGTGGCGTTCCTGCCCGTGAGCAGCGGTGACTATATAATTAACCGGATCGGTAAAATCAACCGTTTCTCCACTTTCAGGAGATACGCTTGCATAATCGGAAAGTTGAATGGTGGGTGTCAGTTCGGCAAGGTTGGCATCAAAAGGGACCAACAGGTGAACGGTTTGTTCATCCTGGTCAATGGTACCGGCCACATCTTCCTGAAGACTTTCGTTCATCGTCGCCTCAAATACAAATTCATAGATCATGTTTTCCGGTACCCATATGGGCAGGAAGGTTACCGGGCCCAGGTTGGGGTCAAAATCTTCATCAAAAATATATCCTGCAGCCGTTTCCTCATCTTCAGTACCCCAATAGTTGTTTTGGGCCATGATGGCTCCCGGGGTGTTATTGTACAGACCGTAAATTACTCCGCTGTTTTCGTTGTCTTCAATCACGTTAAAGCCGGTCAGGGGGTTTTCTTCCTCTCCAATGTTGGGCTGGGCCTCGTTTTGAATGGTTATGCCCCATAGGTTGCCCCTGATGACGTTGTTGTGCACGTATGCCTGGTTAGTGGAACCTCCAAAGAAGTTCAGGCCGCTTCCTCCCTGCATGGGCTCGCCCTGGATATTATTATCCAGGATGGTATTTCCAGTGATAATGGAGGTGATTTGTCCTCCCATAGAGGCAATGCCGTATCGGTTATCTGCAATGTGATTATCTTTGATCAAAGCGACGGTATTTCCAACAGAGAAAAGGTTTGCTACAGCAATTCCACCTGCCATGATATACCCCCCTTCAATATAGTTCCCGATTATCTTCAGAGTATCGCTACCCCCCGGGCCCATATTGATCTGGGGACGGTTGGTATTGTCGCTGCTGTTTTTTATAAATTGATTATGGAGGATTTGCGGGGATGCCTGCACGTTGGCCCCACTGCCGATGGCAGAGCCGCCGTTTTCCAGGAAGTAGCAGTGCTGTATTACAGGATTGGAACCCGAAAGGTTAATGGCTGCACTGGTGTTGGAACGGTCAAAATACCGGATGGTGCAGTTTTCAAATAGCATATCCGTATCAATGAGCTGTATGCCACCGCCATACTCTACGATGGTGTTTCTCATCATTGAAGTTTCGGAAGCTTCCTCAAAGCGAAAACCCCGGAATCGGTTTGCCGGGTCAACAGCCATAATCAATAACTCTTCGGGAGGATCGGCAATAAAGGCTCCGTAAACAACGATGCGTTTTTCGGAAGCGGTTTTAATGACAATATCCTCCAAAATTTCAAGAATGTCATTTTCCGAAATGGTCAGGTCTTCATGGATGGTGTAGGCATCATTTTCGAAGGTAACCACACCCTGGCTGATATCTACCAGGTCATCCATGGTATAGGTTTCTCCATCACCGGGGGTCACAAACTGACCATGGGCAAAGAAAGCAAAAGATGTCAATAAGAAAAGGGTAAAAAGTTTTCGCATAGGGCAGGATTTTTTTGTGTTTGCAGGTTTGAAGGTACAAAAAAATCCCGGGGCTGCCAAAGCAGTGCTTACCAATCTACCGGTTTACGGCTTACGGGCATGGTCATGCACCTTGCTCCGCCTCCGCCCCTTGGAAGTTCAGATCCATCGAGGGAAATAACAAAACGATGATAATCATGAGGGTTGACTCTTTGTTTGAGGATGTCGGAAGCTTTCAGGACTTCATAACCATTTTGATTTAAAGCTTCAAGGGTATGCACATTCCGGCCATAGCCAATGATTCGTCCGGGCCCAACAGCAAAGAAATTGGCCCCGCTGTGCCACTGTTCCCTTTCCTGTATCCATTGGTCATCCTTCCCTCCACATAAAACAGGTTTAAGGTCCATGCCAAGTTTGCGCAGGCCTTCCGGCAGGTTTTCAACCTCCCGGATGAATTTAACCTTACCCTCTTCTGCATAAATATGCACGGTCTGGTATTTATTCATTTTCATGATCACCGGATCATAGATCATGCAGGTATCCCTGTCAAGCAAGGTAAAAACCATATCCAGATGAATGAAAGATTCGGGGGTAAGGGGGAGTTCCTGCACCAGGATATGTTGTTTTTCTTTTTTTTCTTTCAGGTTTCTCAGAATGTAATCCACCCCCATGGATGTGGTTCGCGATCCAATGCCGCATATGAGCAGGTCATCCCGGGCAATCAGTACGTCTCCTCCTTCTATGGCAATGCGGCTGTCCCTGCTTTTTCCGGGATTGGGGTTAACGGTTTTGGTATTGAACAAGGGGTGAAAATCAAAAATGGCTTCCATGATCAGGGATTCCCTGAGCCTTACAGGGGAGGCCATTGAGCCCACATATACATTGTCATAAAGGGAGATGGCAGCATCACGGGTGAAGAAAAAATTGTGAAGCGGTTTTAAAGAAAATCTTTCTTTGCTTAAAAAATTGGTCAGGGAGTTTTTTTGCAGGGGCACCCCTTCAATCAATGAACGGGCCAGTTCTTCTTCACCGTTACTTAAAAGAAATTCACTAATGCAATCGGCGGTTTCGTTCTGGCAAACTTTCTCTACCAGTCCCTGCTTAACTTTCTCGTTTTTGAGAATGTCTTTTAAAAGATCCTTTACTTCAAAAGTGCGGGTAAAGTAATCCAGTATTCCCTTGAACTGGTTGTATTCCTTTGAAGCTACCCTGAGGTTGAGAATATCGCTGTAAAGTGCTCTTTCGGCATTTTCCGGGGTCATATTTTCAACCTCCGGCCCGGGAGTGTGTGTGATAACACCCTCCAGCTCACCTATTTCGGAATAAATGCTTGTAGGCAGTTTCCCCTCCATAATCTAATGTCTCCTTTTGTTATTATACACCCAATTGAAATCCGGTGCAAAAATAACAAATATATCTTAGCGGTAAAGGGTAACATCGCCTACTTTATTGAGCTCTTTGCCGTTGGAACAACGTCCGGAAAGTTTCCACACATATACATCCATGGGAGCCAGTTTTTCCCGGTAGTAGCCGTCCCACCCAACTTCCGGGTCGGTACTTCTGAAGATTAACTCTCCCCATCGGTTGTATATTTCCAGCACATAATCTTCTATGCCTTCATAAAGTGGGTAAAAGACTTCATTTACCGGGTTGCTGTGGTCATATTGCCCGCCGGAGGGCCCGGAAGGATCCGGCTTGAAGGCATTGGGGAATTTCACCTGGCAGGCATCCTGAACAATGGCTTCGTTGGTCTTGATCATAATGTCCGAACAGCTGGGCGTGGTATTGGTGTGCACCGTAAGGCTTACGGTATAGATGCCTGCTTCATCATAATAATGAACGGGTTCAAAATCCTGGGAGGTGTTTCCGTCTCCAAACTCCCAGAAATAAAAATCGGCCAGTTTGGAATCATTAACAACCTCCAGGGGCTCATAAGGTATTTCTATCAGAGAGTTAATAAGGTAAAACTTTGCTGTAGGATTTTCCAAAACCGTAATCTGTTGGTAGGTTGTATCCACTCCTCCATCCCCCCAGGCAATCATCATGACTTCGTATTCCCCGGGTTCGGTATAAATATGCAATGGATTAGGCATTACCGACTCTGAGCCATCCCCGAAAAACCAGTGAAAACTGTGTGCATACTCTGTTGTATTGAAAAATTGTAATTCAAATGGGGTGCAGCCTGCCGTATCGGAAATAAACTCAGCATCAGGAACGGGGGAGGTGATCGTCACCTGCCGGGTTTTGTAATCGTGGCAATACACATTGTGTACATTCAATACAATGTTGAAATGGCGGGTAGTCAGGTCATTCAGGTCATCATATTGGTAAGTGTGATTAAATGGTTCGGCTGAGCTGGTTTCATAAGTGTTGTTGTCGCCAAAGTCCCATTCATAATTCCAGTATCCCTCTTTGCTGAGGTTTTCCAGGCGGAAAGTCGTTTCGGGATAAATATTAACCAGGGGCACCGGCATAAAATTGGCTACCGGGCTGGGATAGGTGCGAATGTCTTTTACTACTGTGTCCACACAATTGTATGTGCTTGTAGCGATCAGTTCGACAGGAAAATCCACCGGATCCATGTTGTCGTTAGTGAATACATGCAATGGATTGGAACCGCTGGTGGTATGCCCGGTGGAAAAGTCCCAGTGATAATTTTGGGCCAGATGTGACAGGTTTTCAAACTGAACGGTAAATGGTGAACAACCCTCAAAAATATTGTCGCTGGTGGTAAAGTCGGCGGTTACTTCCGGGAAAACATTGATTACCTGCATGCTAAGGTCCGCACATCCATATTGATTACCTGCCTCTAAAATGAGTTGATAGGAGAGGGGGTCCTCTGTTTGGTTGATCCAGGTATGGGTAAATTCTTCCTCGTCGCTGTCGGAGATCCCGTTCCCGAAATCCCACAAATGGGTGGTACTCCCCTCGGAAATGTTAAATAGGGTCGGCTCAAAAGGCGAACAGCCTGCCGTTTCCGAAAGATCAAAGTTGGATAAGGGGAGCGGAAATACGGTGATGGTGTCCAATTGGGATGCCATACAACCAAAATCATTTTCTGTAAGCAGGTATACCGAAAAATCCGCAGGGTCGGTATAGCTGTAATTAAAGAAAGTATGCGAAGGGTTAAAAGCCTGGGAATGACTGCCGTCGCCAAAGCTCCATTCGGTATAAGTTACCCCCTGGGAAGTATTTTCAAAGTTGACATGCAATGGGTGACACCCCTCGGTTTCGGATTCGAAAGAAGCGGTTACTTCAGGAAATACAGTAACGGTTTGTTCATAATCAGATGCACAACCCCATTGATTGCCGGTTTCAAGTGAAATGGTAAAGAGGGCCGGGTCGGGATCCGGGGGATGCTGGAATGAATAGTCAAAAGTGGTTTCATCGGTGTCGGAAGTATTGCCGTCATCAAAATCCCACCAGAAATTCTCTGCACCTACCGACTGGTTTTCAATCACAATATCGTGGGGGGAGCATCCTGTGGGGTTGTCCACGGTAAAAAGGGTTTTGGGTGCAGGCCAAACTGTGATCTCAAGTTCGGTGAAGTCTGAACAGGCGTTTTCGTTATGGGCAATCAGCTCCACGGTATACGTGACGGGTTCTGTGTTGCTGTAATTATGAAAAGTATGCGAATGAACTTCTTCATCATTGGAGGAAGTTTGTCCGTCACCGTAATCCCATTCATAGGAAGTATAAGCGGTAGCTCCTTGCGAAAGATTGGTGAAATCTACGGTAAAGGGATGACAGCCCTCCAGCTGGTTTGCAGAAAAATCGGCCACAATGTCGGGGTATATGGTGGCTTCCTGGGTCAGGGAGGCCTCACAACCCATATCGCTGATCACATCCAGGGAAATTTCGAAGGTCTGCATGGGTTCGTCGGGGGGCAGGTAGTAAGTATGGGTTATCACAACCTCATCGCTGTTGTTAATTTCCGAACCATCTCCGAAGTCCCAGAAAAAGTCCATGGCCCCGATGGTTTGGTTTTGAATGATGATCTCATGGGGAGAGCACCCGGGGCTGTTTTCCACCAGGAAAGAAGGATCGGGCCTTGGAAATACCGTGATCAGGGTATCGGTCTGATCCTGGCAGCCGTATATTGATGAGGCAAGAAGGGTTACGGTTTTCTGTATGCTTTCCGTATGGCTTTGGTTGTAGAAAGTATATACGGGGGAGGGTTCAATAGATGAGCCGTCTTCTCCAAACTGCCAGTCGAAATAATGGGCATTGTTTGAATTGTTGTGGAATTCAATCTGCAAAGGATGGCATCCTTCCGTTTCGGAGGCAAAAGCGGCGGTGACTTCCGGAAATACCGTAATTGTTTTTTCCAGCTCATCGGTGCATCCATAATCGTTTTCCACAAGCAAAAGAAGCTGGTATTCCAGGGGCTCGTTTGTGTCGTTGATCAGGGTGTGGGTAATATATTGCTCATCGGTACTGGAAAACTCCATGCCGTCAATCCGCCAGCTGTAAACGGTAACTCCTTTGGAGACGTTTTCTATATTCAATTCGAAAGGAGTGCAACCCTCGGGTTCTTCTACTGCAAAATCAGCCTTTATGGCCGGGTTTAAAGTGATTTCCGTTTCATAATAATCCATGCACAAATGATCGGACCATGTGAGCAGGCTGACAGTATAGGTCTGGGGTGTGTCATAATTCTGGTTCTGGAAGGTATGCACAGGATGCTGATCAACCGATGACCCGCCGTCACCAAACTCCCACATGAAGGTGGTGGCATTGGTGCTTTGGTTTAGAAATCCTACTTCCAGAGGTTGACATCCTTCCAGGGGATCGGGCTCAAAGTAGGCGGTGACTTCCGGGAAAATGGTGATTGACCTGATCTTCGTGCGGTCACAAAAACCGTTGGTTGCCGTAAGAACAATGTCATAAGTTACCGGGTCGGGTCCGGGGTTTTCATAGGTGTGGGTAAAGGAAGGATCATCATTATCGTAAGTGGTTCCGTCCCCCATATCCCAGTGGTATCCTGTGGTGTAGCCCGTTGAGGTGTTGTTAAAGGTTATTTGATGAGGGGCACAGCCTTCGGTAGGGCTGAAGGTGAAATCTGCCTCAAACTCAGGATATACGGTAACTTGCTGGTAAGTGGTATCCTGGCAGAAAAAGCCGTTGTCGGTTACCTGCATCACTTCGTAAGTGATGGGGGTGTCCGTGGTGTTTTCAAAAGTATGCTGAGGAGAGGCCTGAGAAGAACTACCCCCATCACCAAAATCGTAATACCAACCGGATACAGCTCCCTGTGAACTGTCGGAAAAGTTGACGGTAAGCGGGGCACAACCTTCGCTTACGTCCATGTCAAAACCGGGTTCCTGGTAAGGGTAAACCACCACCTCCTGCTGCATGGTATCCGCACACCCCTGCATGCTGCTTACCTCCTGAGTGATTGTGAAAACCAGGCTGTCGCCCGTAAAGTTTTCATAGGTATGGTATATGGTTTCTTCATCACTGTTATCTGTATTCCCGTCTCCAAAGTCCCAACTGTATAAATCCGCTCCAATGGCATTGTTGAATATTTCAATCTCATAAGGATGACA
>SKVW01000133.1 GCA_007129255.1 Bacteroidales bacterium
ACAGGATGTTTGTCATAGCGGGCCAGAACCTTTCCATCAATGCCAAGAATGGTAATATCTATCATTTCATCCTTGCCTGTCCAGACCAGGTTTAACCCTGAACTGGCAGGATTGGGGTAAAGCTTTAAGGGTTCCGGTTTTATTACAACAGGTATTGTTGTTTCATCCTTTGTGTAATAATACTCATAGCGGTAATCGGGAATAAATTCGTTTTTCCAATCGTCCATGATAAAAGAAAACTCAAAAGCGTGAATGGATTCATCTTCATTGTATTCCATAGCAAAATGATGTCTGTATAAATATTGCCATTCGTTTCCATCAAACATACTGTTAGACTCATAAATAATATTTTGGAAATGGTCGTAGGCCAATTTAATTTCAAAATATAAAATCCATTCTTCCTCATCGTGATCCCACAAAATGGTATGCAGTAAGGTCAAAAGGCCTTCTTCAGTATAATCCATAGAAAGCTTCATGTAGTTGAGCCATTCGATTTCCTCTTTTGGATTGGCTTTCCAGTCCTCAAAATCGTCAAAGAAATCCGCGTTGATAAAAACCGTCAGGTTGGAAAATTGCAGCAGCTCAAAATTTACCCATTCAAAATCCATGTATTTGAGTTGCGGAATCCATTCTTCTTCCATCCCGTCCCAGAAATATCCGTAACCCGATTCCCAGGTATTGTTTTCATCCAGCTCGAAAACCATGCGGCTTTCTTTTTCCCAGATTTCATCCCAGTCGTCATACCAATATTCAATGATCTCAACAATAATATCTTGTTCATTTAATATAAACTCTTCCTTTTCTTCGGGCAACCATTCATTTTCCCAATCATCGTAGTATTCCCATAAGCGCAGGACAAGAGCGTTGTTTTCATTGTATTCGTCTATTGCCCGGAAGCCATAATCAATAATCCATTCACCTGCATCGTATTGGTACTCGGCAAAAAAAACCTCGTCACCATATTTGTCAACCAACATTTCGTAAGCAAAATCGGGCTCCCAGGTATTATTGTTCCAGAAGTGGTATTCTACCCGGGTGATGGTTTCATGTTCATCATAGAAAGCAATTAACTTTTCCGCCGGAAAGAAATCTTTGCCAGGACCTTCGCTGTACCAGATCTCAAGACTTTCAATCAGGTTGGTGCCGTCCAGGTAAGTAGGGATTTCTTTGGCGAAAAGTTCCCACTCCCCGTTTTTGTAGCCGCTGTCGTAAACCAGCATACTATCGGGCCGGGCATTGTTTTTGAGGATTATGGCCCCGGCATCAAAAAATCCAAAGCGTGCATCCTGCTTTTCCGATTTTCTTTGCACTTCAGGAGCCTTGAAATTGGAGGTAAACGGGTTGTGTTTTTTCTCCCTCCGCTCCGGGGCAGTCTGGCTCATGCATGGCCATGCCAAGGTCGCCAGAAACAGAATAATGGTAATTCTTTTCATTTTTTTTTGTTTAAATGGTTGAATAATGAATAATTTCCCTTTTGAGTTGCGTTTTTCCTAAGGATAGGCGGAACCCGGGGATAATTTGCGTTGTCAAAAAATATGCCAGATATTTTATTTTTTTTAAATTATATAAGTGCTGAAAGGCCTGCCAGGAAAGGTTTTTGAAATTTTTTTGTTTTGGGGCTTTGTTTTTCGAGGAAAGAAATGTCGGATTTGCCCCGTTTTTTAAAAAAGCACAAATCAGAGCCGGGGTTTTGCCGGTGGATGATTAAGCCAAAATTCTTAAAGCGGACAGCCCGTCTTTCAGGCCAAAGGCCCTGCGGAATTTCTCCTTTACAAGCAGGTACTTTATGGCCTCATTGCTTTTTATCCCGTATTCGCAGATCAGCAATATTTTTTTTCCCCGGGGGATGGTTTGGATAAGCTCAGGAACCTTGTGCAGGGGAACGGGACTCCAGGAGTGGTTTTTAATCTTCAGGGGCTCCTCATCTTCGCCAATTGCCACAATGGTGTATTTTTCCGGATCCTGCAGGCGGTTTAAGAAATCCTTTCCCCCGATCAGGTGTTTTTTCAAAAGCAGGTCGGGACAAGACAGCTCATATTCCACGAGCCGGGTAATCCTTTTATTTTCCGGGTTTAAAGCCAGGGGGATCTCCATAAAATTTCCTTCCAGGCCTTCGAAGTGGAGTAACCTGCCGGAGAGCACATCTCCTTTGCGGGTAATGATTTTAATGGCTTCCAGGGCCTGCAGGTTACCGATGATGCCCGGGATCATACCCATCACCCCTGCATCAGCACAGGTAGGCATTAAAAGCGGGTCGGGAGGTTCGGGCAAAAGGCAACGGTAAGTGGGACCACCCTGGTAATTGTAAACTGACAGCTGCCCCGAAAACCCGATGGCCGAACCAATGATGCAGGGCATGTTTAGCATTACACAGGCATCGTTTACCAGGAATTTGGTTGGGAAATTGTCGGAACATTCCAGGATAAGGTCATAATCTTTAAAAAGGTCCAGTGCATTGTCTGCACTCAGGCGAAGAAAATGGGGGATGAGTTTGATATCCGGATTCACAGCCCTTAGCCTTTCGGTTGCAGCAAGTGGTTTGGGTTTATCAATATCCCGGGTTGCAAAAAGGATCTGCCGGTGCAGGTTGCTTTCTTCCACCGCATCGTTATCCAGGATGCCGATGGTACCGATCCCTGCCGGCGCAAGGTAGGAAAGTGCGGCACAACCTAATGCACCGGTTCCCACCACCAGTACTTTTGCACGCGAAATTTTTTCCTGTCCCGGGTTTCCGATTTCCGGAAGCCGGACTTGTCGTTTGTACCTTTGGCTGTGGTTCATATCGGATCTGCAGTTTTATAAGTGAATGAACAACAAATATTGTTTACAGGCAAAATTATGGATTCACGGGAAAAGGTCAACAAAATTGGAAATAGCTTGTTTATTTTTCAGAACCGGTATATTAAATGCGAAAACCTTTTTCCATATTTTTTGCAGTGTTGGTAATGATGCTTTCTCTCGACCTTGTGGTGGTCAGTCATTTTTGCCATGGAGAGTTGTCCGGTTTCAAACTGACCTACGGGTATGGGGATGCAGGATGTGGAATGGAGTGCAGTTTGCCTGTCTCTGAATCTGAGGAAAAAAAAGAAACCATCAAACAGTCTGTCTGCTGCCTGGACCTGAAGTTTGACATTCGATCCGATTCCTTCCATTCCGTTCAAACCATACAAACGCTTCCGGAACTCACCATGGTTGAGGCATTGGCTTCTAATGGCTGCCGATTGGTAATTCCCCGGTTCCTAAAAAACTTTTCCCACTGCCCTTCCCCGGCTTTTGCCCAAAGGGTTTCTCTTTCAATGATCCAGGTGTTTCTGAACTGAACCTTCGGTTATCTTTTGGCTATTATTTTTCCCTCCAGGAAAATCAGCCATCTCATCCTGTATTATTT
This sequence comes from Bacteroidales bacterium, assembly GCA_007129255.1. Taxonomy (GTDB): domain Bacteria; phylum Bacteroidota; class Bacteroidia; order Bacteroidales; family UBA7960; genus PUML01. The sequence goes on from SKVW01000133.1 coordinate 3,389, forward strand.
GAAAACCTTTTGATTTTTGAAAAAACTATGACAATATACATTAAAAACATGGTTTGCCGGCGCTGCATAATGGTTGTAAAATCTGAAGTTGAAAAGCTGGGATTAACACCCCTTGATATTCGAATGGGCGAGCTTGAACTAAAAGAGGAACCATTGGGAGGCCTGGAACTGCAAAAGCTGGATAAGACCCTGCACGCCTTTGGTTTTGAACGCATTGATGATAAGAAAAGCAGGCTGATCCAGCGGATAAAAGACCTCGTTATTCAGCGGATTCATCATACCGATGAAGACCTGGCATATAATTGGTCCGGTTTGATATCCGGTGAGTTCAACCTGGAGTACAATTACATTAGTCATTTGTTCTCTTCCAAAGAAGGAATAACTCTGGAGCAATTCATTATTCGCCAAAAAGT
>SKVW01000188.1 GCA_007129255.1 Bacteroidales bacterium
CCTCTTTTCTGTTTCAACAGGACGGATCTTCAGAACATCTCTTCCACCCAAACCAGTTTGTAAACTTTATCCCCCCTTCTTACAGGAGCGGGAACGGGAACGGAGCAGGTTTCGCCTTTCCGGGTTGTAGGGGTCTTTTTTTCATCCACCCGGATCTGATCCACTTTAAATTCTTCCACCCCGGTGGTGGGTCCTATAATCATGATGGGTTCTTTTTCGGAAAGTTCGTGGGTTTCCATTTTTATTTCGGCCACCCCGATCTTTGAAAAGTAATTGGTAACCTTGCCCACATATTGTTTTTTGCGGGTTGCCTGTGAGCCATAGCGTTCGGACCATTCGCCCATGGTGCGCCCAAGGTAGTAACCGTCCCATAAGCCACGGTTAAAGACAGCCCGAAGGTCTTCGGTCCATTGCTCCACTTTCTCCCGGCTGAAAGTTCCATCTGCAATCGATTGAGCGGCCTCTTTATAGCAGCGCGTGACTGTTTTCACATATTCCGGGCCCCTGCCCCTGCCCTCAATTTTCAGGACCTTCACGCCTGCCATGAGAATTTTATCCAGAAAATCGATGGTGCAAAGGTCTTTGGGCGACATGATGTATTCGTGGTCCACCGCCATCTCAAATCCTTCTTCCTTATCGGTAACCAGGTAGGAACGCCGGCAAAGCTGCAGGCATGCACCCCGGTTGGCCGAATAATTCATGTTATCGAGGCTGAGGTAGCATTTTCCGCTCACGGCCATACACAGGGCTCCGTGCACAAACAACTCCACCTGCACCAACTCACCTGAAGGCCCTTTGACATCATCCCGGCGGATTCCTTCGGTGATCTGATGAACCTGCTCCAGGGTCAGTTCCCTGGCAGTAACCACCACATCGGCAAATTGCGAATAGAACTTTACTGCCTCAAGATTTGTGATATTGCACTGGGTAGACATGTGCACCTCCACTCCTTTTTCACGGGCATAACGGATCACCGCCATATCGGAAGCAATAATGGCAGAAATGCCGGCTTTTTTTGCACGGTCAACCGTTTGCCGCATTTCCTCCATTTCATGATCATAAATAATGGTATTGAGGGTTAAATAGGTTTTTACCTTCTTTGCCCGGCAGGTTTCCACAATACGGGAAAGGTCGTCAAGGGTGAAGTTCTGTGAAGATCGCGAGCGCATGTTCAACTTTCCCACGCCAAAATACACCGAATCGGCACCTCCCTGCAAAGCAGCAGCAAGCGAGGCATAAGAGCCTACGGGAGCCATGATCTCTGCTTTTTTGTTTTGCTGCATCATATTCAGTTTACAGGTTGTTTAATAAAGACAGGAATAATCACGTGAAAAGATTACCTCATCACTTCAGCAAATTTACCCAAATTGTTTCATTATTTAGTGGCATGGTTCTTTTTCGTATTTTTGCAAAAACAAAAAGATCATGCCGGTTTTCAATAAAAAGGTGCGGTTCGAAGACCTCGGCACCATGGATTATAAAGAAGCCTGGGATTACCAGGAAAAGCTCTTTCAGGAGGTTGTGGATCAAAAGCTGAAAAACCGGGAACTACCCGATAACAGGCAGCAACCAACTCCCAATTACCTTCTTTTTTGCGAACATCCCCATGTTTATACCCTTGGCAAGAATGGTTCGGAAAACAACCTGCTGGCCAATATGCTGGAGCTTCAGAACAAGAAAGCCACCTTTTACAAGATCAACAGGGGTGGGGACATTACCTACCATGGGCCGGGACAAATCGTTGGTTATCCCATCCTGGACCTGGATAACTTTTCACCGGATATTCATCTTTACGTTTACAACCTGGAGGAAGCGATCATTCGCACCATAGCGGAATACGGCCTGAAAGGCGAGCGGCTGAAAGGCGCTTCAGGGGTATGGCTGGATGCAGCCCATCCTGCCAAAGCCAGGAAAATCTGCGCCATTGGCATCCGCAGCAGCCGCTGGGTGACCATGCATGGATTTGCCTTTAACGTGAATACCGACCTAAGTTTTTTTGAGCTGATCAACCCCTGCGGCTTTACCGATAAAAAAGCCACATCCATGCAGGCCGAACTTGGCAAAACGTTTCCCATGGAAGAGGTAAGGCAAAAATTAAAAAATCATCTTGCCGGGTTGTTTGAAATGCAACTAAAAAACGGATAACCAAAGCCCGCAGGCCTGATTATCCGTTTGCTCGAATCTTTCCTGAAGATTTATTTGGCTTTGGGAATATTTTTTAATACTTCCAGTGTCAGATCCCAGAATTTTTCCACGGTGCTGATCTCAATGCCCTCATCGGGTGAGTGGGCGCCTTTGATGGTTGGCCCATAAGAGATCATATCCATTCCCGGGTATTTTTCGCCAATAAGACCGCATTCCAGGCCGGCATGAATTGCCAGCACTTTAGGCTCTTCCTTAAAAAGGTCCTTGTAGGCTTTTTCGGTAATAGACAGTATGGGAGACTCCATATTGGGGGTCCATCCGGGATAGCCGTCACCATGCTTTACCTTTGCTCCGGCCAGGTTAAAAACGCTGGCTACCATATCCGCAATGTCGCGCTTACCGGTTTCCAATGAGCTGCGCTGGCTTGTGACCACGATGATCTCCCGGGCGGTCATTTTTACAGATGCCAGGTTGGTGGAGGTTTCCACCAGGTTGGGAATATCCGGTGACATGGCCATTACCCCGTGCGGGCAGGCATAAAGGGCATTGAGCAGATTACTCTGGGTAGTATAGTCCATAAGGCAATCGGGCATCACTGCCTCCACAGCAGAGATCTCGAGTTTGGGCTCATTGGCTTTCATGGATTCTTTGATGTCATTGCCCAGTTCTTTCACCAAAGAAAGAAAAGCACTTTTATGGCGTTTTGGAATGGTAACCGTAGCAAAAGCTTCCCTGGCAATGGCGTTGTGGAGATTCCCTCCGGTAAATTCTGCTACCCGCAATTCGTGCATTTTTTCGGCATTCCAAAGGATCCGGTTCAGAATTTTTATGGCATTGCCACGCCCTTTGTGGATATCGTCCCCGGAGTGTCCGCCTTTCAAGCCGGTTACATTGACTTTAAAGGCCTGATGATCGGGCTCGGTATTCACTTTCTCATAATTAAAGGTGATAAGGGTATCGATTCCGCCGGCACAACCTATAAAGAGTTCACCGTCGTCTTCCGAATCCAGGTTAAGCAGGATGCGTCCTTTTAAAAAGTTCTTTTCCAGTCCAAAGGCACCAGTAAGGCCGGTTTCTTCATCTACGGTAAAAAGGCACTCAATGGGTCCGTGAGGGATTTCATCCGATTCCAGGATAGCCAGCTGGGCGGCAATGCCAATGCCGTCATCCGCACCAAGCGTCGTTCCGGTAGCCCTCACCCAGCCGTCATCAATACGGGGCTGAATGGGGTCGGTGTCAAAATTGTGATCCACATCGGAGTTTTTCTCCCCTACCATATCCACATGGCTCTGCAAAATGGTCCACTCCCGGTCTTCATATCCCGGCATTGCCGGCTTGCGTATCAACAGGTTGCCGATTTTATCCTGTGCATACTCCAGATCATGTTCCTTTGCAAAATCAATCAGGTATTTCAGAATTTTTTCCTCCTTTTTGGAAGGTCTTGGGATCTTGCAGATCTCTTCAAAAATTTCCCATACCCTTTTGGGTTCCAGATGGCCTAATATTTCTCCCATATTTTTTTCCTTTAAAGATTAAGTTACGAATATACTAAGGTTTGCCTCTATAAAACAAACCTGTTCTCACTTTTTTTGTTTGCCTGACAGGAGAAAACATTTCCGGTTATCGCTAAAAAACGGTTTGCATGCAATAGTTTTTAAATTTGTAATTTGTAAAAAAAACCAAAATGGAAGGAATTTTAATTGCCCTGGCCATGATGGCCCTTTTTGCCCTGATTGGCTCCAATCGTTTTGTGCTTCTAAGGAAAGCGGCAGACCAGGCTTTTGTTCCCTTTGATAAACTGGTAATGGAAAAATATCAGCTCTTGAGTGAAAAGGTATCAATCTGGCAAAAAACCATTGACAAAGAAGTTGAAGAAACCCAGGAGGAAAGAAAACTTAAAGAGCTGGAAAGTCTTTTGAAAAAGGCACAAAACCCGCAGTTGGAGATCAATCAAAAAGTAAAGGCTGAAAACAAAATAACCGAAGCCCTTTACGAGCTGACCAGGGATGACGAATCAGCGGAGAGACAAAGCATGCAAACTTTTGAACAACCTCCTGCACTTTCCCAAGTTGAGAAAAAGCTGGAAGTCCTTAAAAAAAAATACAACGAAGCTGTTTTGGACTACAACAATGCGGTTTACATGTTTCCCTCCAATGTGTTTGCATTGATTTTTCGTTACCGCCCCAGGGCTACATTTAAATTTCCGGGAGAAACCCGTGAGCAGGAAAAAGGAAAACTTTTCGGAAAGAGGTAAAACGATACCAGGAAAAACATTTGGGCAAAAAGGAATTTTCTATTTTTTAAGCACTGTGATCAATATTTAATGGGATCAAAACCTTTTCCATAAACCCCCATTACATTGGCCATGGAGATGAAAGCCTCAGGATCAATATCCTTGATGGTGCGGAACACATTGGAGGTTTCATAGCGCTTGACCACGACCATCAGCACGGCCACATCTTCCTTGCTGTACCATCCTTTTCCATTGAGCAGGGTAACTCCGCGTCCAATCTGGTTGGCAATATGCTCGGCAATTTCATCATGTTTTTTGGAAAAGATAAACAGCTGGACACTTCGCCGGTGTCCCATCAACAGCATGTCAATGGAATAGGAAGCAACCGCCATGACCACATAACCATATACAACCACTTCAAATGAACGGAAAAGGATATAGGATGAAGAAATGATCACCACATCAAACAGCAGGATGATCCTGCCATGACTGATATTGCGGTATTGATTGATGATCATGGCAATAATATCGGTTCCGCCGGTGCTCCCTCCCTGGGTAAATACCAGCCCAACACTGGCACCACCAAGAATACCGCCGATAATGGCCGACATGAACTTTTCATCTACCACGGGTTCCGTAATTAGTTGCTGTAAAAACCAAAGAAAAAACGTGAGAACCAAGGTACTGAATACGGTTTTAATCCCAAAACCAAATCCCAGCCTTTTGATCCCAATTACCAGCAAAATGATGTTGATGAAAAGATAAGTAAACGCCACAGGGAAACCTGAGGCATAGTAGACCAGGGCGCTTAATCCGGTAACCCCTCCTCCAACGATCTCGGAAGGAATAATGAATGCCGTCCAGGCCAGAGCATTGATAAACAAGGCAATGGTGATGATACCATAAGATTTGACTGTAAGGAGGAATGGATATTTTGGGGGCCTTGAAGGCATAATAATCTGACTTTTAGAGCGTAATGGTTTCCCGGAAAATTCATTGCAAAATTAAAGAAATTATCAGCATTGGGAACAGAATGTTGCGTTTTCCAGAAGTCTGATCGCTTATTTTTTTTTGATATGAAGGTTTTTAACTAAATTGCATGGAATCTGCAAAAATTCTTCTGAAAAATTGATAAAACAGACCTTATAAAATTTCAAAAAAATAAATCCCATGAAAAAAAGGAAGACATTGAAAGCTTATGAAAATGAACGTTTTTTAGCATCCCCTTCGGCCAGGGAATTGAGAATATTGTCGGAGTACATTGAGCCCAAAGCCAGGCTGCGCAAAAACAAAGTACAGGATACGGTGGTATTCTTTGGCTCAGCACGTACCCTTCCGGCCAAGGAAGCACAAAAGCGCCTGGAAGAACTCAAAAGCCAGGGGAATGCAAAAAAAGAAAAGATAAAGATCGCAGAAAGGGATCTGAACAACTCCCGTTATTATGAGGATGCAGTAGAACTGGCCCGCAGACTCACTTCATGGGCCAAAGAGCGTTACAAACCCCACAGCCGGTTCATTGTTACCACGGGAGGGGGACCGGGCATTATGGAAGCAGCCAACAGGGGCGCTAAACTGGCAGGGGGTAAATCAATCGGGTACAATATCGATCTTCCTTTTGAACAAGAATCCAATACATATATTGACGATGATCTGAACTTTGACTTTCATTACTTTTTTATGCGCAAGCTTTGGCTGGTATTCACTGCCAAAGCATTTGTGATCTTTCCGGGCGGATTCGGCACCCTGGATGAGTTTATGGAAATCCTTACCCTTGTGCAAACCGAAAAAGTAAAAAAAGAGCTGAAGATTATTTTATACGACCGCAAATTCTGGGAGCAGGTCATCAACATTCCAAAATTGGCAGAACTTGGCACCATCAGCCAGAAAGACCTGAAGCTTTTCCAAACCTGTGAAAGCGTTGATGAAATGGAACAGGAGCTCATCCCCCATTTGATTAAAGTAGAGAAAAAGAGCCGCCTGCTTCGATAATCAACCGCTTATTCGTAGCGCAGGGAAATGGAGGGGTTCATGGAAGCTGTGCGTATGACCCTGTAGCTTATGGTTGCAAGGGCTATCAATACGGCAATACCAAACCCCAGTAAAAAGTCGGGAGCCTGCATGCTGATGTGGTAGTGATAGTTCTGCAGCCAGTTACCGGCAATCCAATAGACCAGAGGCCAGGCCACCACTGTAGCCACTGCCACCAGTATCATCACATCCTTGCACACCAGGTACCAGATATCTGTAATGGTTGCCCCGAATGTTTTTCTTACGCCAATTTCTTTGATGAGCTGCTGGAGGGCAAAAGCCGTGAGCCCGTATAGGCCCATGGAAGCAATGATGATGGCCAGGATGGTGAAAATAACCGACAAGCTGGCATTTTGCTCTTCTTCACGATATAAGCGGTTAAAGTCATCATCAATAAAATTATATAACATGGGTTCGCTGGCGGCAAATGACTCCCATGTTTTCTCAGTTTCTTCAAGAACCCTGCGGATCATATTCCCCTGGTAACGAATACTCACATAGCCCCAATGGATATGATCATGCTTAAAAAGGAGGATGGCCGGGGAGATATTATATTTTAAAGATTCAAAATGGAAGTCTTCTATCACTCCGATAACCGGCAGCACAGTGCTGTTCTCATTTCCAGGAGCAACAATCCTGGTTTCATAAGGATTTTCAAGACGGTAGTTTCGCACGGCACTCTCATTGACTATGCATGCATGCTGATCGGTGGGGCGTTCGGGATCAAAGAAACGGCCTTCGGCCATGTTCATCCCGAAAGTTTCCGGAAAATCATAATCCACCCAAAAACTTGCCATCAGGTAAGACTCATCCTGCCGGCCCCTGATGGTGTATCCATTGTTGGAGTTGCTCCTGCCGGGGATGGCCGTTGAAGCAGACACCGAAACCACCCCCGGAATGCCCTCCAGTTCGGTTTTGAAAGCACCCACCTGACCACCCAGGACATAGGCCCGCCTTACCACCAGGATATTTTCCCTGTCAAAGCCCAGGTCTTTATTGGTCATATAGTTGAGCTGCCTGTACATGATCACCGAGCCGGAAATAAGCATAATGGAAATGGCAAACTGCATAACCGTAAGGGCAAGCCTCAGCCTGGTGTTTTGTTTTCCATTGGTCTTTCCCTTTAGCACCGTGGCCGGATTGAACGAAGAAAGATAGAATGCAGGATAGCTTCCTGCCAACAAGCCAACCAAAACGGCAAGCAGGATCATGCCGGGGATCATATACCAGGTTGTGAGATACGAAAGCGACAGATTCAATGAAAGGATGTTATTGAAAAAAGGAAGGAAAATCTCAACAAAAAAAACCGCCACCAAGAGGGCCAGAAATGCCAGCAGCACCGTTTCAGCCACAAACTGTGCAATGAGCATTCCCCGGGATGAACCGATTACTTTTTTCATCCCCACTTCCCGGGCACGCTTTGTTGCCTGAGCCGTGGACAGGTTGGTAAAATTAATGGAAGCGATCACCAGGATCAATAAGCCGATACCGCCAAATATCCAAAGATATTTGGGATCGCTGGCAGGTTTGTGGTGATGTTCAACCGTAGGATCCAGGTGTATTTGGGTAAGCGGTTGCAAAAAAAAGTTATACCTGTTTCCCATGGAAAGGAAGTCCTCAATGGTAATACCCATGAATTGCCTGACTAAAGGGCCGACATATTTCAGGATCAGGTCATCAAACCTGCCTTCCACCACTTGCGGATCAGTTCCCGGGTAAAGTTTCAAATAAGTTAAAAAGCTGTTGTTAAGCCACTGGTCGCTGTTGGCCTGCTGGTTTGATGTAAATGAGCCGATCATGCCGGCAGTAAAGTGGGTATTTTTGGGAATATCTTCCATGATCCCTGTAACCCTGAAATGGTTAGGCATTCCTCCGGCACGGATCAGCTGATCCATGGGGTCGTTATCACCGAAAATGCGCACTGCTGCCGTTTCTGTCAACACCACCGAATAGGGTTCCGTAAGGGCCGTTTCCTTATTTCCCCTCAGTAAAGGAATGGAAAAGAAATCGAAAAAGGATGAGTCAGCCATTGCAAAATGGGCTTCGGTAAAAAACTTGTCATCCGCCATAATAATGGTCTCATCCCAGATTTCCATACGGAGGAAGCTTTCCACCTCCGGAAATTCGTTTGCCATAACAGGGCCTGCAGGAGGGGGCATATATGCATTCTTCATTTCCTGACCGCTCATCATGCCATGCAGTCCCAGCCTGTAAATGCGGTCCCTGTCCTCGTGGTAATTGTCATAGCTGAGTTCATGAATAATAAACAATGCGATCATCAGGCTGCAAGCCATGCCTATGGCCAGGCCAAGCACGTTGATGGTCACATATCCCCCTTGTCTTTTCAGGGAGCGCAGGCTGAATCTGAATAAATGGCGTATCATGGTTTTCTTGTTTTCTGTGGTTGAGAGCAAAAGTTAGGAGTTGTGCAAAACATCAGACGGTTTTTAAACATTGAATGTTAGGGTCTTCCCTTACTCATATTTTAGTGATTCTACCGGATTCCGGATCGCCTGCCTGTATACCAGGCTGTTGACTATGAGCAGTGCGAGCAGCAGGCCGGTCATTCCTGCCAGCAAAAAAATCCAAATACTTACTTCCAACCGATAGGCAAACTGATCAAGCCAGCGTGACATGAAATAGAATGTAAGAGGCCATGCGATAACATTGGCCAACACGATCAGGATTGTGAATTCTTTGGTTATCATGGCCGAAAGTCTGGCAGTGGTTGCACCCAAAACTTTCCTGATACCCATTTCCTTTTTGCGGGCTTCCATCACATAAACAGTGGTTCCTAGCAAACCCATTGCGGCAATCAGAATGGCCAGGATGGTAAAGATCAAAGCAACCTTTCCTGTTTGTAATTCTGATCTGTAGAGGTTTTCATATTGGGTGTTCATAAAAAAATATTCCAGGGTCTCCCCTTCCGGAGCATGGTTTTGCCAGGCAATATCCACCGCATTAGAAACATCAGCCAGGTAGCCGGTTTCATACCTGATAAGTATTTGGTTGGAAGCCGGGGGTTGGTAACCCGCTGTATGACGAATAAGGAATGCCTTAGGGTTAACCTTCTCCAGGACACTCCTGAAGTGAACATCTTCAACAATACCAATGACCCTTCTGTTATACTCATCTCCGAAACCGGTCAGCAGGATACCATCGGCCTCCCTTATTTCCAGATCATTGGCGGCTGTGCGGTTAAGTATTACCACTTCCGAACTGTCTGTAGCATTCAGCAAATCAAAGGAGCGCCCGCAGGAAATATTGACCCCCAGGGCTTCAAAGTAACCGAAATCAACGTAAGCAATATACACCAGCTTGCAATCCTCGGTATCCTGATGAGGTTGTCTCAGGCCCGACATGAGTCCTAAACTTTGTGTAGGCACATGACTTCCTCCACTGACCTGTGTTATGTAAGGGTATTTTTCCAGCTCATTTCGAATGGCATTATACCTTTGTGTCATGGCTCCTCCCGCCCTGTTTTTTACTACCAGGAGCGACTCCCTCTCAAATCCGCTGTGTTTTAAAGCATGGTGGGTTTGGCCGTACATGATCAGGCTGGCAATGATCAGGCCTGTAGAGATAGCAAACTGGGCAATGATCATTACCTGTCGCATGCGGAAATTGGGTCCTGACCTTCCCTGAAGTTGTCTGCTGATCAAAGCCGATGAGCCCTTCAATACAGTGACCGTTTTTAAGCGTGAAAGAATAAAAGCAGGATAAAGCCCCGATAAGAGCGTAACCAAAAGGAGCAGTCCGGCAAGATATGCTATACGCATGGAAATGGGTATGTTAAAAAACCCAATATCTTTCCCCGAAAAGTTGGCAAAATAAGGAAGGGCTATTTCTACAAGGGCAATTCCGATGACCAGGGCAAAAAGGGATACGTAAAAGGATTCCACAAGAAATTTACGAACCAGGCTTCCTACCCCCGCGCCCAAAACCTTGCGAACCCCAACTTCACGCGCCCGCATGGTAGATTTGGCCGAGGTAAGATTTACATAGTTAAGACAGGCCAGCAACAAGATCAGCACTGCAGAAACAGAGAAAATATAAACAGCCGATTGATTCCCGGAAAGAACAGGAACCGTAGCCGAGGAAATGTCGTCTGAGGCTAGGTATATGCTGCGCAAAGGCTGAAGAATAAAACGGCTCTGCCCGTCTGAAAAGTCCCTGTTGCGGAGTCCGGCATACAAAGAAAGAAGTTTTTCTTCAAGCAAAGGTATGTCAGACCCTTCACGCACCTGTGCATAAAAAGTGGTTGAATAATTGCCCCAGGTAACAAAAGGGAAGGTGTTGAGGCTCCGTTGAAACTCGAAAGGGATCAATGCGGAAAACTGCAGGTGCGAATACTCCGGTACATCTTCAAGCACCCCTCTGACCACCAGATTAAAGGCATTGTAATACCTGACAGTTTTACCAATGGGGTTTTCATTACCAAATAACCTTTCGGCTACCTCAGCGGTAATTAAGATGCTGTTGGGATCCTCTCCAAAAGCGTTCAGATCACCTGCCAGCAAACCAAATGAAAATACCGTCATGAATTCAGGATCCACAAACAAAACCCCGGACTGGGATATGCTAATGCTATCCGTTGCAAGTTCGGGAGGCATAAAAGCCCCCCGAACACGGATTACCTCTTCAAGTTCGGGAACCTCTTCTTTTAAGTGCGGATAGAATGGTAAAGGCAGGGTAGCGGAAAAACTGCTGGGATTGAAAGTATTACCAACAATACGGTAAATTCGATCACCTTTTTCATGAAACCGGTCAAACTTCATCTCAGTATAGACAAATATGGTGATGATCATAAAACTGCCCATCCCCAAAGCCAGACCAATAATATTGATAAGAGAAGAAAACTTTTGCCTCATCAGGCTGCGAAAAACATTTTTAAGGTGGCTCATAGCTGCATCAATAAAACATGTTCATTAAATAATTGAATGTTTTATCAAAATCAGTGCCCTTGCCCTCAAACCCCTAATTTACATTCTCTTACAACAATAAAAGATTTTAATACTTGTCCATTCACGAACAACCATTGTCCGTTTTAGGACAGAGGAAGCATGCATTTGCAGCCTGGTTTTGTTTCATTCCTTAAAATGTTATGAAACCGGAAGGTACGCAAGGACAGTGCGTTCCTGAGGGCAGTAAAAAAAGGTTTCCTGTAGAGACGCGCTTGCAAGCGCGTCTCTACAGATGTTTATCGTTTATTATTTAAATTTTTGAAGATGAAAAACAAACAACTAAACAATTAAACAACTAAACAATCTTTTCCACCCTCCAACCTCCATCATCTATCCTCTTTCCCTTAACTGCCAGGTTTTATCCTTTACCCAAAATAAAACAGCCTGTCAGCAATACATGCAAACAGGCTGTTTAAATAAAAATCAGGCGACGACATATCATCTGAGTGTGTACTTTTGCTGAGAGTTATATTCGAAGCAAAAGTACTACAACGAAGAGATCCCGCATTATGCGGGACTCTCCAGGATTACTCCATAAAAAAGCCCCTACCTGGTAAGGCAGAGGCTTTAAATAAAAATCAGGCGACGACATACTCTCCCGGGTGTTACCCCAGTACCATCTGCGCTGGCAGGCTTAATGCTCCTTCAGGAATTAGAAACCTGACTTTGGTTTTCCTTTGACTTCTTTTTAATCCCTTGTATCAGAAACACAAGAAATAAGAAACTCCATAAAGCCAAAGTATAAAAATCCCGCTCCATTTCTATTAATAAATAATAAAAAAGGAAGGCTAATGATATAGCAGACAAAATAAATTTAGTCAAATAATGATTAAGCAGCCTTATTTTTTTTAAGAAAAAACTCAGAAAAAACACAATGACAATTAAGACAATCGGCAAATATTCCATTGTAAAAACCTTTTTAAATTATAAAAAAAGTTTCTCTAATTATTTGGGGAGAAAAAATAAAATGGATCTAAACTGAAGACATTTAACATGTTTTTTTTATTAATCCTATAATTAATCACATGTATTGTCTACCCAACCACCTTCACAATAAGCGCATAAAGCAAGATAAGAACATAACCAATAACCCCAAGGACCACTAAAAGTACATCCAACTAAAGCAATACTATATTGAACCCATGAACAATCTACTTCATCTCTTTGATGAGTAAATAAATCAATTTCAGGAAACAATCGATTATCATATGATTCTAAAAATTCCATTTTACCACAAAACAAACATATATCTTTTAGGTCATCCCTGTTTATATTTTTTTTATCTTTAATTTTATCACCTAAATCCTCCAATTTAATATTTATTTCCAAAAATTCGTTTTCAGTTAAATTAAAATATTTTAATAACTCATCCTCATCTTCTTCAATTAAGGCATCAACAAAACTTTCAAATTCATCATATCCATAATTTAAAAAATAACTATTCAGATTCTCAGTTAAAAAATGATGAATTTCTTCCAACTCTTCAAGTTCATTTTCAATTTTTCCCAAATCTGATTTTAAAGGGAAGTTTTCTTCATAATCCTGAGACTTTTCAATTTTTTGACATGACAAAACCATAACAAAAGCGGCAAATACAGTGAAAAATTTTTTCATAGCATTACGTTTTTTAAGGTTAGACATTAAATTTACACAGTGCGAAAAAAAAAAATAAAAAAAAACTCAATCCTTTTAAGATTTTTTAACTTTTTTTTGCATCCAATTATAGCTTTGCATTTTTTATGGTGTAGTCCCTTTACCTTACTTAATTAAAACCCAACGAAGCCCAAAATTGATGCCAGCGGTAAACCATGGCGGATGCAAAAGCAATAGATACAACCCTTTACAACTTTTTTGGTTCTGCCACGCAATTGACAAATACACCTAGTTTACCAGTTCGTTTTCTCCTTTAAGGCGGGACCGAAGGTTCGCACCGACATTGCGGGCCTGAGGACAGCCGAAAGGAAAAGGGTTTCCTGCAGAGACGCGCCAACCAGGCGCGTCTCTGCCAATGTTTATTGTTTATTGGTTTATTTTTTTAAATTTTTGAAGATGAAAAACAAACAACTAAACAATTCAACAAGTAACTATCTTTTCCACCCTCCAACCTCCAATATCCATCCTCTTTCCCTTAACTGCCAGGTTTTACCCTTTACCCAAAATAAAACAGCCTGTCCGCAATACATGCAAACAGGCTGTTTAAATAAAAATCAGGCGACGACATATCGTCTGAGTGTGTA
>SKVW01000076.1 GCA_007129255.1 Bacteroidales bacterium
ATGAACCCCTGCAGGCCAGGTTTTCCGGAGGGAGCATGCATACAGACGGGGTAAGCATCCTTCCGGTAATCGGCACGATAAAAGATTTTCACTTCGAATCGCTGAGAGAAGAGATCCGCCCTTACATCCTCAGATTCAGGGATGAAGGAGTTCAGTGGGGCTATGTAAGCATTCGCCTGGCGGCCAATCCCCCGTCGGGGGTTTTGGAAAGTATTGAGCAGGTATGGAGTTCTTTTACCAACCGGGAGCCTATGCTGCATTTCTTAATGGATCAGGACTTTGTCCGCATGTACCGGGAGGAGAAACAAAGCGCGCGCCTTGCCATGCTTTTCACCCTGCTTGCAATGATTGTTGCATCCCTGGGCCTCTATGGTCTTACGGCTTTCAGCCTTCAGCAGCGCACCCGGGAGATAGGCGTTCGGAAGACATTCGGGGCTTCGGTGGCAACTATCTGGTACCTGTTCACTAAGGAAATCATAATACTGGTCGGTATTGCCACGGCCATTGCCTGGCCGCTGATCTACTGGATCGGCAGCAACTGGCTGCAAAATTTTCACTACCGGATCAACCTGGGCATATTTGAATTCCTGACCGGGTCTGCCATCGCTCTGCTCATTGCCCTGACCACCATAAGTTACCGCACCATTAAGGCGGCTTCAGTAAACCCTTCCATGTCCCTCAGGTACGAGTAATCTGGTATTAAGGCACAGCTTTTTCTGATTTTGGTTCCCGCATCATGCAATACTGGCTGATGGGTGATTTGTCTGAGGAAATGGTTTTCACCAACTCAAAGCCAAAATGCCGGTAAATTCCAAGGTTGTTGTGGTTGTGGGTTTCCAGGATCATGGGGGTTTTCCCGGCATCACATGCCTCGATGTGGGGTGTGATCAACCTGCGGAAGGCACCGCTTCCTCTTAATGCCTTGTCAATGGCCACAATTTTAACCCTGAAGTATCTCCCTTTGATGAATTCTTTCTGCCAGGAAAAACTCACCGACTTTTTCACTTTATTGTTATTGGCAAATATGGTACGGAGATCTTTAAATCCCAGCACCCGAATGGTTTTGGCATAAACATTCATGATCAGGCCAATATCTTTTAACCTGCTTTCATATTTGCTGTCCAGGCCGATGAGAAAAGCCCGGGGGTCTCCATCAAGAAGGTTAAGCGTACCGCATCGTATGGCCTGGCGGGTATGAAGCAGGGAATGGGCCAGGAGCAATTCCTTTTTTTTGGAAACCCCTTCCAGGATGGCAATGTTCAGGGGGTCTTCCATAAAGCTGTCGGCCATCACCCCGGCAACGGTTTCCACATCCTGCCGGTTGAGTGTTTTTCCGGTTGTTGTAGCATTCATCTGTTCAGGTTGTTTTCTCAGAAGAGATAATCCATCCCGTAAAATTAATTATTATTTATTTGCTGAAAGCGTTTTTTTCAAGCTCAGGCTGCAGTTCTAATCAACAGGCCCCGGATCAAAAAAATGCCTTTAATGACAAGGAACTGAAGGGTTAGAAAAAAGATCATGGCAGCCCCGGTGGGGATGTCAAAAAGGTAAGCGGAATACAATCCTGCCACCGAACCGATGATGCCCCAAAGTGCCGCCAGGGGAATGATGCGGGCAAAGCTGCGGGTAAACAGCATGGCGGTGATCTGCGGGATGGTAAAAAGGCTCAGCACCAGGATGATGCCCACCGTGCGGATGCTGATCACAATGGCCAGGGCAATGAGTACTGCCATAATGTAGCGGTAAAAGGCCACGGGTATCCCCATGATCTTTGAAAATTCCGGGTCGAAGGCCGAATAGACCACCGGACGGTAAAAAACAAGGTAAAACAAGGCCATGAAAATACAGAAGATCAGTAAAAGTTGCAATTCGGCTATTCCCACAGAGAGGATGCTGCCAAAGAGGAAGCTCATCAGATTGGGGGTATAGCCGGGGGTGAGAAACACAAAGATAATCCCAAGGGCCATGCCCAGGGACCACAAAATGGCAATGGCGCTGTCTTCGCGTACCTTTCCCCTGGAAGATATCCATTCAATGCCCAGGGCGGTAAGCACGGCAAACACGGCGGCTCCGAAAAAAGGGTTCAATCCCATGTAAAAAGCCATGCCGATCCCGCCAAAAGATGCATGGGTGATACCCCCGCTGATGAATACAATTTTTCTGGAAACAATGTAGGTTCCGATCATGGCCGCCAGTATGCTGGTAAGCACGGCTGCCGCCATGGCATGACGAAAGAACTGGTACTCAAAAATGGAAAGCAGCTCTGTCATGAATCGTGGGTTTTAAGTACCCGGTGGGGGATGGGCCCGTGGGCAATGACATCAACCGGACAGTTATACACCTTCATCACTTCCTCAGTCAGCTGGTTGGATGGATGGTAATGCAGGCCGCCGTTTACACAGGCAATGGATTTTACCATGGGGGTGATGGTGCCGATGTCGTGAGAGATCAGCATAATGGCCTTGTCCGGGCTTAGTTTTTTTAGCCAGGCATATAGTTCCTGTTCAAAATTTTTATCCACATAAGTGTTGGGCTCATCCAAAATGAGCAGCTGGGGCTGGTTGATCAGCGCACGGCAAAGAAAAGCTTTTTGAAGTTGTCCGCCAGACAGCTCACCAATAGGTTTTGAAGCCAGGTTTTCAAGCCCGGCCTCTTCCAGCATGCGGTTCACCTTTTGCCGTTGTTTGCGCGACAGGCGTGGAAACCAGCCATTGGGGGCTTTCAGCCCGGCGCTGACCAGCTCTTTCACGCTGATGGGAAAAGTGCGGTCGATCTGGGAGGCTTGCGGGAGGTAGCCGGTTTTGGGTTTCCCGGAGGGAAAAGTGACCCTACCTTTGAAAAGCGGCAAAATGCCAAGGATCACCTTTACCAGGGTGGTTTTGCCGCCCCCGTTGGGACCGATCACCCCGATAAAGTCATCGGGATGGATCTCCAGGCTCACATCCCTTAGCACCGCCTTTGAATCATAACCGGTGCTTACCTTTTCCAGCTTTACCAGGGGCGTGCTCATCGCAGGTGGGTTTCAAAATGGGTTTTCAATTCATCCATGGATGCCATCCAGTCGTAGGCCAGCGGATTGATGGGTACCACCGCAGCTCCGGTTTCCTGGCTGATAAGCTGTGCGCTGCGTACATCATATTCCTGCTGTATAAAGATCACCGGGATGGATTCATCACGCGCTTTGCTCACCAGGCGGCTGAGGTACCTGGGAGACGGTTCTTTGCCTTCATGCTCCATGGCGATCTGCTCAAAACCATAATCCCTGGCCAGGTAGGTCAGGGCAGGATGAAAGATCATGAAACTGCGCCTGGGAAGTTCCTGTCCCAGGCGTTTGAAATCATTGTGGATGGCTTCCACCTCTCCTGCCAACAGGGGATAATTCTCTTCTACGGTTCCTTTCAGATGGGGATAAACATCAATGATGGAGCTGCTGATGGCTGGCAATAAAGAAAGCATCACCGCCGGCGACATCCATATATGGGGGTCAATGCCCCCCTCGTGCACATGGTCGCCATGATCGATTTCCGGCCCGCGGATCAGCTCTACCCCTTCTGAAAGGTTTACTTCTTTCATGCCGGGGCTGAGCTCCTTCAGCCGGCCGATAAAGGCCCGCTCATAGCCCAGGTAACCCACCCGGAAGTAAATGCCCGATCCGGAAAGCTTTTCAAACTGTCGGGGAGAAGGGGAGTAGGAAGCATGTCCCACCCCGGGAGGAAGCATCACGTTTACTTCCAGGCTGCCGCCGGTAAGCCGGTCTACAAAATACTCCA
>SKVW01000225.1 GCA_007129255.1 Bacteroidales bacterium
AAAATATTTGGATTATTCAAAAAAACATCCTTACATTTGTGGTGTATTAGAAAAGTAGAACACTAAAACATTACTGAGATGGTTCACATAGAAAAGTTAAAATTCGGTTATACCAAAAAGCAAGCGCTTTTCAGAGACCTGGATTTGGAATTACAGCCGGGTAATATTTATGGATTGCTCGGAAAAAACGGGGCAGGAAAAACCACCCTGCTAAAGATCATTGCCGGCCTGGTATTTCCCCAATCGGGAAACTGCAGGGTAAACGGGATGGAAACCAGGGACCGCAAGCCTGAGGTCCTTCAGGATATTTACATTATTCCTGAAGAATATTACTTACCTCCTGTAAAAATTGCAAACTTTATTTCCATCAATGCAACTTTTTATTACAGGTTTGACCATGAGAAAATGGACTGGTTGCTGAAAGAATTTCAACTCGACAAAAACAGCAAACTTAATCAACTATCTTTCGGGCAAAAGAAGAAATTCCTGCTGGCCTTCGGACTTGCAACCAGCTCCAGGTTGCTGCTGATGGACGAACCTACAAACGGTTTGGATATCCCTTCAAAAAGCCAGTTCAGAAGGGTTATCGCTGCTTCCCTGAACGAGGACCAGTGCCTTATAATCTCCACCCACCAGGTGCGCGACCTGGAAAGTCTTATTGATCCCGTAATAATTATAGACAATGGGCAGATCATTTTCAATCAAAGTGTGGAAAGTATCAGTACCCATCTGCTTTTTGAAACCCGCAAAGAGCTTAAGGAAAACGAACAACCCCTTTATGCAGAAGAAACTTTCGGCGGGCATACCGGTATTTTTCCCAATCCCGGAAACAGGGAAACCAAAATAGATCTTGAACTGCTGTTTAACGGAGTGGTAAGTAACGAAACAAGGATTAATAACATTTTTGAAAAATAAACAACCATGGAAAATCCAACAATATTCAGCTTAAAACGATTTTATCTTTTATCCAGGCGCCAGATACTTTCCAACACCATGAGCCTGCTCATAGCATTTGGTGCCGTAGCAGGGGTTTTACTCATCATTTCCCTGCTGGTGGCCTATTTTAATCCCGAAAACCTGAACAACCTGACAGGTTTGTATTTTGCCGTAATGTTTATTGGGGGCTATATTTTTAGCAGTAACATGTTCAATGAACTGCATACGGCACCCAAAAGCTACAATTACCTGACCCTGCCGGTATCAACCACCGAAAGGCTGGTCAGCGCATGGGCCATCAGTGCTTTCCTTTTCCCGGCCATTGCATTGATCGCCATGGCATTGATGGTATTCTTAGCCAACCTGATCATGAACCTTACATTAGACCTGGCCCCCTTTCAGGGAATATTTTCCCGGGGAAGTTTTCAGGCCGTTAAGGTCTATTTTATAACCCAGTCGGTGTTCCTTCTTGGGGCCGCTTATTTCCGGAAAAACAACTTCCTGAAAACCCTGTTGGCTTTGTTTGTTATTTCCATGATCATCAATATATACATGGGCATTACCGGATACATTATGTTTTCGGAATGGGATATGAGCATGCAGGTCAACATTTCAGAAGATGGGTCTTATCCGGCCATCGAAAACCTATTTTTACGTCAGATACCCGCTGTGGCCAGCTTTGTGTTCAATTATGTTACGGTTCCGTTTTTCCTGGTCACAACCTGGTTCAGTTTAAAAGAAAGGCAGGTGTAATTATGGAATTCAATGAAAATCAAGCAATTTACTTGCAAATTGCCGACTATTTCTGCGAAAACATTTTGCAGAAAAAATGGCAGGAAGGGGAGAAGATCCCTTCCATCAGAGAAATCGCTGTAAAGGTAGAAGTTAACCCAAACACCGCTATGCGGACATTCAACTACCTGCAGGATAAAGGCATCATTTTCAACAAAAGAGGCATAGGTTATTTCGTTGCCGATGGTGGATTTGAGAAAACCCGGGAGTTGAAAAAAGATCAGTTTGTCAGGGATGAATTGCCAAAAGTTTTTCATTCCCTCGAGCTGCTTAACCTTACCCTTGATGACCTTAATAAGTATTACAACAAATACCGGAAGGAAATCAGTAATTAATACCTGATAAACTTTAAAAAAACCCTTTGCAAACCATGAATTAATCAACGGAATATCCTGAAAAAGAAACTCCAGACTTTTTCAGGATGTTCCCGAAACCAAAAAGAAGAAAAATATGAAAACAACAAATAAAATTCTATTAGGTGCTTTGATCATTGTTTTATTAGCTGTGACCATTGCCATGGCCATTTTCCGTTCAGCCATTTCAAAGGATCTGGTCATTGGCAGCGGGGAGGTTATTACCCGGCAGGTGGATGTCTCGCCTTTTTCCGCCATTGATGTATCCGGAAGAATGAACATGACACTGAACCAGTCCAATGGCCATTCCGTGAGTATTGAGGCGGACGATAATCTTATTGAACTGATCATTACAGAAGTGAAAAACAATACCCTGAGGGTTTACCTAAAGGAAAGCATCGGAAGGTACAAAAGCCTCAACATTGAAGTTTCTATGGAGAATCTTGAATCGCTCACCGCTTCTGCAGGAGCAAGAGTAACATCAGAAACCCCGTTGAGAGGAGAGATCCTGTCTCTTATTTTAAAAGCGGGTGCAGTGAGTGACCTCCGCCTTCATTTTGATGAAATCGCCCTGGAATTGGGCGGGGGATCATCAGCCATTTTAGCGGGCCAGGTTCGGAAAATGGTGGCTTCGAGTATGGCAGGTTCTGAATTAAAGGCTTTTGAACTTAAAACCAAAGATTGTGTCATTACAACCTCAGCAGGCTCGCGAAATGAAGTTTATGCAACCAACAACCTTAAGGTTAATGCCAACACCGGAAGTGTGGTCAATTATACCGGCGATCCTTTTTTAACCGACTTCAATTCATCAACCGGTGCCCGGATATCATCCCGGTAAACCAAAAACCCTGGCGAAACCATCGTTTACAAACTAGTTGGTTAAAGAACTTCATCGACTTTCAGAACTTTGCATCCAGGCAACGGATGCAAAGTTCTTGTTTTTTTATGACCTCAGCATTGGATTTGTTTTTTACTTTTGCAATAATTTTTCATACTCATTATTTTCTGTTCCTCATGCCGGACCAGTAAATGAACAGACTTGCACCAATAATGGATTTTGATCAAAAGGCAGAACAATGGGACA
The DNA here is from genome assembly GCA_007129255.1 of Bacteroidales bacterium. Lineage (GTDB taxonomy): Bacteria > Bacteroidota > Bacteroidia > Bacteroidales > UBA7960 > PUML01. The sequence continues at coordinate 3,166 of SKVW01000225.1, forward strand.
AGGATCCTGTAAAGATCCAACGGGCAAAGGTTTTTGCAGAAAGAATTGTTGGTCAAATCCACCCCAGACCTTCCCGGAAAGCTTTAGAGTTTGGTTGTGGTACGGGGCAGGTTAGTTTTTTTCTGAAAGACCATTTCGGCAAAATTACACTGGTCGACAATTCAGCCGGAATGATTGAAGTATTAAAGAAAAAGATCCGCAGTGGGGGAATCGACAACATGGAACCTTTTTTTCTGGACATTTTCCATGACCCCCTTCCGGTTAAAGACCTGGATGTGATTTTCACTTTGATGACTTTACATCACATTCCTGAGATTGAAAAAGCCCTGGAAATATTGCATGCTGCCATTGCACCGGATGGGTATCTTTGCATTGGCGACCTGCTTAAAGAAGACGGCTCATTTCATGACTTTACCCCCGAATTTAAAGGGCATCATGGGTTTTCCCGCGAATATCTGAAGACATTACTTGCTAAAAAAGGGTTCCGTGAAATTTATTACGAGTTGTTTTTTGAAATTGAAAAAAGGGAAGGAGACCAAATAAAAAAATATCCTCTTTTTTTCCTGCTGGCCGAAAAGGAACCCGTCCAAAAATAAAATTAAATATGCCGCTTAAAGAAATTATAAAAAAAGCATTATCACGGTTAAACATTGACCTTACCAAAAATATGGAATACGACAGGCTGACCAATCGCCTGATGAAGCAAGAACTCAAACCTGATTCAAATTGCATTGACATTGGCAGCCACAGGGGAGAGGTATTGGAACAAATGTTGAAATATGCACCGGAAGGGCAGCATTATGCCTTTGAACCGATACCTGAATTATTCAGATACCTCCAGAAAAAATTTTCCGGAAAGGCCCATATTTTGCCATATGCCCTGGCAGAAAAAGAAGGGGTATCCACTTTCAATTACGTGAAAAATGCCCCTGCCTTCAGTGGGCTGAAAAAAAGAAAATATCATATAAAAAACCCTGAAATTCAAGAACTTGAAGTCAATGTGAAAGCGCTGGATCGCTTATTGCCTGAAAGTCTGCAAATTGATCTCATTAAAATTGACGTGGAAGGGGCAGAGTTTCCAGTATTAAAAGGGGCAAAAAATATCCTGAAGAAAAGCCGGCCTTTGATCATTTTTGAATTTGGGCTGGGTGCAAGTGATTATTACAATACCGACCCGGATGAGTTTTACCAATTTCTTGCAAAAGAATGCCAACTAAAGATTTATCCCATAAAAAACTGGTTTTCCAATAGGGTTGCTTTAAGCCAAAAAGAATTTAAAGACCTCTATTTGGAGAATAAAGAATATTATTACCTGGCAAAACCCTGAGGATAAGATATATATCCTTGCCGCCTCATCTTTTCTTGGTATCGGAAATCAACACTTTTAACCAATCCCGGACTTTAAAAAAATCCGCTTTTTTACCAACACCTCATCATCTATCTATTTCCTCAAAGTAAAAAACCCAACTTGCCGGGGGTTGCAGGTAACTTTAACTTTCCGGGTCAGTTCCATTACTTCGCCATCTATATGGAATTCAGCTCCCTCAGGATTGCCGATTTCTATGTCTTTGACAGTCCGGATTTCTGCAAGATATGACTCATGCAAGGTACCCCTGAAAAGATGAATGGAGAGTGCCGCCAGGTCTTCAAAACTTTCCGGGTTTAACGAGATTACCTCCATATGCCCATCATTGAGTTTGCCCAAGGGGTTGATAATTGCACCCGTTCCGAATTTATCGCCGTTGGCTATCACCAGCATTTTGGCTTCAGTTTCCCATTGATTTTCTTTAGTTTTCAACTCAAAGCGATAGGGCCTTACATCAAAAAACTGCCTGAATGAGGCTTTAAAATAAGAAACCATTCCTCTTTCATCTTCATTGTGAAATCTTTTGATCAGCCCTGCATTAAAGCCAAAATCACACAAATGAAAACAGCCTTGACCATTGACCTCCAGCATGTCCACATTTATTGTTTTGTCCTGATTGATTGCGGTGATGGTATCATTCACATCAAAAATACCCAGGCATGTAGCCAAACCGTTTGCCGAACCCATGGGAATAATAACGGCAGGAAGGCTTGTACCTTTAAGGTTTTCACCGATCACCTTAACTGTTCCGTCGCCGCCACCGATTATTATCCCATCCCATGAATCACTGTTTATTTTGCCCTTAATTTCAGAAGAGGTAACATGTTTATTTAGTTCAAAAGGATGAAGTGATATTCCGGAAAGATGCTCCTGCAAAAAAGACAGGGTGGCATTGTTATCGGTCTTTGTTCCGGAAGCAGGATTGATAAATGTCAGGAATTTTTTCATATATTACCTTTGATTAAATCGTTTTCTCTTGCATGCAATATGGCTTCCTTTGTGTTTTTCACAAATACCACTTCGGGAGCATTGGGATCGTTAATTACAGCCTGCATCAGCTCCATCCGTTGCTTTTTCATTTTTTTGATTTCCCTGATGTAAACCTTAAATACCCGCCCCGGGTAATCTTTTATAACCCTGGCATACAACTCCGGGTCATGCTGACCACTATCGCCAATTAATATGAAGTTCATCCCCGGATAAAGTTCCATCAGCATTTCTATTTTTTCAAGTTTGTGCTGATGCGATCCACCACCAGATTTCCAGATATTCCGCAAATTAACATGAAGGTCATTCAAGAGAAGGGGCCCCTTAGGGATATTCCGGTAATTTAAAAAATCCCTGATCATATCAAAAAGATTCCAGTCGCTGCTTGAAACATAAAAGAACGGGTTTTTACCATTACCGGATAAACCATGGTAAAACTTACTGACACCGGGAAATGGGCGCCTGGTGTAGGCATTTTTGGATATTGATAGCCACAATTTCTTTCCAATACGGGTAGCATGAGAAATTAATATCGTGTCGTCAATGTCGGAAATGATCCCCATATGATGATTTGAGTTAAAACGAAGCACATGGATGGTTATTTTTTCCCTTTCCGGTTCAATTCCTTCTTCGGGTAAAAGTTTAAATGTAATGGTATCATCGGCAGCAGATTCAGTTAAACGCTTATTAATGGTTCCGCCAATTACCCCTTCAGAATCGCTTTCAAAAATTTCAGAACGACCCAGGTAAGAAACTTTTACTTTTGCCTGCGCCACACTGCTTCCTGCATATCTGCGTATGGCCGCCAGAATATTTTGGAAATAATTTTTTTTGGGTGAGGGCTTGCTTTGCCGGTAAGATTCAATAACTCTTCCTTTTATCAAAATTTTATTTTCATTGCCAAAGGCATACAATGGCTCAATTTTTACCTTGCCCATTTTTCCAATGGCCTTTTTTAATCTTGATAGCCCATAACGAAAGGGAAAGGAAATAAGTCTTATAATCATATAAGGAAAATTTCGTTTTTTAAACCTTTAATTATAATTTCATTCATAAAAATAAGGAAATTCCAGATAATGATTTTAAAGACCTTTGTTTAATAGTTTTTAAGTTCTTTATAGAATACAAAATAAACTTAAAAGGTTAAATATTTGTCCTATAATTAATATTATGTTAAATTGTTGTTAAAAAAACAAGGAGCAAAATCTTGCCCCCTGTCTGATTAACTATTGGAGAAAAATCTAACTACTCTTCGTCTTCCCCAAAATATTGCAAATAAATCTCTTCGATTTCCTTGAGCTTATCCAATTGTTCAGTTCTTGCATAAAGCTGAACCAAAGAAATAATTACAATTTCATAATTTGGGTTATCCGGTTCAATTATTTCTTTGGCTCTTTCAAGATAAGGTTGCGCTTTAAACCAAACTTCATGGATTTCTTTTTCATCTTCCTCATATTGCTGAAAATCCTGTGTGGCCCGAAGTCTTTCATCTGCTTCTTCAAAAAGCTGAATGCCTTTATTATAATAAAGAACACCTAAGTTATAAATGGCATCAAAATACTCATCATCCAGTTCAATGGCTTGTTGATAAGCTTCCTCAGCCTGGTTGAAGGCAAATTCTCTTTCTTCTTCCGAATAAGTGGTATCCTGAGCCATTTTATCATAATTGGCCCCTAAAGCAAAATATAAATTGGGATTTTCGGGATCCCGTTCAATAGCAATATCCAGAACTTCTCTTGCAGCCTCAACATTTCCGGTAAAAATATGGATATTGGCTTCATTGAAGATCAGATCCAGACTTTCCGGATAGCGATTCCTCCCCTCTTTAATATATTCCGTTGCCTGAATAGTATCTCCCTGCGCCATAGCAATGGTTGACAGTGATGAATAAAGGTAGGGCTCATCATGTTCCATCTCCACCAGTTCATGATACCATTTTTTTGCATTCTCATAGTTTTGACCCAATTCTGCAGCAAGTGCGGCATTGTATAAAGTAAGGGTATCGATACTGCCGAAGGATTCTGCAATTTCATATGACCGATAAAACAGGTTACTGGCATTTATCCAGTTTTCCTGTTCAAAGTAGTTAACTCCTTCATTAAAAACTACCTCGGATAAAACCAATTTTGCCTGCTGCAAATCAAGAATAAGCTCATCATCTTCATCAAGTTCTTCCGCTTTTCTGATGGCCTCATCGGCTTTTTCAACAGAATTTTCAACCAAATCCATATATTCTGGTTCCTGGGTTATGGCAATTTCCATGTAGATTTGCCCTTTGGTTAACCAGGCTTCTGCATTGTACTGGGTTTCTTCCTCCTCAAAAGCATCCCGGATGTGCTCCAGTGCAGTTTCCAAATTGCCCCTGTTCAGATTACGGTTGGCCCGCCGGATATCCCTTCGCTGAGCCTCGGCAAAAGTGGCCGTGAATAAACAAAAAATTAAAAAAAAGATTGTCCTTTTCATGGGATTGATTTTTTGGTTTCTGTTCGTTTGAATTGCTAATTCTTTACAAATGTAAGATTATTTTTTCTGAAGAACACCCGTAAAACGGGATATTCAAGGTTAAAAATTGTTCTAATCTTTATTGTCCATTTCAATAATATCATCGTCCGGATCTTTTGCAGGAGTGCTTTCTGCATTTTCCTCACCGTTCAATGCCTTCTCCTGAACCTTGGTAACAGCTGCAATTTTGTCATTATCACGCAAATTGATCAGCTTTACCCCCTGGGTTGCCCTGCCCATATCTCTCAATTTTGCAACAGAAAGACGGATGGTTATTCCAGATTTGTTAATGATCATCAAATCATCGGAATCCTGAACAGTTTCCATGGCAATCAGATCTCCGGTTTTCGGGGTGATGTTCATGGTTTTCACCCCTTTACCGCCGCGGTTTGTAATGCGATATTCTTCAAGGAGCGAACGCTTACCATATCCTTTTTCGCTAACGACAAGGATACTGCTTTGGGGGTTTTCAACACATACCATGCCAATTACTTCGTCTTCCGGGCCTTTGAGCGTAACAGCCTTTACTCCTGCGGCATTTCGGCCGATAGCCCTCACAGAATTCTCCTTGAAGCGTATGGCTTTGCCACTCCGAAGCCCCATAAGAATTTCATTTTCTCCGTTGGTAAGAGATGCCTGGAGCAGTTCATCATTTTCGCGGATATTGATAGCAATGATCCCATTGGCCCTGGGCCTGCTATAGGCGTTTAATGCCGTTTTTTTGATGATACCTTTTTTGGTACCAAGAATAATATAGTTATTGTTAGTATAGTCCTGATCGGTCAGGTCTTTCACATTGACAAAAGCTTTAATCTTGTCGTCAGATGGGATATTGATCAGGTTCTGTATGGCTCGTCCTTTTGAAGTTTTGGTTCCTTCCGGGATCTCAAAAACCCTGATCCAAAAGCACTTGCCCTTTTCGGTAAAAAATAGTAAATAATTATGATTGGAAGCTACAAACAGATGTTCTACAAAATCGTCATCACGGGTAACCGATCCTTTGCTGCCCCGCCCTCCCCTGCTCTGGGTTTTAAATTCGGTAAGGGGGGTTCGCTTGATGTAACCCATATGCGAAATGGTGATCACCACATCCTCATCTGCAATGGTATCTTCAATCCTGAAGTCATTGGCAGTGTATTCTATTTCCGTTCTGGTTTTATCTCCATACTTTTGCTTTACCTCAAGCAGTTCCTCTTTAATGATATTCATCCGAAGGGTAATGTCGGCCAGAACAGATTTGTAATACTCTATTTTTTTGAGCAATTCATTGTACTCTTCCTGTATTTTTCCACGCTCTAAACCGGTAAGCCTTTGCAGACGCATTTCCAGGATGGCTTTGGCCTGTACTTCGGTTAAGGAGAATTTTTCAACCAGGCCGGCCTTTGCTTCATCCGGGGTCTGAGATGCCCGGATCAGTGCAATCACTTCATCAATGTTGTCCAATGCAATCAGCAAACCCTCCAGGATGTGGGCTTTTTTCTCGGCTTCACGCAATTCATATTCGGTGCGCCGGGTAACAACCTGGTGGCGGTGGTCAACAAAATGCTTAATAATATCTTTAAGGTTCAGCATCATTGGTCTACCGTTGACCAGCGCAATGTTATTGACATTAAAAGAAGTTTGCAAAGCGGTATGCTGGTAAAGGAGGTTCAGCACAACATTGGGAACTGCATCCTTACGCAGCTCATAAATAATACGAAGGCCAACCCGATCCGATTCATCACGGATATCGGTAATGCCTTCTATTTTTTTATCGTTCACCAGGTCGGCAGTTTTTTTGATCATTTCGGCTTTATTCACCTGGTAAGGAATAGAGGTCACCACAATTACTTCTTTCCCGGAAGTTGTTGTTTCAATGGTGGCTTCACCTCTCATCACAACCCTTCCCCTTCCGGTTTGGTAAGCATCCCTGACCCCTTCGTATCCATAAATAAGACCACCGGTTGGGAAATCAGGACCTTTGATATGCTTCATCAGATCGTCAATGGTTATGTCGTTGTCATCAATATAGGCAACGGTTCCATCCACTACTTCAGCGAGATTATGGGGAGGCATGTTGGTAGCCATTCCCACGGCAATTCCTGAAGAGCCATTAATTAGCAAATTGGGTATTTTGGCCGGAAGTACCACGGGCTCTTTCAGGGTATCATCAAAATTTAACTGAAAATCTACAGTTTCTTTATCAATATCTGCCAATATTTCTTCAGATATTTTGCGCAAACGGGCTTCGGTATAACGCATAGCTGCCGGACTGTCACCATCCAGACTGCCAAAGTTCCCCTGTCCGTCAACCAAAGGGTACCTTAATGACCACACCTGAGCCATCCTAACCATAGCATCATAAACCGAACTATCGCCGTGAGGATGATATTTACCGAGAACCTCCCCTACTATTCTGGCAGACTTTTTGTATGGTTTGTTACTAAACGTGCCCAATTCATGCATCCCAAAAAGAACCCTGCGATGTACCGGCTTTAAGCCGTCGCGCACGTCCGGGAGAGCTCTGGAGACAATTACTGACATGGCATAATCAATGTATGCCGATTTCATTTGTTCTTCAATATCAACCTTTGTGATTTTTTCTCCTGACATCTTGATTATCAATATTTTTTATAACTTTTTTAAACTTTATAACAATGCACGAAATTACGCTTTTTTTACTTATTATTATTGTTTAAAACAGCCCGATAATCAACATTTTTCTAACAAATCTCCTTAAATATTGTTAATAATTTTGTGGTGTTTTAAGGTTTTTGTTTAATATTGTATATATTTTTAATTTAATAACAGCAGTTACCATTTATGGAAGCAAAATTTTCCCCAAGAGTTAAAGATGTCATTACCTATAGTCGTGAAGAAGCCCTTAGAAACGGCAACGATCATATAGGTATTGAGCATCTTCTTCTCGGAATAATCCGGGAAGGCGAAGGCTTGGCGATCCAGATATTGTCTCAGTTAGGCGTTGATCTTTTAAAACTCAAAACCACCATTGAAGGTACCATAAAAGGTCAATCCCCAAAAAACCGGAACCTTGAAAATATACCCCTGGTCAAACAAGCCGAGCGGGTACTTAAGATAACTTATTTGGAAGCAAAGCTTTTCAACAGTGAATTAATTGGCACTGAACATCTTCTTTTGTCAATCCTTAAAGACCAGGACAACCTGGCCACCAGGCTCCTGCACCAGGAAGGTGTAGACTATGATACCATAAAGGAAGAAGTTCAGCATTTTCGGGCAAATCCCGATAGGGGTTTTCATTCCGATATCCGCGGAGACCTTTCACACGGAAGTGAAGATGACGAAGCCACAGAAGGTGGCGGGTTTGGCGGTAGTCCTGTAAAGAAAACCTCGGATAAATCCAAAACCCCCGTTCTGGATAATTTTGGCCGCGACCTGACCCGCGCAGCAGAAGAAGACCGCCTTGACCCGGTGGTTGGCAGAGAAAAAGAACTGGAGCGCATCGCACAGATCCTTTCCAGACGCAAAAAAAACAACCCCATTCTTATCGGTGAACCTGGCGTAGGCAAATCGGCCATAGCCGAAGGCCTTGCCTTACGCATCGTTCAAAGAAAAGTATCCCGTGCGCTGTTTAACAAGCGTATCGTTACCCTGGACATTGCCTCACTGGTTGCTGGCACCAAATACCGGGGACAATTTGAAGAACGCATGAAAGCCCTGCTCAATGAGCTCGAAAAGAACCAGGACGTGATTCTGTTTATCGATGAGTTGCATACCATCGTTGGTGCCGGTGGAGCTTCCGGCTCGCTGGATGCATCCAATATGTTCAAGCCGGCCCTGGCAAGAGGCGAACTGCAATGCATTGGTGCTACCACCCTGGATGAATATCGTCAGCACATTGAGAAAGACGGGGCTCTCGAGCGCCGGTTCCAGAAAATCATTATTGACCCAACCAGTGCCGAAGAAACCATGGAGATCCTCAACAATATCAAACAGAAATATGAGGACCATCACCTGGTTAATTATTCTCCGGAGGCCATTAAAGCTTGTGTTTACCTTACCGATCGATATCTGAGTGACCGCTACCTGCCCGACAAGGCCATTGACGCAATGGACGAAGCTGGATCAAGGGTGCACATCACCAATATCCGTGTCCCTGAGGGAATCATTGGCATTGAAAACCAGATTGATCAGGTAAGGGAAGAAAAAACCAATGCCATTAAAAGTCAGAAATATGAACAGGCCGCCAAATTCCGCGACCAGGAACGTGACCTGATGGACGAGCTGGAACGTCAAAAACGCAAGTGGGAAGAGGAATCGCAACTTCATCGTGAAACCGTTTCCGAGCAAAGTGTTTCAGAAGTTGTTTCAATGATGACCGGTGTTCCGGTGCAGCGTATCGCATTGGATGAAGGGGAACGGCTTATGAACATGGAAACTGATCTTGAAAAGAATGTTATCGGACAAAATGATCCCATTAAAAAGGTGGTTCGCAGCATTCGGCGCAACCGTGCAGGCCTTAAAGATCCTGCCAAGCCTATTGGTTCTTTCATTTTCCTTGGGCCTACAGGCGTTGGTAAAACGCACCTTGCTAAAACCCTGTCGCGTCATTTGTTTGATTCGGAAGATGCTTTGATCCGCATTGACATGAGCGAATACATGGAGAAGTTTGCCGTGAGTCGACTGATTGGAGCACCTCCCGGGTATGTAGGCTATGAAGAAGGCGGACAGCTTACCGAAAAAGTAAGGCGCAAACCTTATTCGGTACTGCTCCTTGATGAAATTGAGAAAGCACATCCGGACGTCTTCCACCTGCTGCTGCAAATGCTTGACGATGGAATGCTGACCGACAGCCTGGGAAGAAGAATTGATTTTAAAAATACCATCATTATTATGACTTCCAATATCGGTTCGCGTCAATTGAAAGATTTTGGAATGGGCGTGGGCTTTAATACACCTGCAAAGCAGTCTGCATCAAAAGAATATACCCAGAGTGTGATTGAAAATGCCCTGAAAAAAACATTTGCACCTGAATTTCTCAATCGTGTGGATGATGTAATTATTTTTGACGCCCTTAAAAAAGAAGACATCTTCAAAATCATTGATATCGAACTGGCTATGCTTTATAAGCGTATTGATGAACTTGGCTACAACGTTAAACTTACCGATAAGGCCAAGGACTTTATTGCTGAGAAAGGATGGGATCCTGCTTATGGCGCAAGGCCGCTGAAGCGGGCCATCCAGAAATATATGGAGGATCCTTTGGCAGAGGAAATCATCAAAACCAAAGTGGAGTCCGGAGATGTTATTCTCGTTGACTTTGACAAGAAGAGTGAAGAAGTGAAGGTTAGCGTAAAAAAGGCGGCGAAAAAAGATCCGCCGGATGAAAAAGAAAAAGAAAAGTCGAATTCCTGATAAACCTTTGGCTTAGTAAAAAAAAGGATCTGAATTAAAAACCCAGATCCTTTTTTTTATGCTTGGCAGGGTAAAATCAATCAAACCTGATTTTATAATTCCCCAGATCCTTTTCTTCAAAATTCCGGATGTATTCCTCCCT